>DATLGI010000143.1:0-18100 GCA_035540535.1 Pseudonocardia sp.
GCTGCTCGCCGCGTACTTCGTCGCCCACGCGGTGCGGCACCTGACCACCGAGCCGTGCGGCGCCGGGGCCGCGCCGGTCGCTCCCGGCGGCGCCGCGGTGCTCGAACGTCGCGCCGTCCTGGTCCCCACCGCCCGCGGTGAGGCCGTGGCGCACGTGGCGATGGGCGCGGCGATGGCCGTCATGCTGCTCGGCACGGCCGCCTGAGCGCCGCCGGCGGGCGCGCCGGGTGGGGACGGCGGCCGCCTACCCGAACCGTTCCACCAGGTCCACGGCGAGCAGCACGAGGAACAGTGCCGAGGCCGCCACCAGCAACAGGTTCGACAACCAGCCCGAGTGACCGGTGCGCCCCACGCGCCGCGAGTTCAGCAGCATCAGCAGCGTCACGCCGAGGAACGGCATGAACGCCGCGCCCAGCACGCCGTATACCAGGGTCACCGCGAACGGCTGGTCCAGGAACAGCAGCACCATCGGCGGGAAGGTCAGCAGCAGCAGATAGCCGCGGAAGGACCAGCTGCGCTCAGCGGCACGCGCGTCGTAGGCGCGGTCGGGGGCGCCGACGCCGGCGTGGACGCCGTGCGGCAGGCGGATCGTCCGCGTCCAGTCGGCGAAGAGGAGCCCGACGCCGTTCCACACACCGAGCAACGAGGTGGCGCTGACCGCGAGGAACCCGACCAGGAACACCAGCCGCGACCAGTCGCCGTAGCGGGCGCCGAGCTCGTCGCCGAGAGCGACCAGGCCGGCGTCGCCGGCGGTGAGGTCCTGGCCCAGCAGGATGTCCGCGCCGACCACCAGCATCGCGACGACGAAGATCCCGGTCATGACGTAGCCGACGGTGTTGTCCAGCCGCATCGTGGCCAGCCACCCGGTGCCCCGCCAGCCCTTCCCGAGCATCCAGTAGCCGTAGGCCGCCAGCGTGATCGTGCCGCCGACGCCGCCGATCAGGCCGAGTACGTAGATCGTCGAACCCGGCGGCAGGCGCGGCACCAGCCCGTTCGCGACGTCGCCGAGGTCCGGGGCGACGAGCACGGCGGTCGTGACCACCGAGACGAACATGACCCCGACGAGGACGACCATGAGCTTCTCGAACGCGGCGTAGCGCTGGCCCCACACCAGCACCAGACCGCAGACGCCGGCGATCATGCCCCAGTACCGCACCGACAGCCCGCCGAACAGGGCGTTGAGCGGCAGCCCGACCGCGGACATCGCCGTCGCCCCGTACACCAGGCCCCAGACCACGATGTAGAGGCCGAAGAAGCCGGTGGCCCAGTAGCCCAGGCGCCGCCAGCCGTCGAGCAGCGTGGTTCCCGAGGCCAGGTGCCAGCGCCCGACGCCCTCTGCGAGCGCCAGCTTGAGCACCGTGCCGAGCACCGCGGCCCACAGCAGCACCGTGCCGAACCGGGCACCCGCGACCATCGTGGCGACGAGATCGCCCGCGCCGACGCCGGTGGCCGCGGCGAGCAACCCGGGGCCGATCTGGCGGATCCGCGCGTGCCCGCCCGCCGGGGCCGCGAGACCCGCCTGCCGTTCGCTCGTGTCCATATCGCGCCCCCGACGGTCGCCGCGCCGCTCGCCCGATGCTAGGACGGCGGAGTGCCCGTCGCATACGCCGCGCCGTGACCGACCGGATACGGTGCGACGCTCGCGGGTGGTGCGGGAGGACTAGATTCCGCGGTGGCTCCCCGGGACGCTCAGGGGGCCACGCGCGCGAACGACACCTGGAGGAACAGCCGTCATGGCCAGCATCGAAGAGGTCCGCGCCGGCATCGCACTGGCCAACGACAAGGCCTCCGAGAGCATCGGGGCGCTGCAGCAGGCTCACGCCTCGCTGGAGCAGGCGCAGGGCGCGCTGCTGCGCGCCACCGAGGGCAGCTCCCAGGCCGACGTCTCGGAGGCCAACGGCCTGCTCGCCCAGGCCGTCGGCAGCATCACCGAGGTGCAGCAGGCCGTCGCCGCCGCGATCCAGGCGTCCGAGGGCGTCGCGAACCGGCTGTGACCGAGTCGCTCGGCGAGATCCGCACCGTGCTGGCCGGCGTGGCCGAGCAGCTCGGCACCGCCTACCGGCACGCAGGCGTGGCCCGGGCGCGGATCACCGACGCCATCGCCGTGCTCACCGCGCTCGACGCCGGGCACTCGGAGCCGCTCGTGCCGGTGGAGCTGCAGCGGGCGGGCGCGGAGCTGGACCGCGGGCTCACGCTGATCGCCGGCGGCGCGGCGGTCGTCGCCGACATCGACGCGCGGCTGTGACGGCGTGCCCGGCCGGTCGAACCGTCGCGAGCGGGTGCGCGCCGCCTTCGACGGCCTGTGCGCCGCCGTCGCCGCCGCACTGGGTGCCGCCGAGCGGGGCCGCGACGCCGCGGTGCACGCGCACGCCGAGACGATGGTCGAGATGTGGCTGCGCGACCAGGGCCTGGACGCGGCGCGCAGCGATCCGGAGCTCACCCGGGTGTTCGCCAACCCGCGGCTGGCGGCCGCGGTCGCGCGGGTGGAGGCGGACCGGGTGGAGGCGTTCGAGACGTGGCTCGCGACGGGACCGGCGCAGCTGGACCGCCTGCTGGCCGAACATGCTCCCGGTCCGGCCGGCCGGCCGCCCGACGAGTGGCTGCACCGGCCCGGCAAGGCCGACGGCACGACCGGGGTGCCGCAGCTGTGGCGCATCGGCTCGGGGCGCCTGCGCGTCCGTCCGGAGCGCACGTTCGGCGTGGGGGTGCCGCTGCTCGACGAGTCGCACCTGCAGCTGACGTCGACGCCCGGCACCCGCGCGGCCGCGGAGGCACTGGTGGAGGCCCTGGTGATGCGGGTCGTCGCGCACTTCCGGCCCGGGCTGGTGCAGGTGCACGTGTGGGACGTCGGCCGGCTCACCGGCGCGCTGCCCGGCCTGTACCCGCTCACCCGCACCGGCCTGCTCACCGTGCACGACCCGGGGCGGCTCCCGCAACTGCTCGAGGACCTTGCGGACCGGATCCGGCGGGTGCACACCCGGGTGCTGGTCGGCGGGCAGCCCTCGCTGCGCGCCCTGCACTCCCTGACCGCCACGCCCGCGCGCACCGAGCCGTGGGTCCTGGCGGTGCTCGCCGGCAACCGCGCCGCGTTGCGCGAGGAGGACCACCGCCAGCTCCAGCGGGTGGCCCGCGGCGGGCCGGCGTGCGGGGTGCAGCTCGTGCTGCTCGACGTGCCGATGACGGTCAACGCACCGGTCGAGACCGTGACCCTGCGCGAGGAGGCTGCGCCCGGATCGCGGCTGGCGAAGGAGCGGCCGGGCGTCGTCGGGTCCTCGTCGATGACCGGGCCGCACGTCGAGCTGGTGCCCGACCCACCGCTGCCGCAGGCCGCCGTCGTCGACGCCTGCCACGGGATCGCGAAGGCGCACGAGGAGTGGCGGGCCCGCGTCGGCACGTTCCACGACCTGCTGCCGCCGCGGGAGCAGTGGGGGCGGGCACGGTCGCACAGCGGGCTGCGGGCGCCCGTCGGCTTCGCCGAGGGGCTGCCGGTCCCGGTCGTGCTGGCCGACGCGTCGCCGCACGCGCTGATCGGCGGGCCCAGCGGCTCGGGCAAGACGAACCTGCTGCTGACGATGATCGCGTCGATGGCGTCCCGCTACCCGCCGGACGAGCTGGAGTTCTACCTCCTGGACTTCAAGGAGGGCGTGTCCTTCGCCCAGTTCGCGCCCGGCCTGCGCGACCCGACGTGGCTGCCGCACGCGCGCCTGGTCGGCGTCAACGTCAACACCGACCGCGAGTTCGGGCTGGCTCTGCTGCAGTTCCTGGCCGACGAGATGCGCCGGCGCGCCGAGGCGGCCAAGGCGCACGAGGTGACCAAGCTCGAGGAGCTGCGTCGGGTCGACCCGCACGGGCGCTGGCCACGGATCGTCGCGGTGATCGACGAGTTCCAGTACCTGTTCGCCGAGCGCGACGCCGTCACCCGCCAGGCGACGATCCTGCTCGAGGACGTCGCGCGTCGCGGCCGCTCCCAGGGGATCCACCTGGTGCTGGCGAGCCAGGACGTCTCGGGCATCGAGGCGTTCTGGGGGCGTCCGGCGATCTTCGAGCAGTTCGTGCTGCGGATCGCGCTGCCGCGGGCCCGGCGCGTGCTCGCCGACCTGAACGACGCGACGCTCGACCTGCCGCGCTGGCACGCGGTGCTCAACCACGAGTCGGGGATCCGGCACGGCAACGAGATCGTGCGGATCCCGGACGCGACGGGCAGGGGCTCGGTCGACGAGGTGCAGCGCCGCTCGTACGAGGAGTACCCGGCGCGCCCGCAGCCGTACCTGTTCGACGGCAGCCGGGCGCCGCGGGCCGCGGATCTCGTGGCCGGGCTCACTCCGGCGTCGGGGCCGCCGCGCGCGCTGGTGGGCCAGTGCATCGCGGTCTCGGGCGGCGCAGCGACCGTGGCCCTGCCCGCGGCGCCGGGCCGCAACCTCGGGGTGGTCGGCGCCGGCGCCGACGACGCCGTCCGGGTCCTCGGGGCGGCCGCCGGCTCGCTGGCCGGACAGTTCGCGCCGGGCGCCGTCGACGTCGTGGTCTGCCCGCTGGTCGCCGAGGCGGGGGCGGTCGCGGCGGGCCTCGTCGCGCTGCTCGGCAGGGCCGGACACGCGGCGCAGACGGTCGGGCTCGACGCCGTGCGCGAGCGGGTGGAGGCGCTGGGGGCGGAGGTGACCACCCGCCTCGCGGGCGGGCCCCGCCGGCCGACCTTCCTCGTGCTGTTCGGGGCGGACGCGGCGGATCCCGTGCTCGAGCGCACCGGCACCGACGCGCTGCGCCAGGTCCTGCGGTTCGGACCGGAGGTCGACGTGCACGTCCTGGGCTGGTGGCGCAGCGCCCAGCGGCTGAGGTCGCTGCTCACGCTGGGGGCCGCGCCTGACGACCTCGGCGCGTTCGTCGGCCTCGACGTGCAGGGCTCCGAGCTGGGCGTCCTCACGCCCGGGATGTTGCTGCCGTGGTCGCCCCGGCCCGGGCGCGGCCTGTGGTTCGACCGCGCCCAGCACGCCCGCCCTGAGGTCGTCATCGTGCCCGATATCTCGTCCTGGCTTATATAAGCCGGAGCCGTTAGACTGGCGACGTGCACGCGTTCGACGTCCTCGGCGACCCGGTCCGGCGCCGGATCCTCGAGCTGCTCGCCGACGGCGAGCTCAGCGCGGGCGCGGTGTGCGCGGTGATCCGCGACGAGTTCGGGATCTCCCAGCCCGCGGTCTCCCAGCACCTCAGGGTGTTGCGGCAGAACGGCTTCGCCACCGTGCGCCCCGAGGGCACCCGGCGCCTCTACGCCGTGCGGGCCGAGCCGCTTCGCGACGTCGAGATGTGGCTGGACCGCTTCCGGCGATTCTGGACGCCGCACCTGGACGCTCTGGCCACCGAGCTGTCCCGCGGTCGGCGGGCCCGCGCCGCCGACGATGCAGTCTCCGATGACAAGACCGGGAGGAACCCGTGATCGAGGTCGAGCACGAGATCAACGCCACGCGTCGCCAGGTCGGCACGCGCACGCTGGACGCCGGCGAGGCCCGCGTCGTGACGATCAGCCGCACCTACGACGCCGACCTCGACGACGTGTGGGACGCCTGCACGAACCCCGAACGCATCCCGCGCTGGTTCCTGCCCGTCTCCGGCGACCTGAGGCTCGGCGGGCGCTACCAGCTGGAGGGCAACGCCGGCGGGCGGATCGAGCGCTGCGACCCGCCGAGGGGTTTCGCCGCGACCTGGGAGTACGGCGGCGAGGTGAGCTGGATCGAGCTGTCGCTCGCCGCGGCGTCGGCGGGCGGGACGCGGTTCGTGCTGGAGCACGTCGCGCACGTCGACGACGAACGGTGGGCCGAGTTCGGGCCGGGCGCCGTCGGCATCGGGTGGGACATGGGGTTGATGGGCCTGGCGGGCCATCTGTCCGGCGGCGGCACCGTCGACCCGCAGGACGGCGCGGCGTGGGCGGCGAGCTCCGAGGGGGTGCGGTTCATCACGCTGAGCGGGCGGTCCTGGGGCGAGGCGCACCTGGCCTCGGGGGCCGATCCGGCGGCGGCGCGAGGCGCGGCGGAGCGCACCGTCGCCGCCTACACGGCGACCCCGGAGTGACTCCCCGGCCCGGACCGGCGCACTCGCCGTGCTGGTCCGGCGCACTCGCCGTGCTGGTCCGGCGCAGCGGTTCGTCCCGCGGAGTAGCCTTCCTCCGTGACCGAGCCTCCGGCGGCCGCCGCGCGTCGCTACAAGGAGGTCGTCAGCTCGATCGCCGCTGCGGCCGAGGCGCTGCGCGAGCGCGACCGGCGGCGCGCGGCGGAGCTGGCCCGCGAGCTCGTCGACCTCGAGGTCGCGATGGGGCGCGCGCAGGAGCGGGCGGCGCTCACCCGGATCGGGGTCGAGCTGCACTGGGAGGCCGCGCTGGACGTCCTGTGGGACGAGTCCTGGATGACCCTGCGCCGGCGGCCCGAGCCCGACCCCCGGGCCGACCCCCGCGAGCTCGACGCCCTGGACGCGGCCGTCGCCGAGCGGTCCGCCGAGCTGCAGGCGGCCGTCCACCGCCGGGGCCTCCCGTGGCGTCGCCGGTCGCGCTGACCGCCGGGCACAGGCAAGCCTGACCTGGCTTGTGATACCGATCACGGGGGAGGACGATCGGTCTCCCGAGGCGATCGCGGTAACGAGGACCACCACATGGCCGAACTCGAGCCCAGGAACTTCCTGCAACCCTGCCTGCTGCTGCTGCTGCGGGAACGACCGGACCACGGCTACGAGCTGGCCGCCCGGCTGCGCCCGATGCACGACGGCGACGGTGACGCCGGAGGCGTCTACCGGGCGCTGCGCGGGCTCGAGCGCCAGGGCCTGGTCCGATCGGAGTGGCACACGTCCGACGTGGGTCCGGCCCGGCGCACCTACTTCGTCACCGAGCTGGGTGTCGCAAGCCTCGACGCCCAGGCAGTGGAGCTGGAGCACACCCACGACGCGCTGCACGTGTTCCGTGACCGCTACACGCGGCTCGTCGCGGTCGAGGGCCGCGGCCGGACGAACGGCCACGGCGCCACCGCGGGAGCGACGAACGGGCGCGCGAACCGCAGCCGTTCCTGACCGTCATCGGGAATGGGGGGCGCGGGTCAGGCGGCGAGCGGCTGCGGGAAGCCCGGCAGCCGCCTCGTCGGCGAGCACCTGGCCGGGATCCCAGCCCGGCTGCTCGGCGAGTGCCGCGACGACGGCGGCGAGGCGCGCGGTCTCGTGGGCGGCGAGGTCGAACCCGACCTCGACGAGCCCCGGGTCGTGCCGGTTCCCGGTCACGCGGTCCTCCCTGTTCCCGGGATCAGTCCTGCCGGTCGACGACCTCCCCGGTGCCCAGCGTCGCGAACTCGTCGCCGGTCCCGGTCACCCACGCCAGCGACGCCTTCGCCGTCGCCTCGTCGGTGCGGGCGAGCGCGAAGCCCAGGTGGATGAGGACCCAGTCGCCGGGGCGAAGCTGCTCGCCGTCGTCGCGCAGGAGGCCGACGTTCACCGGCCGCGCGACTCCCTCGACGCGCACCGTCGCCAGGTCGGGATGGTCGGTGTGGAGCTCGACGATCTCACCGGGGATGCCCAGGCACACGGCGCTACATCTCGCGCATCTGGCGGTACCGCTGCAGCTCAGGGAGCGACTGCACGGCCACCACCGCCGCCGCGGCCGCCGCCACCAGCAGGGCTCCGACCAGTACGCGGGTGATCATGTTCTTCTCCTTCGTCGTGGATCAGGTCCTGCACGAGGTCGAGCACGGCCTGCACCGCGCGGTCGACGACCGCCGCGACCGCCTCGGACAACCCGATGCCCTCGTCGAGGCAGGCGGGCTCGCACCCGACGACGAGCACCCGCTGCACGGGCCGCTCGACGCCGACCCCGTTGGCCAGGTCGTCGAGCATCGCGAGCACCGACGCCGGGTCCATGCCGTGGGCGTCGAAGCCGGAGGTCGCGCAGCCTCCGATCGCGTCCAGGTCGTGCTCCAGCAGGTAGAGCGAACCGGGGGCGCCTCCGCGGGCGGCGGTGTCGAGCAGGACGAGCGTGCGGTAGCCGTCGAGCAGCCGGTAGGCCAGGTGCATCCCGCGGATCCCGACGTCGGCGATCTCGACGCCCGCCGGCAGCTCCGCGCGGCGCGCCTCCAGGCGGCGGGCGGCCTCGACGCCGAAGCCGTCGTCGGACAGGAAGACGTTGCCGATCCCCGCCACCAGCAGCTCGGCGCGCATCACCGCACCGGTTCCAGCTCGTCGGGCCGGAAATAGCGGAACCGGCCGTGCGCGAGCTGCAGCTCGGCGGCGGGGTCGTCGTCGAGGGAGACGGCGACGTGGGTCTCGCCGTCGACGTCGTGCAGCACGGCCTGCACGGTGGCGGCCATCCCGTCGAGGAACAGGTCCTGGGCGTCGCTGCGGCCCCGCGGGTGCAGGCGCACGGCGCTGCCCTTCGCCACCGTCACCCCGTCGACGACGACGGCGTCGGTCTCGGGCGAGACCGACGCGTCGGCACCCGGGTCCCACCAGGGCGCGGTCGGTTCCGCCCACTCGGGAGGGTCCGCGGTGGGCGTGCGCAGCTCCGGCACCCGGTCGGCCGGCTCCAGGGACCGGATCGCGCCGTGCAGGCGTTCCCAGATCTCCGGCGGCATCGCGTCCACCGCGTCGATGACGCCGGCGGCCCGTGGGTCCGTGGCCCGCGCCTCGGCCTTCTCCGCGTCGGTGAGCACGAGCGTGCGCAGGCTCAGGATCTCGTCGATCTCGGTCCCGTCGAACAGGTCGGTCGGGCTCTCCGGGGCGAGCTGCGGATGGTCGGCCAGGATGATCGGGCTGGACAGCACGACGTCGGTGCTGCCCGGCGGCCCGGCCAGCACCGGCCAGGTGTGCTCGTTGGTCAGCTCGCGCGTCGCGGCCGCGGCCCACTCGGGCGGGTCGGTGCTGGACAGGAAGCCGCCTCCGGCTACCGCGATCAGCGTGTGCGCGGCGATCAGCGCCGTGCGCAGGGCGGTCTCGCGGGGTGCGTTGCGCGGGCATGCGGAATCGTTGACGACGTCGACCCGCAACCGCAGCACGTCGTACGGCCCGGGCAGCGGGGTCGCGGAGACCACCAGCCGGCCCTCGACCGGCCAGCAGCGGCGGTGCACGCTCGCGCCGTCGGCACCGACCGCCTCCACCTCGAGCTCCTCGGGGAGCCGGAAGGCGACGGTGTGCCCCTGCTCCGGACCGGCGGCCAGCACCTCGTCGAGCGCCAGCACCGCGTCCACCGTCCGCGGCACCCCCTCCTCCCAGGGGAAGTGCCGCACCTCGTCGACGACGAGCTGGTCGACCGCGCGGCCGTCGGCGTCGTAGACCGACCGGGCGCGCAGCTGCAGGAACCTCAGCCGCACGTGCAACGAGGCTCCCCGCGCGGGCTCGAGCAGGCACTCCGTCCGGCTGCGGGCGGGCTCGCCGCAGCGGGCGCCGAACGACGGCGGGACGAGCACGCCGAACTGCCAGCGCAGCCGGTTCTTCTGCGCAGAGGCCCGGTACGGGTAGAGCAGGTAGCCCTCGAACAGCACGGCGTCGGCGACCTTCGCGACGTCGTCGAGATCGCTGCGCACCGTCACGATCCCGCCTCCTTGAGCAGTCGGTGCAGGGTGTCGTCCCAGGTGGGGATCGCGTGCTCGGAGCGGTAGGCCTGCAGCGCGTCGAGCGTCTCGCGGTGCACGCGCAGCCAGGTCGCGCCGGGGAAGTGCTCGTCCATCGCCGCGCGCCACACGGCGACGGGCAGGCGGAACGTCGCCTCCTCGTGCCACGGGACGAGCCCCACCTGCACGCCGCGCCCGCCGTCCGGGGAGTAGAACACCGTGCCGGTGAACAGCAGCAGCAGCGGCACCTCGGTGTCGGCGCCCAACCCGTGCAGGTACTTCGTGGCGGCGATGTCGAGGTCGTAGGTCAGCGGGATCTCGATCTCCGCGGTGGTCTCGCCGGTGAAGCCCTGCACCATCGTCGGGACCGTGGCCAGCTGGAGCGGGTTGAGTGTCTCGCCCCAGCGTCGGGGCTCGCCGAACAGATCGGTGAGCTTGTCGGCCTCCTCCGGGGTGTAGCGGCGGCGGCGCGGTTCGATGCGGATCTGCGTGCGCAGCGCGAGCGAGTGCACCCGCTGCCCCGGGTCGCCGCGGACCTGCAGGTCGAGCAGGATCGTCGGGCCCGCGGCGTGCAGCTGCGGACGCGCCCCCGTGCAGCGGAACCTCACGACGCACCCCGGCCCGGGACCGGCCGCAGCGGGCGCGCCCGGTCCCGCAGCTCGTCGAAGAACGCGTCGATCGCCGCCCAGGCCTCCGAGCCCCCGTCGAACCCCTTCCAGTGCAGCCGGACCAGGCCGACCAGCCGGTAGCAGGCGTCGATCGGCACGAGGAGACATTCCGAGCGCGCGTCCCCGCGGCCGGCGTCGCCGCGGCGCACCAGGAGCGCCTCGACGTCGGTGGTCAGCTCGGCCGCGAGCGCGCCGGCCCCCACACCGCCCGACCACGCCTCGAGGTCCAGCTCGCTCTCGGTCGCCCCGGCCGGGCTCGGGTAGCAGGCGATCATCGCGTCGCGCGCCGAGTTGTGCAGGAAGAACGCCATCCCGACCGGGATCTGCAGCTCGTCCCACTGGCCGTCGGACAGCACGAACTCCGGGTCGAGCAGGTACCGGTCGGGCACCCGGCGGTAGCGCAGCCGCGGGCCGGGCTCGCTGAACAGCAGCCCGCACGGGCCGCACGCGCACAGCAGCCGACGGTCGTCGACCTCCACGAGGTGCGGGTGCTCGGCCGGGACCGGGGTCGCGCACAGCTCGCACCGCTCCTGGGCCGTGCGCGCCCCCGTCCGTTCCGGTTCCTGCAGGTACCGCCGCAGGGAGCGGGTCACCGCCCCACCCCGGCCGGGGGCCGCACCCCGATCTGCAGCAGCGTCGGGCCGGCCGCCGCCGTGTCGAACACGACGCCCGCCGTCTCCGGGGCCGCGTCGGCGACGGCCGCGGCGACCACGTCGCGGATGGTGTCGGTGCCGCAGCCGCCCGGGATCGTCACCCGGACCATGCCCTCGCCGTCCACCCCGGTGAACTCGACACCCGCGCCGTGGCTGCCGAGCCGGCGACGCGCGGTGTCGAGTGCGTGCCGCAGGCGGGTGTTGAGCTCCACCGGATGCAGGTCGTGCACGGCGAGCAGCGACCCGACGAGCGGGTTCGCGGCGATCCGGTGCACCAGGTCCGGCCCGGCGCCGGCCCGGATGGTCTCGACGATCTGGGCCAGGCCGGCACCGTAGAACAGCATGAGCTGGCGGACGAGTTCCTCGGCGGCCGCACGGGCCGGTTGCCCGGCCCGTGCGTCGATGTCGTCCAGCAGGGCGTCGATGCGCTCCGCCAGTACCTGCGGGTCGTGAGCAGCACTCATCAGATCTGGTTCAGCATCGACGGCGAGTGCATCCTGTGCAGCGGCTTCCCGTCGCCCTTGTACATGTGCACGCCACACGGCAGGCACGGGTCGAAACTGCGGACCGCGCGCATGATGTCGATGCCCTTGAAGTTTTCCTGGTTGTTCTCCTCGAAGATCGGTGTGTTCTGCACCGCGTCCTCGTAGGGGCCGGGCGTGCCGAACGAGTCGCGCACGCTGCCGTTCCACGGCGTCGGCGGGTAGGGGTGGTAGTTCGCGATCTTCCCGCCCCGGATCACCATGTGGTGCGACAGCACGCCGCGCACCGCCTCGGTGAAGCCGCAGCTGATCGCCTCGTCCGGGACCGTGAACTTCTCCCAGGTCTTGGTGTTGCCGCCGCGCACCTCGGCGAGCGCCTTCTCGATGAAGTGCAGCGCGACACCGGCCGCGTAGGCCTGGAAGTAGGTCCGGGCGCGGTTGCGCTCGATCGCGTTGGACAGCGGGCGGCCCTGCTTGTCGGTGGGCGGGACCCACTCGAAGCTGACCTCCGGGCGACCGACCGTGCGCGGGAGGTTGATCTGCACGCTGTGCCCGGTGCTCTTGACGAACCCGCAGTCGACCAGGCCGGACAGCGCCGTCGGCCACAGCCGCGCGAGCGGGCCGCCGCCGGTGTCGAGGGCGAGATGGTCGGTGCCGTCGTACCAGCGCGGCGACATCGTCCAGCTGTACTTGTCGTCGAAGTCGCGCTTCTGCGGGGCCGGGATCGTGTGCTGGTTCCAGGGGTGCCGCTGGTCCACCGGGTTGCCCAGCGGGTCCCGGGTCACGAACATCTCCTGGTCCACCCAGTCCCGGTAGAACGAGCTGCCGAGCAGGATGCGGATGCCCAGGTTGATCTCCACCAGGTCGTTGGTGACCAGCTTCCCGTCCACGACGACGCCGGGGGTCACGAACATCTTGCGACCCCAGTTCGTCATGTTCTTGTACTCGAAGTCGCAGTGGTCCGGGTCGTTGAGCGAGCCCCAGCAACCGAGCAGGACGCGCCGGCGGCCGACCTCCTCGTAGCCGGGCAGCGCCTCGTACATGAAGTCGAACAGGTCGTCGTGCATCGGCACGACGCGCTTCATGAACTCCACGTACCGCATGAGGCGCGTGTAGTAGTCGGTGAACAGCTGGATCGTCGCGTGCGTGCCGACGCCACCCGGGTAGAGCGTGGACGGGTGCACGTGGCGCCCCTCCATCAGGCAGAACATCTCCCGGGTGTACCGGCTGACCTGCAGCGCCTCGCGGTAGAACTCCCCGGTGAACGGGTTGAGGGCGCGCATGATGTCGCCGATGTACTTGTACCCGTGGGCGCCGGCGTTGCGGCACTCGGTGCGGTTGGCGAGCTCGAGCACCCCGGGGTTGGTCTCCGCGATCATCTTCTCGCAGTAGTCCACCCCGACCAGGTTCTCCTGGAAGATGTTGTGGTCGAACATGTACTCGGCTGCCTCGCCGAGGTTGATGATCCACTCGCCGAGGTGCGGCGGACGCACCCCGTAGGCCATGTTCTGGTTGTAGACCGAGCACGTCGCGTGGTTGTCACCGCAGATGCCGCAGATGCGGCTGGTGATGAAGTGCGCGTCGCGCGGGTCCTTGCCCTTCATGAAGATCGAGTAGCCCCGGAAGATCGAGGACGTCGAGTGGCACTCGGCCACGCGCTTGTCCGAGAAGTCGATCTTCGTGTAGATCCCGAGGCTGCCGACGATGCGGGTGATCGGGTCCCACGCCATCTCGACGAGCTGGGACTTCTTCCCCGTCGTCGGCACGCTCTGGGTCGCGGTCATGAAGTCACCACACCTTCTGGTAGCCGGTGGTCAGGTCGCGGCCCTTCTTGCGCCACTTCGGTTCCGCGTCGAGCTTGCGTTCGGTGATCTTGCGGAGCCGGCGCATCACTCCGCCCACGGCCTTGCTCGTGGCGCCGGACACCATCGACCCCGGTGGCGCGTCCATGAACGGCATGAACTTGTCCGGGAAGCCGGGCATCGTGCACCCGATGCAGATGCCGCCGACGTTCGGGCAACCGCCCACGCCGTTGATCCACCCGCGCTTGGGGACGTTGCACTTCACCACGGGTCCCCAGCAGCCGAGTTTCACCAGGCACGTCGGCTGGCCGTACTCCGTGGCGAACTCGCCCTGCTCGTAGTAGCCGCCGCGGTCGCAGCCCTCGTGCACCGTGGCGCCGAACAGCCATGTGGGCCGCCCCGCCTCGTCGAGCGGGATCATCGGTGCCGCGCCGGTGGCCTGGTAGAGCAGGTACAGGATGGTCTCCGACAGGTTGTCGGGGTGCACCGGGCAGCCCGGCACGTTGACGATCGGGATGCCGGCCGCGGACTTCCAGCCCCAACCGAGGTAGTCGGACACGCCCATCGCGCCCGTGGGGTTGCCGGCCATGGCGTGGATGCCGCCGTAGGTGGCGCAGGTGCCCACGGCGAGGACCACCAGGGCCTTCGGGGCTAGCCGGTCGAGCCATTCGCTGGTGGTCATCGGCTGGCCGGTGGCCGGGTCGTTGCCGAACCCGCACCAGTAGCCCTCGGACTTGATCGCCTCGTTCGGGATCGAGCCCTCCACCACCAGTACGAACGGCCCCAGCTCGCCGCGGTCGGCCTTGAAGAACCACTCGATGAAGTCGTTCGCGCCGCCGACCGGCCCGTTCTCGAAGTCGATCAGCGGCCAGTGCACCGCGATCTTCGGCAGGCCCGGAAGGGCCCCCAGCGCGATCTCCTCGATGCTGGGTTGGGTGGCCGCGGTGAGCGCGACGGAGTCCCCGTCGCAGCTCAGTCCGGCGTTGATCCAGAGAATGTGGACGGGGGCCTCGTCCTCGGTCGTCGACATCGGCGTCACCCTCCTCGGCGCGCGGCGCGCACGCCGGCCTCGACGTGGTGGGAGAGCCGATCAAATCGCCCGGCGCCGGGCGCGGTAAGTGACGCGCGCCACTAAGGGCGCCGCGCACCCACTCCTGCGCGGCGAGCCGTGTGGGTGCGGCTACCCGTCGTCGTCGACGTCGCGGGCGAGGAAGGTCGCGAGCCGGTCGACCGCGGTCTCGAACTCCGGGCGCAGGTCGACGAACGCGCGCAGTCGCTCGGCCAGCCAGTCGACGGCGACCTGCTCCTCTCCGCGGCGCTCGACGAGCTCCTCGATGCCCCGATCGGTGGAGTACACGGGCCTACTCCGGCGCGAGGGCCTGGTCGATCACCTCGGCCTGCTCCACCTCGTGCACCTTGGACGAGCCTGCCGCCGGCGCCGCCATCCGCCGTCGCGACACCCGCTTCATCCCGACGAGCCGCGGCAGCTTGTCCGGCAACATGAGCCCCATGAACGGCCAGGCGCCCTGGTTGGCCGGCTCCTCCTGCACCCAGCGGACGTCCTCGGCGTTCGGGTAGCGCTCCAGGACGCCCGCGAGCTGGCGGTCGGGCACCGGATAGAGCTGCTCGATCCGCACCAGCGCGATGTCGTCGATCTCCCTCTTGTCCCGCGCCGCGGCGAGCTCCCAGTAGAGCTTTCCGCTGCACAGCAGCACCCGGCGGACCTGACCGCAGGGGCCGTCGGAGCTGCGGTACTTCGGATCGTCGATGACGGTGCGGAACCGCCCGCCGGTGAAGTCGGAGACCGGGCTGACCACGGCCTTGTTGCGCAGCATCGACTTCGGCGTGAAGACGATCAACGGGCGACGCACCCCGTCGAGGGCGTGCCGGCGCAGCAGGTGGAAGTAGTTGGCCGGCTCGCTGGGCAGCGAAACCGTCATCGAGCCCTCCGCGCACAGCTGGAGGAAGCGCTCGATCCGGCCCGACGAGTGGTCGGGGCCCTGGCCCTCGAGCCCGTGCGGGAGCAGCAGCGCGACGTCGGAGGTCTGGCCCCACTTGGCCTCGCCGGACGAGATGAACTCGTCGATGATCGACTGCGCGCCGTTGATGAAGTCGCCGAACTGTGCCTCCCAGAGCACCAGCGCGTTCGGGTTGGCCACCGAGTAACCGTACTCGAACCCGACAGCGGCGAACTCGGAGAGCGCGGAGTCGTAGGGCAGGAACCGCTCCTGGTCGTCGGAGAGGTTGCGCAGCGGGTAGTACTCCTCGCCGGTGCGCCGGTCGATGATCACCGAGTGGCGCTGCACGAACGTGCCCCGCCGGGAGTCCTGCCCGGACAGCCGCACCAGCTTGCCGTCCATCGCCAGCGAGCCCATCGCGAGCAACTCGGCGAACGCCCAGTCGATGTCGCCCTCGCGCGACATCTTGTGCCGCTTCTGCAGCACCGGCTTCACGCGCTGGTGCACGGTGAAGCCCTCGGGCAGGTTGACGTGCGCGTCGCCGATCCGGTGCACGACCTCGAGCGGCACCGAGGTGTCCAGGTCGGTCGGCACGGACTGCTCCTGCTCCACCGACGGCGAGACCGCCGGGGGGTGGCGCTCCAGCTCGCGCACCTCGTTGAACACGTGCTCGAGCTGGTTCTGGAAGTCCTTGAGCGCGTGCTCGGCCTCCTCGACGGTGATGTCGCCGCGGCCGATGAGCGACTCGGTGTAGATCTTGCGGACGCTGCGCTTGGCGTCGATGACGTCGTACATGGCCGGCTGGGTCATCGAGGGGTCGTCGCCCTCGTTGTGGCCCCGGCGGCGGTAGCAGATCATGTCGATCACGACGTCGTTGTGCCAGCGGCGGCGGTAGTCCACCGCGAGCTTCGCCACCCACACGCACGCCTCGGGATCGTCGCCGTTCACGTGGAAGACGGGTGCGCCGATCATCTTCGCGACGTCGGTGCAGTACTGGGTGGAGCGGGCGTGCTCGGGCGCCGTGGTGAACCCGACCTGATTGTTGATCACGACGTGCACGGTGCCGCCGGTGCGGTACCCGCGCAGCAGCGCGAGGTTGAGCGTCTCGGCCACCACACCCTGCCCGGCGAACGCGGCGTCGCCGTGCAGCATCAGCGGCAGCACGGTGAAGCCGCCGTCGCCCTTGTCGAGCAGGTCCTGCTTGGCGCGGACGATGCCCTCGAGCACCGGGTCCACCGCCTCCAGGTGCGACGGGTTGGCCGTCAGCGACACGACCGTCTCGCCGTCGCCGAACATCCGGAAGTACTTGCCCTCGGCGCCGAGGTGGTACTTGACGTCGCCGGAGCCGTGCGCCTGGCCGGGGTCGAGGTTGCCCTCGAACTCGCGGAAGATCTGGCTGATCGGCTTGCCGACGATGTTGGCCAGCACGTTGAGCCGGCCGCGGTGCGGCATGCCGACGACGACCTCGTCGAGCTCGTGCTCGGCGGCCTTGTCGAGCACCGCGTCGAGCAGCGGGATGACGGTCTCGCCGCCCTCCAGGGAGAACCGCTTCTGCCCGACGTACTTGGTCTGGATGAACGTCTCGAACGACTCCGCCGCGTTGAGCTTGGACAGGATGTACTTCTGCTCGGCGGGGGTCGGCTTCTGGTGCGGGACCTCGATCTGCTCCTGGAGCCAGGCGCGCTGCTCGGGGTCGGCGATGTGCATGTACTCGGTGCCGATGGTGCGGCAGTAGGAGTCCCGCAGCAGGCCGAGCACGTCGCGCAGCTTCATCCGCTCGCGCCCGCCGAAGCCGCCGGTGGCGAACTCGCGGTCCAGGTCCCACAGGGTGAGCCCGTGGGACAGGACGTCCAGGTCGGGATGGCGGCGCTGGCGGTAGTTGAGCGGGTCGGTGTCGGCCATCAGGTGACCGCGGGTGCGGTAGGCGTCGATCAGCTCGATCACCCGGGCGGTCTTGTCGACCGCGCCCTCGGGGATGTCCTGCACCCAGCGCACCGGCTCGTAGGGCACCCGCAGCGAGGTGAAGATCTTCTCGTAGAAGCCGTCCTCGCCCAGCAGGAGCGCGTGGATCCGGCGGAGGAAGTCGCCGGACTCCGCACCCTGGATGATCCGGTGGTCGTACGTCGAGGTCAGCGTGATGATCTTGCTGACGCCGAGCTCGGCGAGCCGCTCCTCGCTGGCGCCCTGGAACGCGGCCGGGTACTCCATCGCGCCGACGCCGACGATCGCGCCCTGGCCCTGCATCAGCCGCGGCACCGAGTGGTTGGTGCCCAGCGTGCCGGGGTTGGTCAGGCTGATGGTGGTGCCGGCGAAGTCCTCGGCGGTGAGCGAGCCGCCGCGGGCCTTGTGCACGATCGCCTCGTAGGCCGACCAGAACTGGGCGAAGTTCATCGCCTCGCAGCCCTTGATCGAGACGACGACGAGCGAGCGCTGGCCGTTCCTCCCCGGCAGGTCGATCGCCAGGCCGAGGTTGACGTGGTCAGGCTGCACGACCACGGGCTTGCCGTCGGCGTCGTCGAAGTGCCGGTTCATCACCGGGAAGTCGCCGAGTGCCTGGACCACCGCATAGCCGATGAGGTGGGTGAAGGAGATCTTGCCGCCCCGGGTGCGCCGCAGCTGGTTGTTGATCACTACTCGGTTGTCGGCGAGGAGCTTCGCCGGCACGGCGCGCACGCTGGTGGCGGTGGGCACCGCGAGCGAGGCGTTCATGTTCTTGACCACGGCGCCCGCGGCGCCGCGCAACGGGGTGGCCGCGCCCTCGCTGCCCGAGGCCGGGGGCTTCACCGCCTGCGAGGTGCTGCCCGCGGCCGGTTTGCCCCCGCCGCCGCGGCGGTTCTCGCCGGCGGTGGCCTTCTCCGGCTCGGCGGGCGCGGCGCGCTCCCCGCTGCGGCCGTTGGCCGTGCGCGTCATCGCGGCCCGGTCCGCCACCCGCCGGTGCTCGGTGGTCTCCGCGGGCTCGGCGGTGGGGGTC
>DATLGI010000144.1:0-23495 GCA_035540535.1 Pseudonocardia sp.
CTATGTCACCCGCTCGAGGCGGTGCGTGTCCGGGCGGTGAGTGGCCGGGAAGCGCAGGGCGACATTCCCGGCCACGTCACCGCGTCGATCAGGACGCGACCGGAGCCACCGTCTCGCGACGGCGGGCGATCATCGTGAAGCCGGCGCCCAGCAGGGCGACGGCCGCGAGGCCGGTGACGAGCGCCGGACCCGGGACGCCGGGACCCGGGGTGGACACCGGGGGCACGGCACCGGCGGGGCCGGTGTCGGGCTGGGTGTTGGCCGGGTCGTTGACGTTCAGGTTGCTCGCCGGGTTGACGTAGGGGAACTCGTCGCGGAACGCCTGGTCGTTGGCGTCCACCCCGTCCCCGCCGGCCAGCGGGCCCTCGAGCACGGTCGGGTCGAGAGCGGCGCCCTGGAGCGCGAGCAGGCCGATGTCGACGACGTCGTCGGCGAGACGGCGGCCGTTCGGGAAGCCCTGCAGGTCACCGCCCAGCACGCCGAGCCGGCTCGGCTCCTCGCTGACCGGGACGGCCATGTTCAGCCGCAGCATCTCCGACGGGACGAACCCGGCCGGGTCGACGTCGGCGTTGAGCACCTGGCTGTTGAGGTCGGCCTGGATCGGCGCCTCGCTGCCGTCGAGCGTCGGCGCGTTGGTGGCGATACCGGTCAGGAAGATCTCGACCAGGTCGTTGCGCGGAGTCGCCGGCGCCGGGATGCCGTAGATGGCCTCGACGAGCCTGGGCACCTCCGGGTCCAGCACGCGATCGACGGCCTCGGGCACGGTGGCGTCGACGTCGGGGCTGATCGCGTTGAACGCGTCCTTGAGGCCGATGTCGAAGACGACCTCGTTGACAAGCGGGTTGCCCAGGCGCGAGACCTGGACGAAGTCGCCGCTCGCGACCTCGGCGCCGCCGCCGAACTCGAGGTTCTTGTTGCGGTCGGTGGTGCTCCAGACGCCGATGACCGGGTTGGCCTGCGGGTCCTTGTTCAGCGCCAGCTCGCCCTTGGGGATCTGCAGGACGACGGTGTTGACGTTGTAGCCGGCGAGGGTGTCCTGGCCGGTCTCGGACAGGTCGGTGCCGTAGAGCAGGTCGAACACGCGCAGATCGAGGAAGAACGGGTCCTCGGTCTGGCCGACCATGGTCTTGCCGCCGTTGGCCAGCTCGTAGGTGGCCTGGTCCTGGATGTCGGCGTAGTCCGGGAAGGACGTCGGGCCGGTGTTCGACGGGGCCGCCTGGCCCTCGCCGATCACCTCCTCGCCGGCCGCGGTGACCTTGGTGAGCTTCCAGTACTGCCGGAACAGCAGGTCGGGGTCGTCCAGGGTCTCGACGACGCCCACGTTGTACAGGAACGTGTTGTTGTCGTCGCGCAGGTCCTCGGTGGTGAACTCGAACCGGTACGTGATGTCCGGCAGGGCGTCGCCGTCGGCATCGACCTTGATGTTGTACCGCGCGTCCTCGGCCCAGGGGTAGAAGGTGGGGCCGCCGTTCGGCTCCTGCAGGCCCCACCAGTTGGAGACGAAGGTGACCGTCTCCTCGTTGTCGGGCGAGGAGAAGGCGTAGACGTCGGTGTTGTCATAGGCGGGGTGGTCTGCGATGAGCGGGGCCTCGCGGTGGCTGGATGCGCCTGCGGTACCGGGGAGCAGGGCGAGCGCAGTGGTGGCCAGGACACCGCCGGCGGCGATCAACGCCGTGGCGGTGCGGCCGCGGCGGAACCTCGACCGCGGCAGATCTGTCCGCGGGGAGCGGGGGGACTCGGACATCCTCCATCCTTTCCCCGGCGCCGGCGGGACTCCGCCGGTCCGGGCGACGGGTGCACGCTCCTCACTGCGGCACCCTGGGGCGTTCGAACTACGGACCCGAGGCGGACCCGTCAACCCGGACAACGACGAAAGGGTCGGAACGACACGAGAGAACGCGCCCGACTGTCATCCCGATCGGGTGATGATTGTTTAGGAAGTTCTTACCCTGATTACTGCATAAAATTTGCAGGAAGCTCCGGATGAAGCCAGGTGACCGCGCGGGTGGGCTCGGCGGTCAGGGCGGCCGCGAGCTGCTGCACAGCGGCGCGGCCGACCGGCGTCGTGGCCGCGAGCACGGCCACCGCCTGCACCGTCCGCGGCCACGCGGAGGCGGACGCGACGTGCAGCGACGCCGCCCCCCGACCCGTCGCGCGGGCCGCGTCGGCACCGGCCGGGTCCACGACGAGCCGCGTGGGTGGCCCGGCCCCGGCGGTCGCCGCGAGGAACGCCTCCACCGGGGCGTCCGGGACGGGCCCGGGCAGCGCGGCGAGCGCGGCGAGCAGATCGGGCACCCGGTCGGGCACACCTCCACCGGCCGCGGCGTGCGGACCGGGCGCCCGCACCGCCAGCATGTGCACCGGCGGCGCGGCCAGCAGGCCGACCGGCAGCTCGTCGCGCAGCGCCACGGGCGGGTCGGTGACCAGGCCGAGGGCTCCGCCGTCGGCCGGGCGGATGCCCCACGCGCGCCAGACGCCGGCGACCGCGCCGTTGCTGATGCCCAGGTCCGCGGCCAGCGACCGGGTGGACCAGCGGGTCAGGCCGGGCGGCGGACCCGCCACGGTCCGGGCCACGACGGCGGCCTCGTCGACGCTGGCCGGCCGGCCCGAGCGGGGGGCGTCGTGCAGGGCGGGGAGGCCCCCGGTCCGGTACCGCTCGCGCCAGGTGACCGCCGTCTGCTTCGTGCAGCCGACGCGCGCGGCGATGACGCCGGGCCCGAGACCCTGGGCGGCGAGCAGGACGATCCGGGCGCGGCGGGCGAGCGCCGGCGCGGCACCGGCCGAGCCGGCCCACTCGTGCAGGACCCGCGCGTCCGCGTCGTCCACCGGCAGCGGCGGTGCAGTGCGCATGGCGGTGTCCTCCGGGCGAAACGGCAGACACGGGCGGGATTCCCGAGAATGGTCAGGGCAGGAAAAGGTCGGGAACTTGTTGGACAGGCGGGCGCGACGCCGATCGGCGACCGCCTTCTCGCCATTCCCGCCGCGACACGAGAAGGAATTCGGCGCTCGCCGCGCGGCGGTTTTCAACCGTTCGGGTGACATCCGACGCCGCGGGTCATCCCTCGTTCCGAGGAACCCGGGCCCCTTCGTCGCGGGTCCGCCGGCGCAGCGCCTCGTCCTTGGCGAGCACGGACGTCGCCAGGTCCGCCTGGAACTGCGCCATCCGCGCGCGCAGCACCGGGTCGGCGATCGCGAGCATCCGGACCGCGAGCAGCCCGGCGTTGCGGGCGCCGCCGACCGCGACGGTGGCCACCGGCACCCCGGCCGGCATCTGCACGATCGACAGCAGCGAGTCCAGCCCGTCCAGGCGCGCCAGCGGCACCGGCACACCGATCACCGGCAGCGGCGTGGCAGCGGCGACCATCCCGGGCAGGTGGGCGGCCCCGCCGGCGCCCGCGACGACCACCCGCAGTCCCCGCCCCGCGGCGTCGCGGGCGTAGTCGAGCATCCGTTGCGGCGTGCGGTGCGCGGAGTACACGCCGATCTCGTACGGCACGCCGAACTCGGCCAGCGCGTCCGCGGCGGCGCCCATCACCGGCCAGTCCGAGTCACTGCCCATGATCACCCCGACCAGGGGCGCGGCGGGCTCAGCCACCGTGCACCTCCCACCCGTCGGCCCACCGGGCCGCGGACAGCCACCCGGCCGCGAGCACCGCGCGCTCGCCGACCGCGGCGGGATCGGCGCCCAGCGTGGTGACGTGCCCGATCTTGCGAGCCGGGCGCTCGGTCTTGCCGTACAGGTGCACCTTGACGTCCGGGAACCGCGCGAACAGGTGGTGCACCCGCTCGTCCATGCCCATCGACGGAGGCTGCGCGGCCCCGAGCACGTTGGCCATGACGACGGCGGGCGCGGTCGGCGCCGTGGCGCCCAGCGGGTAGTCGAGCACCGCGCGCAGGTGCTGCTCGAACTGCGAGGTGCGCGCGCCCTCGATCGTCCAGTGCCCGGAGTTGTGCGGCCGCATCGCCAGCTCGTTGACGACGAGGCCGGCGTCGGTGTCGAACAGCTCGACGGCGAGCAGACCCGTGACGTCGAGCTCGCGCGCGATCCGCAGCGCCAGCTCCTGCGCCGCCAGCGCCGCGTCCTCGTCGAGCCCGGGCGCGGGCACCACCACCTGCACGCACTGCCCGGCCTCCTGCACCGTCTCGACCACCGGGTACGCCGCGGCCTGCCCGTAGGGTGAGCGCGCGACCTGCACGGCGAGCTCGCGGCGCATCCGCACCAGCTCCTCGACCACCAGCGGGACACCCGTGGCCAGCAGCTCGGCCACCAGCGCCGCGTCGGGGCCGGGCAGGATCCACACCCCGCGCCCGTCGTAGCCGCCGCGGACCGCCTTGAGGACCACGGCCCGGTCGCGCCCGGCGGCGAACCGCTCGACGTCCGCGGGCTCGTCGACCGCGGCGAAGGCCGGCACCGCGATCCCGAGCCCGGCGAGCCGCTGACGCATCGCGAGCTTGTCCTGGGCGTAGCGCAGCGCATCCGGCCGCGGGTGCACGGCGGCGCCGGCGGCCACCAGCTCGCGCAGGGCGTCCTGCGACACGAGCTCGTGGTCGAGCGTGACCGCCGAGGTGCCGCGGGCGAGCGCCCGCAGCGCCGCGGGGTCGTCCGGCGCCCCGAGGACGACGTCGGGGCACACCGCCGCGGCCGGCTCGCCCCGGTCCGTCGCGAGCACGCGCAGCGAGCCGCCCAGCGCGATCGCCGCCTGCTGGGTCATCCGCGCGAGCTGCCCGGCGCCGACCATGCCCACGACGGGCATGGCCGCGCTGCTGCGGGGTCCGGTCACGGGCTGTCCGGTCGGGAGGCGTTCACTGGTCGGCGAGCGTAGTCGGGTGCCGGGATCGCGACGAACCGAACTCTCGTCGCGCGGTTCCGCCCGGCGTGCCGGTCGTCGCCGTCTGGCACGATCGACGGGGTGTCCTTCGTCGAGACGGTGCTGGCCGGAATCCCCCAGCCGTACCGCGGCGTGGCCGTCCGCCATCGCGAGCTCGTCAAGTTCCTGCTGGTCGGCGCCACCACCTGGGTGATCGACACCGCGCTGTTCCTGCTGCTCAAGGCCACGTTCCTGCTCGGGCTGGCCGACCAGCCGAAACCCCTGACGGCCAAGGTCGTCGCCGTCGTCGTCGCCACCGGCGTGTCCTACTGGCTCAACCGCGAGTGGTCCTTCCGCACCCGCGGCGGCCATGTGCGCCACCGCGAGGCCACCCTGTTCTTCCTCCTCAGCGGGATCGGGGTGGCGGTCTACACCGCACCGCTCGCGGTGTCGCGCTACGTGCTCGACCTCGGGGTGCCCGAGGTGAGCCTGCTGACCCAGGAGATCGCCGACTTCGTCAGCGGCCAGATCGTCGGCGTCCTGCTCGGCACGGCGTTCCGGTTCTGGGCGTTCCGTCGCTACGTGTTCCCGATGCAGGACGTGCGCCGGCGCGCCGGCGACGCAGTCGCCTCGGTCCCCGGGAACGTCGAAGCGGCCGCGGCGGAACCGCCTCCGCACGGTCCGGAACGCGACGCGTTCTAGCCTCGCCGGCCCGGCGTTGCCGTCGTCGGGTCCGGCGACGGCGCCGCTACCCGCGCACGCCGGCGAGCTCACCCCAGGCGAGGGACGCCTCGCGAGCGTAGGGGCGGCCCCAGCGCCAGGTCAGCAACGTCAGGACGGGGCGGGGAAGCTGGCCGCGGAGGAACCGGGCGTGGGCCGGGTCGAGGTCGTCGAGCAGCCACATCGCGATCCAGCCGAGATCCTTCGGGCCCAGCCCTCGGCGGAACCGCTTGTCGACCTTCGCCCACTCCCGGTCGTCCAGGGTCTGTACCAGCTGCGGCACGGCCGCGGCTTCCTCATGCTCGAGGTGGGGCAGGCAGGTGATCCGCATGCGATCGAGCGCGGCCACCAGTGCCTGCCGCTTGCTCTCCGACCCGTCGCCGGCGTAGGCCGCGGCCGCCTCGTGCAGGCCGTCCGCCGCGGCCGCCAAGGCGCCGTGCTCGGCTTCCATCGCCTCCATCAGCCCGCCCAGCTGTGGCCGCTTGCGCACGGCCAGCGGCCAGATCGCCTCCTCCTCGCTCGCGTGGTGGTGATGGAGGAACTCCACCAGCCAGCTGACGCGCCGGGCCAGGGCCTCGCGCCGCTCGGCGGTCAACGGCTGCCGGGCCACCTGGCCGATGCGGTCCAGGTCGCGCCGCAGCCCGGCATGGACCAGCTCGTTCATCTGCACGTAGTTGCCGCCCACGTCGCTCACCTCGCCACCCTGGGTGCTTCCCGGCCGGCTGGAACGGCGGCCGCCAGACATAATTGTCTTGACTCGGGGACAAGTCAATATCACCCTGGTGGCCGGGCAGCCCGGTGCCCGCGAGGGGTCAAGGGGGAACGGATGAGCCGGAAGCCGCTGCTGGCCGCCGCGCTGCTGTCGGTCGCCACCACCGTGGTCACGACGGCGGTGTCGCTACGACACCCGGACCTGCCCGACGAGCCGCTCGGGCTGCGCTTTCCCGGTGACGTTCGCGTGCACCTGGCGCTGGGCCTGGGATCGGGAGTCGCGGCGCCGTGGCCGATGCCGCTGATCGCCCTGGTCGCGGCGCTCAAGGACGGCCCGGGCCGGGTCGGGCCAGCACGCACGTGCGCCATCGGCGCGACGATGCTGGTCGGGACGGTGGCGGAGCCCGCGTCGTGGGGGCTGCGCCCGCGCTCGGACGCAGCACGGCTCACGGTCGTGTTGCACCTGCTGAGCGGCTCGGCGCTGTTCCTGGCGGCCACCCTGCGTCGCCCCGAAGCGGGTGTGGACAGTCGTGTGCAGCCGTGACCGCGCAGCCGTCGCGCCGCCGGTACCGGATGGTCGCCCGCGCCGAGAAGCGGGATCAGACCCGAAGGAAGATCGTGCAGGCGATGAAGGACGCGATCATGACCTCGGCGTACCCGTCCATCCGGATCGCGGACGTCGCCGGCACGGCCGGAGTGTCGTCGCAGACGGTGCACACGCATTTCGCGTCGAAGGAGGCGCTGTTCCTCGCCGCCATCGGCGAGCTCGGCCAGGAGCTGCTGGAGATGCGCGGTGGCACGCCTCCCGGCGACGTCGTGGCGATCGCGCGCGGCCTGGTCGCGGAGTACGAGAGGTACGGCGACGTCAACTGGGCGCTGCTGCCGCTGGAGCGGGACAGCACCGCCGTCGCCGCCGCCCTGCAGGCGGGCCGCGCCGGGCACCGGGCGTGGCTCGAGGCGAGCTTCGCCCCGCTGCTGCCCGTCCACCCCAGGCGCCGCCGGCAAGCCTTGGACGCCCTGTACGCGGCCACCGATGTCGGCACCTGGAAACTGCTCCGCCGTGACCTGGGGCTCTCCTCAGCCCGTACCCGCGCCGTCATCGAGACGCTGGTCCGTGGGGCTCTGACGGCCTGCGACGACTCCCACTAGCGAGGGCCGCCGGCCGGGCGCGGCGCGCCCACCACGTCGTCGGCGCGCGCGGGTGGCAGGAAGATCGTGAACACCGGCGGGCGGGCCCGCGCGAGCTCCAGGCGACCCCCGTCGGCCTCCACGAGCGCCCGCGCCAGCGCCAGCCCCAGACCGGTCGAGGACCCGACCGAGACCCCCCGGTCGAACACGTGCGCCACCAGCTCGTCGGGTACGCCCGGGCCGGCGTCGGTGACCTCGACGACGAGCCCGTGCTCGGCCGCCCGGGCCGTCAGCGTCACGGTGCCGGCGCCGTGGCGCAGCGCGTTGTCGACGAGCGCGCCCACCGCCTCGCGGATCCGGGTGGGCGTCACCCGGGCGAGCAGGCCCTCGGGGACCCGCAGCCGCAGGCCGCGCCCGGCGGCGCGCAGGGCCGGTCGCCACTCGTCGGCGACGGCGGCCAGGGCTTCGCGCAGGTCCACCGGCTCGGCCCCGGCGGCCCGGGCCACCCGCGCGGCCTCCAGCAGCTCGTCGAGCACCGCGGCGAGCCGCTCGGCCTGCTCGAGTGCCGCGGCGGCCTCGCGGCGGGCATGGGGGTCGGGATGGGTGGCGAGCTCGTCGAGGCGCAGCTGCAGCGCCGTGAGCCGGCTGCGCAGCTGATGGGAGACGTCGCCGACGAGTACCCGCTCGCGCTGCACCAGCTCGGCGAGCGCGACCGCGGAGGTGTCCAGCACGTCGGAGACGCGGTCCAGCTCGGCGATGCCGTACCGGTCGGGGGCGGTGCGGAAGTCGCCGGCGCCGAGGCGGGCGGCCCGGTCCGCGACCTCGCTCAGCGGCCCGGCCAGGCGGCGCGCGGTGACGGTCGCGACGACGGCGCCGATGGCGACCGAGAGCACGACCAGCAGCAGCACGACCAGCGTCAGCTGAACCTGCTCGGCGCGCATCACCGAGCGCGGCTGGGCCATGGTGATCACCCCGTCCGGCCCGAACGGCAGCTCCTCGACCACCGGGTCCGGCCCGACGTCGGCGCCCAGCACGCGGACGGGACGGCCCGGCTCCACGACGGTCATCCGGCCGCCGGGCGGGATCGCCAGCTCGACCGCCGCCTCGTCGAGCTCGGCGGCGGAGACCGGCTCGTCGAGGCGTCCGGCGACCTGCTCGAGCCGGGAGACGAGGTCACCGCGGGTGAAGTCCTCGACGAGCTGCCAGGTGGTGATCGCCAGCGGCCCTCCGAGCACGAGCGCCGTGACCGCCACCACGAACAGCGTGGACTGCAGGATGCGCCGCCGCACTTCTCAACCGTGGTTGAACCGGAAGCCGACGCCGCGCACCGTCGCGATCCGGCGCTCCCCGCCGATCTTGCGCCGCAGCCACGACATGTGCATGTCCAGCGTCTTCGACGTCTTCAGGTCCGGGTCGTTCCACACCTCGCGCAGGATCTCCTCGCGGGTGACGACCTGACCGGCGCGCAGCAGCAGCACCCGCAGCAGCTCGAACTCCTTGTTCGCCAGCCCGACCTCGGCGCCGTCGACGAGCACGCGGCGCCCGGCGAGATCCATCCGCACGCCCCCGACCTCCACCGTGTCCGGGGTGAGCCGGCGCAGCAGCGCCCGCACCCGGGCCAGCAGCTCGGCGAGGCGGAACGGCTTGCCGACGTAGTCGTCGGCGCCCGCGTCGAGGCCGACGACGAAGTCCACCTCGTCCGTGCGGGCGGTGAGCATCAGCACCGGCAGGTCGGGCAGCTCCTGGCGCACCCGCCGGCACACCTCCAGCCCGTCCATGCCCGGCAGGCCGAGGTCGAGGACCAGCAGGTCGACCTCGCCGCGGCGGATCCGCTCTAGCGCGGACAGGCCGTCGACGGCGACGTCGACCGCGTAACCCTCCCGCTGCAGCGCGCGGGAGAGGGGTTCGGCGATCGCCGCGTCGTCCTCGGCGAGCAGGACGGTGGTCACGTCGAGAGCGTAGTCCGGGGGTCGTCGGCGAGGTGGCCCTGCAGGCACCGACGTCCGCGCGGCCGCCCCGCCGCCGCCTGGGATCCTCGACCACCGTGACCACCGCCGATCCCGCCGATCTCGCGCTGGCCCTGCGGCTGGCCGACGCCGCCGACGCCGTGACGCTCCCCCGCTTCCGCGCGGCCGACCTGCGGGTCACGCGCAAGCCCGACCGCACCCCCGTCACCGACGCCGACACCGCCGCCGAGCAGGCCATGCGGGCGCTGATCGCCGCCGAGCGCCCCGCCGACGCGGTGCTCGGCGAGGAGGGCGGCGGGGCCGTCGCCGAGGCCGGGCGCGGCTGGGTGCTCGACCCCGTCGACGGCACGAAGAACTTCTCCCGGGGCGTGCCGGTGTGGGCGAGCCTGATCGCGCTGACGGTCGACGGCGAGGCGCTGGTCGGCGTGGTCAGCGCACCGGCCCTGGGCCGGCGCTGGTGGGGCGCGGTGGGCCTTGGCGCGTGGACGTGCGACGGGCCGGGTGCGCCGCCGCGCCCGATCGCCGTCTCCCGCGTCGCCGACCTCGCCGACGCCTACCTGTCCACCACCGACCAGCGGGTGTTCGGCGCCGCGGGCGAGCGCTACCGCGACCTGGCCGACGCCTGCTGGGAGACGCGCGCCTTCGGCGACTTCTGGCAGCACTGCCTGGTCGCCGAGGGGGTGATCGACCTCGCCGCCGAGCCGGCCGCGAACCCCTGGGACCTCGCCGCGCTGGTGCCGCTGCTCGCCGAGGCCGGCGGGCGGCTGACCGACCTCACCGGCGCCGCGACCTGGGCCGGCGGCGACGGTCTTTCGTCCAACGGCACCTTGCACGAGGTCGCGCTCGGGTACCTGACACGGTAGGCGATGATCGGGCCCGACAGCGACCCGAGGGGGCAGCATGGCCGATCCCGCGGCCGGCGGGCACGGCGGCGAGGGCATGATCGAGCTCGCGTTCGAGGACCTCACCCCGGGGCGGGTGTTCGACCTCGGCACCGTCGTCGTGGACCGCGAGGAGATGGTCGCCTTCGCCCGCCGCTTCGACCCCCAGCCGTTCCACGTCGACGAGGACGCGGGCCGGGCGTCGATCTTCGGCCGGCTCGCCGCGTCGGGCTGGTTCACGGCGGGGCTGTGGATGCGCGCCTACGTCGACGGCGTGCTGACCCGCGCGCACTCGCTCGGCTCCCCCGGCGGCGACGAGATCGCCTGGCCGGCGCCGGTGTTCGCGGGCGACCAGCTGCACGCCACGATGGAGGTGCTCGACGCGCGCCGCTCGCGCAGCCGCCCCGGCCTCGGCCTTGTCACCCTGCGCGGGCTCCTGCGCCGGGGTGAGGTCGTCGTGTTCCGCAGCCGGTTCACGGGAATGTTCGGCACCCGAGCGCCGCGGTGATCCCCGCGAGATCCGCCGCCGGTCGGGCTGCTCAGCCGCTCAGCGCACGGACCACCCGCGACGGCGACGGCCGGCCGAGCTGCTCCGCCATCCACACGCTCGTCGCGACGAGCGCGTCCAGGTCGGCGCCGTGGGCGACGCCGAGGCCGTCGAGCATCCAGACGAGGTCCTCGGTGGCGAGGTTGCCGGTGGCGGAGCGCGCGTACGGGCAGCCGCCGAGCCCGCCCGCGCTCGCGTCGACGGTGGTGACCCCGCGGCGCAGGGCGGCCAGGGTGTTCGCCAGCGCCTGGCCGTAGGTGTCGTGGAAGTGCACGGCGATGCGCCCCACCGCCACCCCGTCGGCGGCACAGGCGTCGAGCACGGCCTCCACGTGCCCGGGGGTGCCGGTGCCGATGGTGTCGCCCAGCGAGAGCTGCTCGCAGCCCATCTCGACCAGCCGCCGCCCGACGGCCGCCACCTGCGCCGGCGCGACGGCGCCCTCCCAGGGGTCGCCGAAGCACATCGAGACGTACCCGCGCACCCGCAGCCCCTCCGCCCTCGCCCGCGCGACGACCGGGGCGAACATCGTGAACTGCTCGTCGAGGCTGCGGTTGAGGTTGCGCCCGGCGAAGGTCTCGGTGGCACTGGCGAAGATCGCGACGTGCCCGACGCCGGCCGCGAGTGCCCGGTCCAGCCCGCGCTCGTTGGGCACGAGCACCGGGTAGTCGACGCCGTCGCGGCGGTCCAGCCCGGCCAGCAGCTCCTCGGCGTCGGCGAGCTGCGGCACCCACTTCGGGTGCACGAAGCTGGTGGCCTCCAGCACCCCGAGGCCCGCGCCGGCGAGCCGGTCGAGGAACTCGGCCTTCACTGCGACGGGCACGACGTCGCGCTCGTTCTGCAGCCCGTCGCGGGCCCCGACCTCGTAGATCGTCACGCGGTCGGGCAGGCCCGGTGCGGGCACCGGCATCGGCAGCTCACGTGTCATCGGCGGCCTCGTGGTGGAGCAGGGCGTGGACGCGCTCGACGTCCGGGACGTCGTCAAACTCCAGCGGCTCGTCCGAAGCGGACTCGATGATCAGGGTGCCGCACCCGAGCAGGCGCTCCAGCATCGAGTGCCGAAAGCGGACGCTGTTGATCCGGCTCATCGGGATGTCGATGCCCTGGCGCGAGAGCACGCCCTCCCGCACCAGCACCCGGCGGGTGGTGACGACGAAGTGCGTGCTCCGCCAGCGCGCCACCGGCACGATCGTGAGCCAGACGACCAGGACCAGGCCCAGCACGCCGAGCCCGAGCCAGGCCCACGGGGCCCACGTCTCGGCGCGGACCAGCGCGGCCAGGTACGTCAGCACGCCGACCGTCCCGAGGAACCACAGCACCGGACCCAGCAGGACCTTCCCGTGCGGATGCTCGTGCACGACGACCTCCTCGCCGGCGACGAGCAGATCGTCCGGGTAGGCCATCGGGCCACCGTACTGCTCGGGCCGGGTCGGCGGGCCCGTGCCGATGCGGTGTGGGACTCAGAAGGCGGGCCGCAGGTGCACGACGTCCCCGGCGGCGACGGCCCGGCGCCGCCCGTGCGCGTCGAGCAGCAGCAGCCGGCCGTCGCCGTCGACGTCCTCGGCGATCCCGGTGAGCGCGTCCCCACCGGGCAGGTCGACGCGAACCTCGGTACCGAGGCTGGCGCACGCCGCGCGGTAGTCCGAGCGCAGCCGGCTCGCGTCCGGATCGCCGCCGCCGTCCCGCCACTGGGCGTCGCGCGCGGCCAGGCACAGCAGCAGCACCCGCAGCGACCCGGTGCGGTCGAGCTCGACCCCCTCGGCGGCCGGCGAGGTGGCCCCCTCCGGCAGGTCGGCGACGGCGCCGACGTTGAACCCGATGCCGAGCACCACGCCGCCGTCGGGGGCGACCTCGGCCAGGATGCCCGCCGCCTTGCGGCCCTCGCTGCCGAGCAGGAGGTCGTTCGGCCACTTGAGCGCGGCGGGCAGCGCGGTGAGCTCCCGGACGGCGTCGAGCACCGCGAGGCCCGCGAGCAGCGGGATCCAGCCGAACCGCGCCGGGGCGACCGGGACCGGGCGCAGCAGGACGCTCAGGGTGAGCCCGGTGCCGGGCGGTGACACCCAGCTGCGGGCGAGCCGGCCGCGGCCCGCCTCCTGCACCTCCGCGACGAGGACGGTGCGGTCCGGTGCGCCCGCGGCGGAGGCCGCCAGCAGGTCCGCGTTGGTCGACCCGGTGCGCGCCACGACGTCGAGGCGCGTCCACGGCCCCGCGGGCGCGAGCAGGTCCGCCCGCAGGGCGTCCACGTCCAACGGGGCGCTGGTGTGCACGGCGGCGGAGGCTACCGCCGGCCGGCCCGCTCGCCGCAGGCCCGCGTGGATCGGCGCGGCGGGCGGCGGGCCACGCCGGTCGGGCGGGATGCCTGGTGCGCCGGGCGGTGCTCCGCGGACGTGACGCACACAGCGCGACCAGCCCCGTTGCCGGCCTTACCGGCCGGTTAGGCTCCCCGCCATGAGTTCTGCGACGGAGCCGATCGCCGACCCGTCGGGGGCCGCGGCCGACGAACCCGACGTGCACACCACGGCCGGCAAGCTGGCCGACCTCTACCGGCGGATCGACGCCGCCGTCCACGCCGGCAGCGAGGCCGCGGTCGAGCGCCAGCACGCCAAGGGCCGCCAGACGGCCCGCGAGCGGATCGACCAGCTGCTCGACCCGGGCACGTTCGTCGAGCTCGACGCGCTTACCCGGCACCGCTCCACCAACTTCGGCATGGACGCCAAGCGCCCGTTCGGCGACGGCGTCGTCACGGGCACCGGGACGATCGACGGCCGGCCCGTCGCCGTCTTCAGCCAGGACGCCACGGTGTTCGGCGGGGCCCTGGGCGAGGTGTACGGCGAGAAGATCGTCAAGGTGATGGACCTGGCCGCCAAGATCGGCTGCCCGGTCATCGGCATCAACGACGGCGGCGGCGCGCGGATCCAGGAGGGCGTGGTCGCGCTCGGGCTCTACGGCGAGATCTTCATCCGCAACGTGCGGTCCTCCGGGGTGATCCCGCAGATCTCGCTGATCATGGGTGCCTGCGCGGGCGGTGCGGTGTACTCCCCCGCCATCACCGACTTCACGATCATGGTCGACGAGACCAGCCACATGTTCATCACCGGCCCGGACATCATCAGGACGGTCACCGGCGAGGAGGTCGACTTCGAGGAGCTCGGCGGCGGCCGGGCGCACAACACGAGGTCCGGGGTCGCGCACTACCTCGCCGACGACGAGGCCGACGCGCTCGCCTACGTCAAGGAGCTGCTGTCGTTCCTGCCGTCGAACAACCTGGCCGAGCCGCCGGTGTTCGCCGCGCCGGAGCCGACGGCCGGCGCGATCACCGACGCGCTCACCGACACCGACCTCGAACTCGACACGCTGATCCCCGACTCCCCCAACACGCCGTACGACATGCGCGAGGTGATCACCCGCGTGGTCGACGAGGGCGAGTTCCTCGAGATCCACGAGCTGTTCGCACCGAACGTCGTGTGCGGGTACGGGCGGATCGAGGGCCGCTCGGTCGGTGTCGTGGCGAACCAGCCGACGCAGTTCGCCGGCTGTCTGGACATCGACGCCTCGGAGAAGGCGGCCCGGTTCGTCCGCACCTGCGATGCGTTCAACATCCCCGTCGTCACCTTCGTCGACGTGCCCGGATTCCTGCCGGGCACCGAGCAGGAGTGGAACGGGATCATCCGCCGCGGCGCCAAGTTGATCTACGCTTACGCCGAGGCCACCGTCCCGAAGGTCACCGTGATCATCCGCAAGGCCTACGGCGGCGCCTACGACGTGATGGGGTCCAAGCACCTGGGAGCGGACATCAACGTCGCCTGGCCCACGGCGCAGATCGCGGTGACGGGCGCGGCGGGCGCGGTGAGCATCCTCTACCGCAAGGAGCTCAAGGACCTGCAGGGCGACGAGCTCGCGGCCAGGAGGGATCAGCTGCAGCAGGAGTACGAGGACACCCTCTGCAACCCCTACATCGCGGCCGACCGCGGCTACATCGACGGCGTCATCCCGCCCTCGCACACCCGCGGCTACGTCGGCCGGGCCCTGCGGATGCTCGCGACCAAGCGCGAGGCCGTGCCGCCGCGCAAGCACGGGAACATCCCCCTGTGAACCCTTCGGGCGGGGCGCCCCGACGACCGTTGCTCCGGGTGGTTCGCGGCGAGCCGAGCGACGCCGAGCTGGCCGCCCTCACCGTCGTCCTGGCCGCGGCGGCGGGCACGGACGACGGCGCGCCGCGCGCGGCCCGCGACCTCTGGTCGGACCCGGCCCCCCGGCTGCGTGCCCCGCTGGTCGCCGGTGACGGAGCATGGCGGAGCACATATTTGCCGCGCTGAGTGCCGGGATCCCGGGCCGAGGGTCGGCACGGCGGCGGGCTCGCCATGTGCCCTCGTCGATCAGTGCGCCACCGCGGTGCGGGCCAGCGCATGCTCGACGAGCGCGACGAGCGCGGCCAGGCTCGACACCGGGTCGCGGGCGTCCATCCACACCAGGGGTGTGTTCCCGGCGAGCGCGAGGGCGTCGCGGACGAGGTCGTCGTCGAACCCGTCCGAGCCCGGGAACCGGTTGACCGCGACGACGAACGGCAGCCGTCTGCTCTCGAAGTAGTCGATCGCCGGGAAGCAGTCGTCGACGCGGCGCAGGTCGACCAGCACGACGGCGCCCACCGCGCCGCGGGCGAGCTCGTCCCACATGAACCAGAACCGCGCCTGTCCGGGCGTGCCGAACAGGTAGAGGATCAGCTGCTCGTCGACCGTGATCCGGCCGAAGTCCATGGCGACGGTGGTCGTGCTCTTGCCGGGGACCGCGTCGGCGTCGTCGACCCCGATCGATGCGGTGGTCATCGCCTGCTCGGTGAGCAGCGGCGGGATCTCCGACAGCGCCCGGACGAAGGTGGTCTTGCCCACGCCGAATCCGCCGGCGACGAGCACTTTCAGCGGGATCAGTGCGCCCTGCTCAACGTGCACGGAGTCCCTCCAGGAGACGTTCGAGGATCTCGGGGGTCGGACCGCCCTCACCCACGGTGGGCGGCAGATGGATGTCGAGGTACCCGGTGTCGACGAGATCGCCGACCAGCACCCGCGCCACACCGACGGGGACGCGCAGCGCGGCCCCGATCTCGACGATGGACACCGGGTGGGCCGCGAGGTCGACGGTCGTGCGGTACTCCATACGCAGGTCACGGATGTCGCTGCCGGTCGCGGTCACCAGGGACTCGACCGGCATGTCGCGCCCGCCGGACCGGGTCCGACCGCCCGTCAGCGCGTAGACCGGGACGACCCGCCCACCCGTGCGGGCGGGCTCGTCGAACTCGACACCTTCGGAATCGAGGTACCTGCTCACGTCCCGGCCGCCGCGCGGGGTGCCGGCGTGAGCACGTGCCCGACCCGGGAGGCGAGCAGCGTCATCTCGTAGCCGACCATGCCGATGTCGCACTGCCGGTCGGCGTGCACCGCGAGCGTGGCGCCCTGGCTGACCGCCGAGACGAACAGGTAGCCGCCGGCCATCTCGAGGATGGTCTGGGTCAGCGCGCCCGCGCCGAGCAGGTGGGCCGTACCGCGGGCCAGGCTGACCAGCCCCGACGCCGCCGCGGCGAGCTGGTCGCCGAGCGCCTCCCCGACGCCGGGCGAGGTCGCGAGCCGCAGCCCGTCCCCGGAGACGACGACGGCGTTGCACACGCCCGGAACGTCGCGGACGAACTCCGAGAGCAACCAGTCGAGCCTCCCGGCCGTGGTCATGCGCGTGCCTCCTCGTCGCGGCCGTCGGTCAGGTGCTGGGCGGCACGACGGCTCGCCTGGTAGCGGGACAGGGCGGCCGCGGCCGCGGCGCCCGCAGCCTCGGGCAGCGGCTCGAACCGCTCCTCGGCGACGGGCTCGCGCAGCTGCGGGGCCAGGTTCGCCTGCGGCACCCGACGGCGCAGGCTGCGCTCGCCGCGGATCACCGTCGGCGGCTCGGCCGTCGCGCGGGGCCGCGGCACCGGCGACGGCGCGCCGGCGGCCGCTCCGCCCGGGCGAGGTGCCGGCGGTACCGCAGGCGTGCCGGCCGCCGGGGTGGCCGCAATGGCGGGCATCGGCCGGGCCGCGGCGGCCGACCGCGCCTCCGGCTCCGGCTCCCACCATCCGCCCCAGCCGGCGGCCGGCGACGTCGCGGCGGCCGTCCCGTTCCGGACCTGGCTCGGCGCGGCCGCGGCGGCGCGCACGGGGGCCGGCTCGGGCCCGGCGCGCCGGTCGTCCGCGGGCGGGCGGGCGAAGGCCGCCACAACGCCCTCGTCGGCCGCGGCGGACTCGCGGGTCCGCTGCTCGGGCACCGCCTGCGCGGCGCCGGCATCGCCGCCGTCGGGCCGACCGGCGGCCGCGGGCTCGGGGGCCGCGAAGGGGGGCGGCCAGCTGAACGCCTCGGGTTCGGCGCCGGGCATCCCGGCCGCCGTCACCGGCACCACCGGCCCGGCCGCGGCGTGCCGGGCCGGACCGACGCCCGCGCCCCGCGGCCGCAGCGTCTCCGGGACCGGCGGAGCGCTGCCGGGGACCACCGAGTCGCCGGCGAAGAGCTTGGCCGGGAGCGCGACGACCGCGGTCAGCCCCGAGCCCGGCGTCGCGTTCAGCGTGACGGTGCTGCCGTGGCGGGCGGCGAGCCGCGCGACGACGTGGAACCCGAGGCGCTGCGAGACCGAGAGGTCGACCTCGCGGGGCCGGGCGAGCAGCTCGTTGGCCCCGGCCAGGTCCTCCGGGGGCATCCCGACGCCCCAGTCCTCGACGGTGAGGAGCAGGCCGTCGCCACGGCGGTCGGGCCGGGTCCGGATCGTCACGGCGGTGTCGGGCGGGGAGAACCGCACCGCGTTCTCGGTGAGCTCGGCGACGAGGTGGGTCAGGTCGGCCGCGGTGTGCCCGGCGACCGCCAGGCCGTCGTCGACGGCGAACACGACGCGGTCGAGGTCCTCGGTCTCCGCGATCGCGGCGCGGACGATGTCGCGCAGCGGGACCGGCGCCGACCACGTCCGCGGCGGCTGCTCACCGGCGAGCACCAGCAGGTTCTCGGCGTTGCGGCGCACCCGGGTCGCGAGGTGGTCGAGCCGGAACAGCTCGGCGAGCGCGTCCGGGTCCTGCTCCTTCTCCTCGAGCTGGTTGATGATGTCCAGCTGGCGGTAGAGCATGCTCTGGTTGCGGCGCGCGAGGTTCACCAGCATGTCCGAGGTGAAGCGGCGCCGCCCGACCTCCGCATCGGCGACGATCAGCTTCCGGGCGAGCCCCTCCTTCTCGGCCTGCTCGTCCTCCGTGATCCGCCAGAAGATCACCATGCCGACGCAGGCGGCGAGCACGCCGACGCCGTGCAGGAACGACCACAGCCACGGGTTCGCCTGCGCGGCCGGAAGCCGATGATGATGAAGAAGTGGAAGTGCGACTCGATGCTGCCCCGGGTCAGCACGACCAGCGCCACCGAGCAGAAGACCAGCCCCCCGGTGATGAAGAACGCGGCGAGCCGCCGCCGCGGCACGAACCGGCCCAGCGCGAGGCTCAGGGTCGGTGCGACCAGCGAGTAGCCGATCACTGCGACCGGATTGCGCAGGAAGAGCCCGATCAGCACCAGCAGCGGCAGGTGCAGCAGCAGCACCCACTCGAGCAGGCGGTGCCGCCGCCGCCAGGCGGCGTCGTCGAGGGTGTTCCCTCGCGGCAGGTAGTCGAGCAGCCGCGCCGGCAGCGGCCGGTCGTTCCCGGGCCGCTCCACGAGTTGCGGGCCGAGAGATACTGGGGCCTGCATGAGCGTGCACTCCGTCCGAGGCCGGGTTGGTCGTCGCGCCGAGCGAGCGCGAACGGTAGCGGGAGCGCGCGCTTGCGCCCGTTCGGTCGATCGCCCACGGTCGGTGTCGCACGCCGCGTCGTCGCCGTTCGGCGCGTGCGTCGTCCCGTCCGGCTACCGGCCCGGCGCGCTGCGCCGAACCGCCCGCCCACCGGCGCCCGATCGCGGCACCCGGTTCGCGCGTCCGCCGCGCGCGGGACACCGCCCGGCGCCCGGACCCGACGGTTCCCGCGCGGTCACGGCGGGGCCACGAGGCGCGCGGCCGGCCGGACGCCCCGGATCGGCCGGACGGGCGAGCGGGCGTGCCGTGGGCGTAGATTCCGCCGCCGTGCGTGTCGTACTCGCCTCCGCCTCCCCCGCCCGCCTCGCCGTGCTGCGCGCCGCCGGCCTCGACCCGGTCGTCGAGATCGCCGACATCGACGAGCCCGCGCTGCTCGAGGCGGTGGCCCACGCGTCGCCCGCCGAGAAGGTGACCACGCTCGCCGGGGCGAAGGCGACGACGGTCGCGCGGCGGCTCGACGGCGACGCGGTCGTGCTCGGCTGCGACTCGATGCTGCACCTCGACGGGCGGCTGGTCGGCAAGCCCGCCGACGCCGACGACGCCCGGCGCCGCTGGCGGGAGATGGCGGGCGCCGCCGGCGAGCTGCTCACGGGGCACGCGGTGCTGCGGCTGGTCGACGGAAGGATCGACCGGGTGGCCGAGGGGCACGCCGTCACCGTCGTGCGCTTCGGCCGGCCCGACGAGGCCGAGCTGACCGCCTACCTGGCGACCACCGAGCCGCTGCGGGTCGCCGGCGCCTTCACCCTCGACGGCCTCGGCGGCTGGTTCGTGGAGGGCGTCGACGGCGACCCGTCCAACGTCATCGGGGTCAGCCTGCCACTGGTGCGCAGGCTGCTCACCGGCGTGGGCGTCCGGGTGACCGACCTGTGGACGCAGGACTAACCTGCCGTGCATGGCTCTCCCTCAGGACACGGACCCGAAGCTGGCCGAGTACGCGCACCCGGAGCGGCTGGTCACCACCGACTGGCTCGCGGCGAACCTCGGGGCCGCCGGCCTCGTCGTCGTCGAGTCCGACGAGGACGTGCTGCTCTACGACACTGGGCACATCCCCGGCGCGGTGAAGGTCGACTGGCACACCGAGCTGAACGACCCGGTCACCCGCGACTACGTCGACGGCGCGCGGTTCGCCGAGATCTGCGGCGAGCGCGGCATCACCCGCGACACCACCGTCGTCTTCTACGGCGACCGGAACAACTGGTGGGCCACCTACGCCCTGTGGGTGTTCAGCCTCTTCGGTCACCCTGACGTGCGGATCCTCGACGGCGGGCGCGCCAAGTGGGTCGCCGAGGGCCGGGAGATGACCAGCGAGGCGCCGAAGCCGGAGCAGGTGGACTACCCGGTCATCGAGCGCGACGACGCGACGATCCGCGCCTTCAAGGAGGACGTGCTCGCCCACCTGGGCCGGCCGATGGTCGACGTCCGCTCGCCGGGCGAGTACTCCGGCGAGCTGCTGCACATGCCGGAGTACCCGCAGGAGGGCGCCGTGCGCGGCGGCCACATCCCCGGCGCGGCGAGCGTGCCGTGGGCGCGGGCGGCCGCCGAGGACGCCACCTTCAAGCCACGCGCCGAGCTCGAGGCGATCTACCTCGACGAGCAGGGGCTCGAGCCGGACGACGAGGTGGTCGCCTACTGCCGCATCGGCGAGCGGTCCAGCCACACGTGGTTCGTGCTGACCCACCTGCTCGGGTTCGCCCACGTCCGCAACTACGACGGCAGCTGGACCGAGTGGGGCAACTCGGTTCGGGTGCCGATCGCGCAGGGGACGGAACGCGGCTCGGCATGAGCACCGACGGCCTGCCGCCGCAGCTCGCGGAGCTGGTGGAGGACTTCTCCGACGTCGGGCCGAAGGACCGGCTGCAGCTGCTGCTGGAGCTGTCCCGGGAGCTGCCCGAGCTGCCGGCGCGGTACGCCGACGCCGCGGACACGATGGAGCAGGTGCACGAGTGCCAGTCGCCGCTGTTCCTGGCGGTGGAGGTGGAGCCGGACGGCGACCGGCTCGTGCACCTGTACTTCTCGGCCCCGCCCGAGGCGCCCACGACCCGCGGCTTCGCGTCGATCATGCACGCCGGCCTGGACGGGGAACCGGCCGCGGCCGTGCTCGGGGTTCCCGACGACTTCTACGTCGCCCTCGGGCTGGCGCAGGCGGTCAGCCCGTTGCGGCTGCGCGGGATGGCGGCGATGCTGGCCCGGATCAAGAACCAGGTCCGCGCCGAGGTCGCCTGACGTCACCGGCTTCCCTCGGGTCACCCGGTCGGGTGACCCCGGACTGGGCCACCTCAAGTCCTGGTGAAGAACGTTCCGTTCATCTCGCCCCGGTCTGCACACTGTGCGGCGTCTCACGAGGACGCGGAGGTGCACGATGGGTGGTGCGGCGGGGAACACCTGGGGCATCAGCGGTCCGACCTTCCTGCTGGCCTACCTCGTGCTCGCCACGGCGGTCTGGGTGGCCGGCGCCCGGGAGCGGCGGGCGCTCGCCGACGTCGGTGCCGACCGTGCCGCAGGCGACCTCGCCGCGCACCCGTACCGGGTAGCGCACCTCAACGGCGGACCGGAGCTCGCGGTCTACTCGGCGTTGAGCGCCATGCACCTGGCCGGCACGATCGTCACGGCGGGTCGGGGCTCGGTGCAGGCCGTCGGCCGTCCCGGACCGGAGGCGGATCCGCTGGAGCGGGCCGTGCACACCGTGGCGGCGGGGCCCGTGGCGACGCGGCGCGTGCAGTTCCAGCGGCCGGTGCAGGCGGGCCTGCGCGCCATCGAGGACGACCTCGTCGCGGCGGGGCTGCTGTTGTCGGCCGAGCAGCGACGGCGGATCCGGGAGGTCGGCTGGTGGATGGCCGCCGTCGCGGCGCTGGGCCTGGTGCGGGTGCTCGCCGGGATCGCCGCGGCCCGGCCGGTCGGCTACCTGGTCCTCGCGCTGGCCGGCGTCGCGGGGGTGGCGCTGTACCAGCTGACGCGGGCGCCGCGGCGCACCCGCGCCGCGGAGGACGCGCTCTCGCGGCTGCGGCGCGAGCACCACGCGCTCTCGCCCGACCAGCGCCCGGACTGGGCCGTGTCCGGCCCCGCGGGGGCGGCGCTGGGCGTAGGGATGTTCGGAACCGGCGCGCTGTGGGCGGCGGACCCGACGTTCGCCGACGAGCTCGCCGTGCAGAAGGTGGCGGGCTCGACTTCTGCGAGGTGATCGCGGGGGCGGTTCCGGTCCGGGGACGTGCGGCGCAGTTCCGCCTCGCGGGGTGGCGGAACTGCGCGGGCGCGCGGCGATCGACGCCACATGCGGCCAGGTCGGGTGGTTCCGGCCCCGACTCCTACACTCCGCGGTAACCACCGCCCGGGGTCACGGGACCCCGGCGCGAGCACCAGGAGGTACGGGAGTGCCGCGCTTGACCAAGGTCCTCGTCGCCAACCGCGGGGAGATCGCCGTCCGGGTCGTCCGGGCCTGCCGGGACGCCGGCCTGGCCAGCGTCGCGGTGTACGCCGATCCGGACCGCGACGCGCCGTTCGTCCGGCTGGCCGACGAGGCGTTCGCCCTCGGCGGCAGCACCGCCGCCGAGTCGTACCTGGACGTCGACAAGGTCATCGGGGCCGCGACGCGGGCGGGAGCGGACGGCATCCACCCCGGCTACGGGTTCCTCTCCGAGAACGCCGACTTCGCCCAGGCCGTGCTCGACGCCGGCATCACCTGGATCGGGCCGACCCCGCAGGCCATCCGCGACCTCGGCGACAAGGTCACCGCCCGGCACATCGCCACGCGCGCCGGCGCGCCGCTGGTCCCCGGCACGAGCGGACCCGTCTCGGGCGCCGAGGAGGTCGAGGCGTTCGCCGAGGAGCACGGGCTGCCCGTCGCGATCAAGGCGTCGTTCGGTGGCGGCGGGCGCGGGATGAAGGTGGCGCGGGAGCAGAAGGAGATCCGCGAGCTCTACGACTCGGCGGTCCGGGAGGCCACGGCGGCCTTCGGGCGCGGCGAGTGCTTCGTCGAGCGGTACCTGGACAAGCCGCGCCACGTCGAGGCGCAGGTCCTCGCAGACACCCACGGCAACGTCGTCGTCGTCGGCACCCGGGACTGCTCGCTGCAGCGGCGGTTCCAGAAGCTCGTCGAGGAGGCGCCGGCGCCGTTCCTGTCCGACGCGCAGCGCAAGACCATCCACGACGCCGCCAAGGCCATCTGCAAGGAGGCCGGCTACCACGGCGCGGGCACCGTCGAGTTCCTGGTCGCGCAGGACGGGTTGATCTCGTTCCTCGAGGTCAACACCCGCCTGCAGGTCGAGCACCCGGTCTCCGAGGAGACCGCTGGGATCGACCTCGTCCGCGCCCAGTTCCAGATCGCCGAGGGCGCCGAGTTGGACCTCACCGAGGACCCGCAGCCGCGCGGGCACTCCATCGAGTTCCGGATCAACGGCGAGGACGCGGGCCGCAACTTCCTGCCCGCACCGGGCACCGTCTCGGCGATCTCCTACCCGGCCGGGCCGGGGGTGCGGGTCGACGCGGGCGTGGAGCCCGGGTCGGTCGTCGGCGGGCAGTTCGACTCGCTGCTGGCCAAGCTGATCGTCACCGGCGAGGACCGCACGCAGGCGCTGGAGCGGGCGCGCCGCGCGCTCGCCGAATTCCGGGTGGAGGGGATGGCCACGGTGCTGCCGTTCCACCGCCTCGTCGTCGAGGACCCGGCGTTCGCCGCCGCCGACGCCGACGGGTTCACGGTGCACACCCGGTGGATCGAGACCGAGTGGGACAACACCGTCACCCCGTTCGACGGTGACGCGGACACCGAGGAGGAGGACGCCGCGCCGCGCCGGACGGTGGTCGTCGAGGTCGGCGGGCGGCGGCTGGAGGTCTCCCTGCCGGGTGATGTCGCGCTGGGCGGTGGAACGGCAGCACCGTGGCCATCCCCTCCACCCGGAATTCGGCGAG
>DATLGI010000145.1:0-22575 GCA_035540535.1 Pseudonocardia sp.
GGTGACGGCGTCTCGCGCGCGGTCGGCTGCGGCGCCTTGTGCGGCGGCCGGGTCACCGGGTCGAACGGTTACCAGCCGCCCGGCTCGCCGATGCCGCTCCCCCGGCCGCCGCACAAGGCGCCGCAGCCGACCGCGCGCGAGACGCCGTCACCACCGGAGGCGCCCGTGTCCGAGCCACCCCGGAACGACCCGCGTCCGGGCGACGACATGCAGCCCGACGGTGTCGACACCGGCGCCTGGACCCTCGTGCGCGCCGCCCAGGACGGCGACATGGACGCGTACAGCGAGCTGATCGACCGGTACTACGACGCCGTCTACCGCTTCGTGCTGTTCCGGATGGGCGACCGCAACCTCGCCGAGGACATCTCCCAGGAGACGTTCCTGCGGGCGCTGCGCCGGCTCGGCTCGGTCAGCTACCAGGGCAAGGACATCGGCGCCTGGTTCGTCACCATCGCCCGGAACCTGATCTTCGACCACGTGAAGTCCAGCCGGTTCCGGCTGGAGACCACGACCTCGGACATGGTGGAGCTCTCCCCGAGCACGCACGGGCCCGAGCAGCAGGTCCTGGACGGCGCCACCCACGAGGAGCTGCTGCGCTGCGTCCGCAAGCTCAACGAGGACCAGCAGGAGTGCATCAACCTGCGGTTCCTGCAGGGGCTGTCGGTCGCCGAGACGGCGCGGATCATGAAGCGCAACGAGGGCGCGGTCAAGGCCCTCCAACACCGGGCGGTGCGCCGGCTCGCCCAGCTGCTGCCGGAGGGCATCCGATGACGGACCTCCCCATCGCTTCCGAAGGCTTTCCCGCCACAGCTGCGACGAGTGGCGTACTCGATGCGGTGAACGGCATTAGCCGCGTAACCTGCGCGGCCCGGGCTCGTTGTCCGGGTGAGGTCGGGACATCCCGAGACGCGGTGCCGGCGATCGGCACGGTGATGCAGTGAGGACGGCCAACATGTCCGCCGGACGCGGTGCAGATGCGGAGCGGTTCGCCGCCGCCGTGGAGCAGGGGACACCCCCCGGCTCCGCGGACGACGCCGAGTTCGCCCAGGAGCTGGAGATCGTGGCGATGCTGCGGTCCCGACCCTCGGCCTACGACCCCGATCCCGCGACGAAGGCACGGGCCAAGCAGCGGCTGATGGCGCTGGCCCGGCAGCAGGCCGCCGAGCCGGCGCCGCAGGAGCTGACCGCACCGCTCACCCCGGTGGCCGATCTCCTCGCCGCCGCCCGCCCGGCAGACGCGCCCGGCACGCCCGACACGGAGGTCACCGCGCGGATCGAGCCGGTCACCGAGCCCGACGTCGCCGAGGACACCGGTCCCGGCCGCGTAGTCGCCGCCGAGGAGACCGGGACACCGCGGGCGCGGCGTGCCGGCCGTCACCAGATGCCCTCCCGTCCGGCCGGCCGTGGACGCGCGGGACGCACGCCCGCCGCTCGCGGCGGCCTGCGCCGCCGGGCCGCGGTCGTCGCGTCGGCCGCGATGTTGATGGTCGTCGCGCTCGCCACCGCGGGCGTGGTCGCCAGCCGTGACGCGCTGCCGGGTGACGCGCTCTACGGCGTCAAGCGGATGGCGGAGTCCGCCGGTCTCGCCCTCACCTTCGACGACGAGGCCAAGGCGCGCCGCCAGCTGGAGCTGGCCGCGCTGCGGCTCGACGAGGTGGAGGCCCTGCTCGGCCGCGGTCAGGTCGCGACGGCCGATCCGCAGCTGGTCCGGGCGACCATCAGGGAGTTCGACGACGCCACCAGCGCGGGCTCGAGGATGCTGCTCGGCGACGAGGCGCAGGACGACGCCGCCGAGCTGGCCACCCTGCGCGGTTGGGCGGCCGAGCAGTCGGCGCGGCTGAGCGAGCTCCGCTCGGTGCTGCCCGTCCCGCTGGTCGCCGACGCCGAGGGCTCCATCGCCCTGCTGGACCGGCTCCTCGGGCGCACCGACGCCCTCGCCGAACGTTCGTCGTGCTCCGAGGTGACCTCGGAGAGCGTCGACGACCTGGGCCCGCTGCCCGCCGACGGGGTCTGCGCCCCGCGCGCGGCCACCGGTCCGGGTGACGAGGACGAGGACGCGGGCGAACCGGGCGCGGACCCCGCGGGCCGCTCCGGCCCGGGTACCGAGCAGCGGAACGACGTCACCGCCACGGACGCGCCCGAGCCCGGGCTCCTCGGCGGCGGTGCCGACGGCGTGACCGGCGAGGACGGCGCACCGTCCAGCAGCTCGTCCACCGCTCCGTCCGGCTCGGTGCCGACGTCCCCGTCCCCGTCGCGGGCCCCGCTGCTCCCACCGATCACACTGCCGCCCCTGTTGCCCGGGATGCCGGGCCTGACCATCGGCGGCTGACCGGCCGGGTCGGGCGCCGACGGGGGCCGCTCGCGGGGCCCGGCCACCATCGCGCCCCGCTGGAGCAGGGCCCGCCCCGGAGGGGACGGCGGATCGCGTCACGCTCCGACCACTCCGCGTGGTGGGCGGGTAGCGTTCGCCAGGCACTCGCTGGTCGGTCGTCCGGAGGCCATGGTGGCAGGAACGTCGCGCCCGCCCGGGCCGCCGGCCTGGGCGATCGACCCGGCCGTCCGCGCCGGCGAGGCCTCCGCGGCGGCCGCCGTCGCCGCCGGCGACAGCACGCCCGAGGGCATCCCCGCCGACCTCACCGCGGCCGCCTTCTTCGACGTCGACAACACGATGATGGTGGGCGCGTCGATCTTCCATTTCGCTCGCGGCCTCGCGGCCCGCAAGTTCTTCACCACCTCCGACCTGGTCGGCTTCGCCTGGCAGCAGCTGAAGTTCCGGATCGGCGGGCGGGAGACGGCGTACAGCACGACCACCGGCCGCGACACCGCGCTGTCGTTCGTCGCCGGGCGCCCGGTCACCGAGATCACCGCGCTCGGTGAGGAGATCTACGACGAGCTGATGGCCGACCGGATCTGGGCGGGCACGCGTGCGCTGGCGCAGATGCACCTCGACGCGGGTCAGCGGGTGTGGCTGGTGACCGCCACCCCCGTGGAGCTGGCGCTCATCATCGCGCACCGGCTCGGGCTCACCGGCGCGCTGGGCACCGTCGCGGAGAACGTCGACGGCCACTACACCGGCCGGCTCGTCGGCGAGATCCTGCACGGGCCCGCGAAGGCGCACGCGGTGCGCGCGCTCGCGGCCGCCGAGGGGCTCGACCTGCGTCGCTGCACCGCGTACTCGGACTCGGTGAACGACGTGCCGATGCTGTCCGTGGTCGGCACCGCGGTGGCCGTCAACCCGGACTCGGGACTGCGCGAGGTCGCCAAGGCCCGCGGCTGGCAGATCCGCGACTTCCGGACCGGCCGCAAGGCCGCCCGCATCGGCGTCCCGTCGGTGCTCGGCGCCGGTGCCCTCGCCGGGGCCGTGGCCGCCGGGATGGCCTACCGGAGGCGATGACGTCGCGGAGTGACCGCCGACCCCGCGGCAGCGGTGCGGCTAACCGAGGAAGGTGCCGCGGCGCTGCCCGAGCAGGCGGTAGAGCGTGTGCTGGATGGTCTCGCGCACCTGATCGGTCAGGTTGAACACGCGCATGGGGTCGTCCGCCTCGCTCGGGTCGATCTCGTCGGTGCGGATCGGCTCGCCGAACTCGATGTACCACTTCGACGGCAGCGGGACCAGGCCGAGCGGGCCGAGCAGCGGGAACGTCGGCGTCACCGGGAAGTACGGCGCTCCGAGCAGCCGGGCGAGCGGCTTCAGGTCGCCGATCTTGGGGTAGATCTCCTCGGCGCCGACGATCGAGCACGGGATGATCGGCACGCCGGTGCGCAGGGCCGCCGAGACGAACCCGCCCCGGCCGAAGCGCTGCAGCTTGTAGCGGTCGCGGAAGGGCTTGCCGATGCCCTTGAACCCCTCCGGCCACACACCCACCAGCTCGCCCGCGGACATCAGCCGCTCCGCGTCCGGGGTGCACGCCAGCGTGCTGCCGCCCTTGCGGGCCAGGGTGCCGAGCCCCGGCAGCCGGAACATCAGGTCCGCGCCGAGCATCCGCAGGTGGCGCTGCGCGGGGTGGTCGTCGTGCAGGGCCACCGCCGTCATCAGCGAGTCGAGCGGCAGCGTGCCCGAGTGGTTGGCGACGACGAGCGCTCCGCCGACGTCGGGGACGTGGTGCATGCCCACCGTCTCCACCCGGAACCAGTTCCGGTACAGCAGGCGCAGCGCCGGCAGGATGACGTTGTCGGTGAGCTCGCGGTCGAACCCGAACTCGTCCACCTGGTACTCGCCGGCGAGGCGGCGGCGCAGGAACGCGAGCGCCTCGGCGAGGTTCTCCTCCCACGCGGGCGGCTCGGTCTCGGACTCGGGCGGGGGTGCCGGTACCGGCACCGGCACCGGACGCCGCGGCGTGGTGCTGCCGAGCCGCCAGTGCTGCCGGGCCGAGCCCGCGGACCCGTCACCGTTCTCCGCGTGCAGCGGAATGACCCGCGCTCCGGGCACGTCTGCTCCCCTCCTCGTGGTACGCCGAGCCCGGCCGGTCACCGCAGGCTCCGCGCCGCGGCGAGCACGCCGCGCTCGACCGCCTCGATCCGCTCCGGCGTGATCACCGGGCGCAGCGCGCGGCCGCTCACGTAGTCGTCGAACGCCTGGGTGGTGGTCCAGCGCGGGGTGAAACCGAAGTGGTCGCGCAGGCGGGCGATGTCGACGACGCGGCCGAAGTTGAGAAAGCGCATCTGCTCGGGGGAGAACTCGACGATGCGGGCGCCGCGGAAGAGCCGACCGACCGGCCCTACCACGGGGCTCGGCACCGGCAGCGCCACCCGACCGGCCCGCCGGATCGCCTGCGAGAGCAGCAGCACGCCTTCCGCGGCCACGTTGAACACCCCCGGCAGCTCCTCGCTGCTGGCGCGCTCGAGCACGGCCAGAGCGTCCTCCTCGTGCAGGAGCTGCACCCGGGCGTCGTAGCCGAGCACCGTCGGCACGACGGGCAGCGCGAAGTAGCGGGTGAGCACGGTGTCGATGCGCGGTCCGACGAAGTTCGCGAACCGCAGCACCGTCACCGAGACGTCGGGGCGGCGCCGGCCGAACCCGCGCACGTAGCCCTCGATCTCGGCCGCGTCCTTCGCGTAGCCGCCCGAGGGCAGGTCCTTGGGGACCATCGTCTCGTCGAAGACCGCCGGATCCCGCGGGCTGGAGCCGTACACCGCCGTCGTCGACTTCAGCACCATCCGTCGCACCGACGGCGCCTTCTGGCACGCCGCGAGCAGTTGCATCGTGCCGATGACGTTCATCTCCTTCATCGCCGTGCGGCCACCGGACGTGCCCGGGTTGGCCGACAGCGACGCGTGCACGACGGTGTCCACCGACGCGCCCGTGATCACCTTCGCGATGAGCGGGTTGCGGATGTCGGCGCGGACGAACTCGGCGCGGCCCATCCGCCGCAGCAGGTCGCGCGGCGGCGGGACGGTGTCGACGCCCAGGACGCGCTCAATGTCGGGGTTCGCGGCCAGCCGGGCGGCCAGGTGCCCGCCCAGGAAGCGGCTCACGCCGGTGACGAGCACGACCTGTGGCGACACGACGGGGACCCCAGAGAACGACGGCGGGTGCGGAAGGGCCGATGCTAGACGCCCGGAACGGCCCGCGGCAGGGCCGGTGGGCGAACACACGGCGACGGGGACGCGCCCGGTCCGGTCGCGCCGCCGGCGCAGCGGCCGGCGGCGCTGCCCGCTACTTGCCGAGCTTGCGACGCTGCACGCGGGTCTTGCGGAGGAGTTTGCGGTGCTTCTTCTTCGACATCCGCTTGCGGCGCTTCTTGATGACGGAGCCCATGCGCGTCCCTTCGTGAAACGGACGGCGGCCGCGTGCGGCCGCCGGATACCGGTGCGTGGAGGCCGGCCGGGCGCCGTGCCGGCAGCCGGGCGATGACCGGTGGCCGAGTCTACCCGCGGGGGCTTCGCTCCCGTCGCTCGGTCAGCCCGCGTCGAAGTAGGCGCTGCGCAGGTACTCCTCCACGGCCCGGCGCGGCACCCGGAACGACCGGCCCACCCGCGCGGCCGGCAGATCGCCGCCGTGGACGAGCCGGTAGACCGTCATCTTCGAGACGCGCATCATCGCCGCGACCTCGGCCACCGTGAGGAACTGCACGCTGGTGAGGTTGAGCTGCTCGGGCTCCTCGGACGGCATCCGATCCCCGCTTTCCTGGGTCCCCACCGGCCGGCCCCCGGGCTCCTCGGCCGGGTCGTACCGATGTTCCGGCCGAGTCTAGCGGGGAGGTTGTGACTACTCCGACACCCCACGCCACTCGACCGAGGAATTCAGCTCCGCGTCAGGGTGAGCACCGCCCGCCGATCGGGCTGGTCGCGGCTGCGCGTCGCGGCCCAGTTGCGCCGAACGGTCACGTGCCGCCTCGATCGCGGCGATCAACGCGGCCCGGACGCCGTGCCGCTCCAGTTCCTTGATCGCGGCGATCGTCGTCCCCGCCGGGGAGGTGACGGCCTCGCGCAGGATCACCGGGTGGTCGCCCGACTCGCGCAGCATCCGGGCGGCGCCGAACGCCGACTGCACGATGAGCTCCGCGGCGACGGTCCGCGGCAGTCCGAGCAGGATGCCCGCGTCGATCATCGCCTCGACCAGGAAGAAGAAGTAGGCCGGCCCGGAGCCGGAGAGCGCCGTGACCGCGTCCTGCTGCGACTCCGGCACGCGCACCACGCGGCCGACCGACCCGAGAATCTTCTCCACCACCGACAGGTGCTCCTCGCCGACGTGCGCGCCGCCGGACACCGCGCTCATCGCCTCGCCGACGAGCATCGGCGTGTTCGGCATCACCCGCACGACCGGCGTGCCCGCCGGCAGCGCCTGCTCGAAGAGGGCCAGCGGCAGGCCGGCGCACAGCGAGACCACCAGCGTGCCCGCGCGTAGCACCGGCGCGAGCTCGGCCAGCACCGGTGCGATGTCCTGCGGCTTCACCGCGACGACGACGACGTCGGCGTGCGCCGCGGCCCCCGCGACGTCCACCGCCGCCACCCCGAGCCGGTCGGTGAGCTCACGCGCCCGCTCCGGATGCCGCTCGGTGAACACCAGGTCGTCCGCGGCCCGGCCGGCCGACAGCAGCCCGGCCAGCAGCGCCTCGCCGATCTTGCCCGCCCCGAGCACCGCGATGCGTGTCATGCGGGGGACGGTAGCGCCCCACATGGAGACTTCTCGGGGTCGCACCACTGCCGCAGACACCGACACGTCTCCATGTCGGGGCGAGGGGGCGGGCTACAGCGGGGCGAGGGCGAGCTGGCGGGCCTGGCAGACCAGCCGGCCCGCCGCGTCGACCACGACGGCGTCCTCGTCGAACCAGGACCCGCCGACCTGCCGCGCCCGCGACTGCAGCCGCAGCCATCCCGGTGCCGGGTGCGCGCGCAGCAACGCGGTGAGCTGCACCGTCGGCGCCCAACCGAAGCGCCCGCCGAGGTTGAACACCGTCGGCGGCAGGACGTCGGCGGCGAGCAGGGCGAACAGCACGTCGGGATCCTCGCCGACCGGGCGCACCCAGCCGCGGATCACCGGCGCCGCGGACTCCCCGCGGACGAACGCGACGCTGGCGCCGTCGAAGCGCAGGTCGCACGACGAGGCCAGGGTGAACACCGAGTCGCCCGCGCCCGCGTCGAGCGCACCGGGCGGGGGCTGCGCGGGCAGGTCGGGCAGGTCCGCCCAGAGCGGCTCGGCCTGCGGCAGCCGCCCCGCCGTGACCGACGCCGACAGCATCGCCCGGCCGTCCTGCTCCAGCCGCACGGCGACGACCGAGGCGGTGCGGCCCTGCTTGAGCACGGCGGTGTGCAGGACGACCGGGCCGGGTTCCGGAGCGCGCAGGAAGTCCGCGGCGATCGCCAGCGGGTCGGGTGCCGCGCCCGGCGCGTCGGCGGCCAGCCGCGCCAGGGCGGCCCGGGCGAGCAGCACCAGCAGCAGCCCGCCGTGCGCCTTGCGGCCCACGGTCCAGCGCCCGCCGAGCTCGGCGGCGAACCGGCCACCGGCCAGCTGCTCCAGTCCGAGCGCCTCGCGGAACGGAGCGGTACCGGTGTCGGGAAGCGGCGACATGCGGTAGCCCTATCACAACCGGCCGGCGGCGTTCCCTACCGCAGTGACGCGGCTCATCGAGGTCCGGAGAGCGCGAACACCTCCGGGTGCGCGCTCGCCGGTCAGCGCGAACGCGCGGGGTCGGGCAGGGGTGGCCGGTCCTCGGCTCGCGCGGTGGGCTGCAGGTGCAGCCGGGCGAACAGCAGCGACTCCGCGAGCAGCGCCGTGCGCTCGTAGCGGGTGCGGCAGCGACGGGTGCTCACCTCGAGCACGACGACGCCGGCGAAGCCGGTGTCGGCGAGCCGCTGGCAGACCTCGGCGCACGGCTGGCCACCGCGCCCGGGCACGAGGTGCTCGTCGCGGGGGGCACCCGAACCGTCGGCGAGGTGCAGGTGCGTGAGACCGGCACCCATGCGGTCGAGCATCGCGAGCGCGTCCGACCCGGCGGCGGCGGTGTGCGACAGGTCGAGCGTGTAGTGCCGGTGGCCGACCGCGGTGGGGTCGAACCCCGGCGCGTACGGCACCGCGCGCACCCCGGCTCGCGTCACCGGGAACATGTTCTCGACGGCGAGCGCGACGTCCGCGTGCTCGCCCGCGCGCGCCACCTCGTCGGCGAAGACGTGGGCGTAGCGGCGCTGCCAGCGGAACGGAGGGTGCACCACCACGGTGCGGGCCTGCAGGGTGGCGGCGGCGGCCACCGAGCGGCGGAGCCGGGCGACCGGATCCGCGCCCCACACCCGCTGCGTGACCGCGAGGCACGGGGCGTGCACGGCGAGGACCGGAACGGCGAACCGGTCGGCGAGCCGCTGCACGGCCCGCACGTCCTGGCTGGCGGGATCCGACCACACCATCAGCTCGACGCCGTCGTAGCCGAGCTCCGCGGCGATCTCGAACGCCGCCGCCGCCGGCTCCGGGTAGACGGAGGCCGAGGACAGCGCCACCGCCGGCCCGGTCATCTCTGCAGCAACCAGAGCACCGCGGGCGAGGCCGTGAGCAGCAGGCCGACGAGCACGGCGAGCAGCGTGGTGCGCCGGTCGTCGCCGCCGAGCAGTCCGCGGACCACCAGCACCAGGCCGACGGTGACGACGACGGCCGCGGCGATCGCCACCACCGTGAAGTTCTGCCACAGGTAGCTGAAGCTCACCCACAGCACGGCACCGCCGACCGCGCCCAGCACCCACTGCATGACGACGACCGGCCAGCCCGCACCGGTGCCGTCGGCCGTGGTGTCGCGACGGCGGGCACCGCGGCCGCGCGCGGGCGCTCCGGCGTCGACGCCGCCGGTCCGGTCCGGGTCGGCGCCGAACTCGTGGTCCTCGGTACCCGCGTCGTCCTCGGTGGCGACGACGTCCGGGTCGGCCAGGACCGCGGTGCCGGCCGGCCCCGGCTCCTCCAGCGGTTCGTCGTCGTCGAAGTCCATCGGGGTGGCCTGCGTCGGCGGCCCGGCGTCGCGCGGCGGGACGCTCGGCGTCAGGGGCACGACCGCGATGGGGCCGGTGAGGTCGATGTCGGGCTCCGCGTCCCGGTACCGCGGCAGCTGCTCGGTGGGCATGTCGCGATCGCCGGGCAGGCGCGGGGTCAGCGTGGCGGGCAACGTCGGCGGGGCCAGTCCCGCCACGCGACCGGGGACGGGCTCGCGGGGCACCGGCTCGCGCAGCACCGAGCGCGGGGGGAGCAGCGGCGACTCGTCCCGCGGGGGCGCGGCCGACCACCGCGGGTCGCCGGGGGGAGCCGGACGGCGGACGGTGTCGAGCGCGGCCGCGTTCCAGGTGCCGGTGCCGTCCTCGGACGCGTCGCTCTGCCGGCGCCGGCGACGCCGGCCGGTGCCCGACGTGTCGCCGTGTGCCGCGAGGAGCTCGGCGACGGTCCGCTGGCGGGGGTGATCGGTCTCGGGACTCATCCCGTACACCGTGCCTCGAAAGTCGTCAAGCCTTCTAGCCCGTCCGGCGTGTTCTGCGCCGAACGGTCGGTCTGGGCAGTGCCATCGAGCGTGTCGAGGCGCCGCAGGATCACGCCCTCCCGCAGCGCCCACGGGCAGATCTCCAGCGCCGTCACCCGCAGCGCCCGCATCGCCGCCTCGGCCACGAGCGCGCCGGCGACGAGCTGGTGCGCGCGGCTGGCGCTCACCCCCTCCAGCTCGGCGAGGTCGGCGGAGGACATCCGGCTGATGAACGCGACGAGCTGGCGCAGGCCCGCGTCGGTGAGCAACCGGCGCACCCGTAGGCCCGCGCTGGACGGGGCGGCCCCGGTGAGCCGGGCCAGCGACCGGAAGGTCTTCGACGTACCGACGGCGAGCTCCGGGCTGCCCGCGCGGCGCATCCGGGACGCGACGGGTTCGAGGACCGCCTCCAGGTGCTCGCCCAGCACGGCGATCTCGCGGCGGGTCGGCGGATCGGCGGTGAACCACTCCCGGGTGAGCCGGCCGGCCCCGACCGGAAGCGACGCCGCCACGGCGGGATGCTCGTCGCGCCCCGCTGCGAGCTCCAGGGAACCCCCGCCGATGTCCAGCACCAGCAGCCGCCCGGCCGACCAGCCGTACCAGCGCCGCACCGCGAGGAACGTGTACCGCGCCTCGTCCTCGCCGGGCAGGACCTGCAACGCGACGCCCGTCTCCTCCCGCACGCGGGCGAGTACCGCGGCGGAGTTCGCGGCGTCGCGCAGCGCGGAGGTGGCGAAGGCCAGCAGGTCGGAGCAACCCGCCTCGGTGGCGGCGGTCGCGGCCCTGGCGACCGCCCGCACGAGGCGGTCCGCGCCGGCGCGGGTCAGGGCGCCGCTGCCGTCCAGGTTCTCGGCGAGCCGCAGCTCGCTCTTCTCCGAGGTCATCGGGGTCGGGTGACCGCCACGGCGCGCGTCGACCACCAGGAGGTGGACGGTGTTGGACCCGACGTCGAGCACACCCAGGCGCACCCGTTCAGGTTAACCGACCTGCCCTACCCCTCGAACTTGTAGCCGAGGCCGCGGACCGTCACCAGGTGGACCGGCATGGACGGATCGGCCTCGATCTTCGAGCGGAGCCGCTTGACGTGGACGTCGAGGGTCTTGGTGTCCCCGACGTAGTCGGCACCCCAGACGCGGTCGATGAGCTGGCCGCGGGTGAGCACCCGGCCGACGTTGCGCAGCAGGTACTCGAGCAGGTCGAACTCCTTGAGCGGCAACGAGACCTCGGCGCCGTCGACCGTGACGACGTGCCGCTCGACGTCCATCCGTACCGGGCCGGCCTCCAGCACCCCGGGCGTGTCGGCGTCGGCGCCCTCCCCGCCCCGGCGCAGGACGGCGCGCACGCGGGCGATCAGCTCGCGCGCCGAGTAGGGCTTCGTGACGTAGTCGTCGGCGCCGATCTCGAGGCCGACCACCTTGTCGATCTCGCTGTCCCGCGCCGTCACCATGATCACCGGGACGGCGGAGCGCGACCGCAGCGCCCGGCACACGTCGGTGCCGCCCATCCCCGGGAGCATGAGGTCCAGCAGCACGATGTCGGCGCCGTTGCGGTCGAACTCCTCCAACGCGTCCTGCCCGGTGGCGGCGACCGCGGTGGTGAACCCCTCCTTGCGGAGCAGGAACGCGAGCGGGTCGGCGAAGGACTCCTCGTCCTCGACGATGAGCACTCGGGTCATGTGGTCCTCCCTGGTGTCCCGGCACGCGCCGCGCGGCCGGGGTGGTCGTCCGGGCCGTCGTCCGTCGGGTCGGACGGGCGCGCCGGCAGCCGCATCGTGAACGTGGAGCCGGTGCCCGGGCTGCTCCACAACCGCACCTCGCCGCCGTGGTTGGCGAGCACGTGCTTGACGATCGCCAGGCCGAGGCCGGTGCCGCCGGTGGCCCGGGAACGGGCGGGGTCGACCCGGAAGAACCGCTCGAAGACCCGCTGCTGGTGCTCGGGGGCGATGCCGATGCCCCGGTCCGTCACCGAGATCTCGACGACCTCGCCGTCGCGGCGGCGCGACAGCGACACCGACGAGTGCGGCGGCGAGTAGGCGATCGCGTTGTCGACGAGGTTCGACAGCGCCGTCACCAGGAGGGTGCGGTCACCGTCGACGGTGAGCCCGGACGGCCGGTCGACGGTGATCTCGATGCCGGCCGCCTCGGCCGCCAGCCGCGAGCGGGCCAGCGCCTCGCGCACGACGTCGTCGACGTCGACCTCGGCGAGCTCGGGCAGCCGCTCCGCCCCGGTGAGCCGCGACAGCGCGATCAGCTCGGTGACCAGGGCGCCGAGCCGGCTGGCCTCGTTGAGGATCTTGGTCCCGAAGTGGCGGACCTCCGCCGGGTCGTCGGCGGCGTCGAGCACCGCCTCGGCGAGCAGCGCGACGGCGCCGACGGGCGTCTTGAGCTCGTGGCTCACGTTGGCGACGAAGTCGCGGCGGGTGGCCTCCAGCCGCACGGCGTCCGAGGTGTCCGCCGCCTCGACCAGGGTGAAACCCCCGCCCAGGGGGCGGACGTGGGCCAGGACGGCGGCCGGCTGGCGGCCGCGCCGGTCGAGCGGGGACAGGTCGACGTCGGCGGGCGCCTCGGCCTGCAGGACCCGCTGGCAGGCCGCCCACGCGCGGGGGTCGGGCCGCCCGGCGCGCACCACTCCCAGCGCCCGGGCCCGCGCGTTGTGCAGCACGACCTCGCCGCCGCGCCCGATCACCGCCAGGCCGGCCTCGGAGGAACGGAAGACGCGCTGGAGCAGGTCGGCCAGTGTCGGCTCGGGCGGGGGCTCGGCGCACGGGGCCGGGGCCTGCCGGCGCGCGACGAGGATCCCGACGGCCGTGCCCAGCAGCAGCGCCGCGGCCGCCAGCAGCGTGCACCACCAGAGGGTCACGAGCGCATCGTAAGCGGGCCCGGACGCCGGACGGGTGGTCCGAGCGCCCCGTCGTGGCCGGTACGAGGCACTGCGCGGGCAGTGTTCCGCGCCCGTTCACCGCCGGTTCACCGGCCCGCCGCCACGCGGCCCGGCGGCCTCGGGTCCCCCGCCGCGGTCGGGGGTCGGGCGCGGGGGTCAGCGACCCTGCGCGGCCACCGCGGCCGCGGCGGTGGCGGCCGCGTCCGGGTCGAGGTAGCGCCCGCCCGGGGTGGTCGGCGCGAGGTCGTCGTCGAGGTCGTAGCGCAGCGGGATGCCGGTGGGGATGTTCAGCCCGGCGATGTCGGCGTCGGAGATGCCGTCGAGGTGCTTGACGAGCGCCCGCAGCGAGTTGCCGTGCGCGGCGAGCAGCACCGTGCGCCCGGCCCGCAGGTCCGGCACGACCGCCGACTCCCAGTACGGCAGGAACCGCGCGACGACGTCGGCGAGGCACTCGGCCCGCGGCACGGGCGTGCCGCCGTAGCGCGGGTCGGAGTCCTGGGAGAACTCGGAGCCGAGCTCGATGTCCGGCGGCGGCACGTCGTAGGAGCGGCGCCAGAGCATGAACTGCTGCTCGCCGTAGGCCGCGAGGGTCTGCTTCTTGTCCTTGCCCTGCAGCGCCCCGTAGTGGCGCTCGTTGAGCCGCCAGTCGCGGCGGACCGGGATCCAGTGCCGGTCGCACGCGTCGAGGGCGAGGTTCGCGGTGGAGATGGCGCGGCGCAGCAGCGAGGTGTGCACGACGTCGGGCAGCAGGTCCGCCTCGCGCAGCAGCCGGCCGCCGCGGCGGGCCTCCTGCTCACCGGTCTCGGACAGGGGGACGTCCACCCAGCCGGTGAAGAGGTTCTCGGCGTTCCACGTGCTCTGCCCGTGACGCAGCAGGACGAGCGTCGATGCGCGGGCCCGCGACCGATCCTTCGGGGTTCCCATGGCGCACACTCTTCCAGCTCGGCTCACACCTCGACGACCAGCGTGCGCAGTGCCGCGTCGATCGCCTCGGCATGCGCCGGCCAGGTGCCCGCCGGCGCCGTACCGGTGACGATGATCGTCAGACCGTCGTGGACGGTGAGCAGCTGCAGGTTGCGCAGGGGTCGGTCGAAGGTGAACGTCCCGCCGAGCAGGTGCGCCGGGACGTCCCCGTCGAGCACCACCGGCTCGTCGGTGACCGACCGGTAGTCCACGAGCTCCTGCGGCAGCCGCCGGCGGGCGTCGGCGACGACCGCGGCCAGGTCCGGGCCGTCGTCGGCGACCGTGACGTAGATGTTCGCGGTGAACGCCCCGGCCGGGCTCGGGTCGCCGGCCGCCGCGCGGAAGACGACGGCCGCCTGCGGATCGCTGTGGTCGGCGGTCCAGCCCGGCGGGGGGACGATCGCGAACCGCTCGAGCTCGTCGACGTGCAGGCCGGGCGGCGGGGCGACGGTGGTGGACGGGACCCCGACGGCCGCGGACGCCCCGACCGGCGTCGCCGAGCCGGGCACGACGGCGGTGCAACCGCCCAGGACCGCCGCCGCGGCGAGCATCGCCGCCGTGGCCGCCGGCGCGATCCGCATGCCGCCCCCTCCGTCGAGCCGTTCCCGCCCGGAATGATCGCCGGTGCGCCGCGCGGGGAGACGACGGGGTGCACGGAACCGACCGCGAGGCCCTCGACGACGACCGCACGGGTCAGGCCCGCCGGTGCGGCCGCGCCCCGACGCGCGACGGGCGCGCTCACCGGGACGCGTCGTACCCCTCAGGCCGGCGGAGACCCGGCACGGCCGCCGCGCCGGGCTCGTCGGCCAGCCCGGCGAGCACGGCCTGGCAGATGGCGTGCAGCTGGTGCACCTGCTGCCGGGTCAGCCGGTCGAACACGCGGGTGCGCACCGCTTCGACGTGGCCCGGCGCGGCCGCGGCGAGCACCCGGAAGCCGCACTCGGTCAGGGTCGCGAGGGTGCTGCGCCGGTCGTCGGGGCAGGGGGTGCGGCGCACCCATCCGGCGGTCTCCAGCCGGGCCACGGCGTGGGAGAGGCGGCTCTGCGAACTCTGCGTGACGGCAGCCAGGTCGCTCATCCGCAGCGTGCGGTCCGGTACCTCGGAGAGCATCGCCAGGATCCGGTAGTACGCGTGCGGGATGCGGACGTCGCGCTGCAGCTGGCGGTCCAGCGCGCCTTCGAGCAGGGTCGTCATGGCGACGTAGGACAGCCACGCGTCGCGCTCGTCGTCGTCGAGCCAGCGGGGGTCCTCGGTCGTCGCGTCCACGGAGCCGAGCATACCTGTTACTTGAACTCTCATCAAAACTCCGGTACCGTCGCACTTGAGAGTTCACATGTTCGGAGGTCCCGATGCCCGTCCAGCGGCTCAACCACGCCGTCCTCTACGTCCGCGACGTCGACACCAGCGTCGCCTTCTACCGCGACGCCCTCGGCTTCCGCGTCGTCGCCGGCATCGCCGGCAAGGCCGCGTTCCTGCAGGCCGAGGGGTCGACCAACGACCACGACCTCGGCCTGTTCGGCGTCGGTGACCAGGCGGCGGACTCGCCGGCCGGGCGGGGCAGCGTCGGGTTGTACCACCTGGCGTGGGAGGTCGACACGCTCGGGGAGCTGCAGCGCGTCGGCGAGGTGCTCCGCGCGCGCGGCGCGCTCGTGGGCGCGTCGGACCACGGGTCGACGAAGGCGCTCTACGCCCGCGACCCCGACGGCATCGAGTTCGAGGTGAGCTGGCTCGTTCCCGCCGACCGGCTCGGCGACGACACCGGGATGCGCACCGGGCCGCTCGACCTGGACGCCGAGATCGCGCGGTACGGGGCGGCCACCCGCGGCGGCGTCGGGGTGTCCGTGCCGGCCTGACCGCTCCGGCGGCCACGACGGGGTCGCGGGCGTTGACCGCCGGCCGATCACGGGAGAGGGTGACGGCGGCCCGTCGAAGGGCCGGCAGGACCTCCGCGTGCGACAGCGCCGTCGTACGCCGGAGGCCTGCGCCACGAGCCGCGGCACACCTGCACCCCGGCGCGGAGGGTCACCGCGGGCGCCCGCGCGTCAGGCCGGCCCGACCTCCGCGGCGCGCAGCCGCTCGGCCAGCGCCAGCAGCGCGGCGCGCATCTCCGCGATCTCCGCCCGGGCCATCCCGGTCGCCCGCTCGACCTCACCGGGCACCGGCTCGGCCCGCTCGCGCAGCTCCCGGCCGGCGGCCGTCAACGACACCAGGACCGAGCGTTCGTCCTCCGGCACCCGCGAGCGCGTGATCAGCCGGCTGCCCTCCAGCCGCTTGAGCAGCGGCGAGAGGGTGCCGCTCTCCAGCTGGAGCGCGTCCCCGAGCCCGCCGACCGTCGTCGCGCCCCGCTCCCACAGCACGAGCAGCACCAGGTACTGCGGGTAGGTGAGCCCCGTTCGGCGCAGCAGCGGCCGGTAGCAGCCCGTCATCGCGCGCGACGCGGAGTACAGGGCGAAGCACAGTTGCTCGTCCAGGGACAGGCGCGAGTCGGTCCGCTGCATCGGTTCACGGTACGGGCGGTGCACGACGGGCACAGATCGGTATCCCCCAACCGGGCGAACGAGCCCGAGCGGCGGACCCGGATCCGAACCGCGTTCGACGAGCAGGGCGGGTCAGGCCCTGGTCGCCTCGCGCGCCCGCAGGTCCTTGCGCAGGATCTTCCCGGACGCCGACTTCGGGATCTGGTCGATGAACTCCACCACGCGCACCTTCTTGTGCGGGGCGATCCGCTCGGCGACGTAGGCCATGACGTCGTCCTCGGTGAGGTCCGCGCCCGACTCCTGCTTGACGACGAACGCCTTGGGCACCTCCTCGCCCTCGTCGTCGCGCACGCCGATCACCGCGACGTCGGCGACCTTGTCGTGGGTGAGCAGCAGTGCCTCCAGCTCGGCCGGCGGCACCTGGTAGCCCTTGTACTTGATCAGCTCCTTGACCCGGTCGACGATGGTGAACACGCCGTTGTCGTCGACCACGGCCACGTCGCCGGTGTGCAGCCAGCCGTCGGGGTCGATCGTCGCGGCCGTCGCCTCGGGGTTGTTCAGGTAACCCTTCATGATGTTCGGGCCGCGGCAGACCAGCTCGCCGGACGCGCCCGGGCCGACCTCCTCGCCGGTCTCCGGGTCGATCAGCTTGGCCTCCATGTTCGGCACGAGGAAGCCGACGCTGTTCAGGTCGAGGTCGGTGCGCCCGTCCGGGATCACGTGGCTGACCGGGCTCATCTCGGTCATGCCGTAGCCCTGCAGCACCTCGCACCCCAGCCGCTTGGCCACGGCGTGGCCGAGCTCGGCATCGAGCGGGGCGGCGCCGGAGAAGATGACGTCGACGCAGGACAGGTCGTACTGGTCGACGATCGGGTGCTTGGCCAGCGCCACGGCCACCGGAGGGGCGATGTAGACGCGCTGGATCCCGTGCTCGGACACCACGCGCAGGAAGTCCGGCAGGTCGAACTTCGGCATCGTGACGACCGTCTGCCGCATGAACAGGCCCGCGTTCATCATCACGGTCATGCCGTAGATGTGGAAGAACGGCAGCACCGCGAGGATCTTGGTGGTGGTGTCGCCCTTGAAGACCGTCTGGATCTGGCAGAGGTTGGCCACCAGGTTCCGGTGCGTGAGCACGACACCCTTGGCCATCCCCGTGGTGCCGGACGAGTACGGCAGCACCGCGGTGTCGTCGGCGGTGACGGTGAGCGCGGGCGGTTCGGCCGAGGTCGCGAGCAGGTCGCGCAGCGAGGTGTGCCCCTCGGCGGGATCCAGCGTGATGATCGCGTCGTCGCCCAGGCCGACCTCCCGCGCCGCCGCCTTCGCCCGGTCCAGGAAGGGCGAGACCGTGATCAGCATGCGGGCGCCGGAGTCGCGCAGCTGGTGGGCGAGCTCGCCGGGGGTGTACAGCGAGTTCGCGCTCGTGACGATCGCGTTCGCCCGCAGCACCCCGTGGAACGCGGCCACCCAGTACGGGTTGTTCGGGGCGAAGATGCCCACGACGTCCCCCGCGCCGATCCCCCGCTCGGCCAGCGCCGCCGCGACCCTGTCCACCATCCCGGTCAGCTCGCCGAACGTGACGCTCGCCCCCGAGCCGCCGTCGATCAGCGCGGGCGCTCCGGCGCGATCGCCGAACCCGTCGGCGAACAGGAACTCCGGGAGGGAGACCTCGGGGATCTCGACGTCGGGGTAGGGGCTGCGGATGGGCATGGTCGCTCCCTTGCGAGGTGGCGGTGCGATGAATGGACGGGCCGCGCCAGCGCCCGGGTACCGGTCGGTAGCACATGCTAGGCCGGTCTCGACCTGCGGGTGAAGGAGGCCGGGGACGCGCCCGCTCCGGTCACGAGCTTCCGGGGGCTCCCGGTCCGCCCGGCACCGCCGCGGCCGGCCGCAGCGCCCGTCGCCGGATCCCCCACCCGAGCAGCGCGAGGACTCCCAGCACCGGGACGAACGGCAGCACGAACCCGACGACGGCCGCCGACGCACCGCCCAGCGCGCGCAGCCCGTCCCAGCCCGCGGCGAGCCCACCCGCGAACCCGGGCGGGACCTCGTCGTCGTCCGCGGCGTCCGGGCCGCGCAGGTCGACCGTCAGCGTCGACAGCGCCACCTGCTCGCGCAGGTACTCCAGCCGGCTCACCAGAGAGTCCAGTTCGGCCTCGCGGCGGGCGAGCTCCGCCTCGATCGCGACGACGTCGGCGATGGTGCTGGCCTCGGCCAGCAGCGCCCGCACCCGCGCGACGCTCGCCTGCTGGCTCGCCACCCGGGCGTCGAGATCGACGACCTGCTCGGTGACGTCCTCGACCCGGCCGCCGCGCGCGACCGTCCCGCCGAGCGCGGCGACGTCGTCGATCAGGCGGTCGAGCGCGCCGGCGGGAACGCGCAGCACGAAGTAGGCCCCGGTGTCGTCGGACTGCTCGGCGGCGACGAAGCCGTCGACGGCGGCGACCGCCGTCCGCACCGAGCGCGCCGCCTCCACGACGTCGCCGACCTCGACGGTGAGCTGCGCCGACCGCACGACCTCGCGGCCCACCGGCCCGGTCGGCAGCGGTGCCTGCAGGGGCGCGCCGGTCGGGGCCGGTGCGGACACGGCCGCGTCACCGGCGATCGCGGGCTCGGGCGGGCCCGCGGCGGGGCCGCGTTCGGTGCCGGCACCGCCGGAGGCGGCCGGATCGGCGCCCGACGGCCCCGCCTCCAGCACCACCACCGCCGCGGCCAGCACCGCCACCACGGCCGCGAGCGCCCCGACGACCAGCGGGCGCACCCGCGGTCGCGGCCGAACCCCGTCCCGCCGTACCGACCATCGCACCGTCACCGCCTCCTCTGCCCCGCCCACGCGCGGTCCGGGTCAGGACGTTCCGGGGGCGGTGCCGGGTTGGCCGGGCGAGGTCACGATCAGGCGACGACGGCTCGACCGTCGGGCTCGTGGCAGGGGCCGTTCGCGCGCATGGAGAGGCGCACTCGCGTCAGAACAGGTGCTCGAAGGCGCGCAGGTTCGCGGTGGACTCCCCGCGCCGCGTGCGCCAGGCGTGCTCGCGGCGGATCGAGGAGGCGAAACCGAGCTCGAGCAGGGTGTTGAAGTCGTCGTCGGCGGCGTCGAGAACCTGCCCGAGGACCCGGTCCAGCTCCTCGGACGTCACCGCGTGCAGCGGCACCCGGCCGACGAGGTGGATGTCGCCGATCCGGTCGAGCGTGTAGTGCACCCCGTAGAGCCGGGCGTTGCGCTGCAACAGGAAGCGGTACACCGCCGCGTGCTCCTCGTCGGGCTGCCGGCACACGAAGGCCTGCACGAACAGCGAGTGCTCGCGCACGAGCAGCCAGCAGTGCGTCTGCAGCCGGTTGACGCCGGGCAGCGTCACGAGGAACTGGCCGGGTTCGCGGCGGTGGTGGTCCACCCCCAGGTCCGCCAGCGCCGCGCCGACCAACGCGTCCACCCGCTCGACCGCGCTCACCACAGCCCCCCGACCGCGGCCGGCACCGGCGCCCGCCGCGCGGCGAACTCCGCGGCCGCCCCGGCGTAGGTGTCGAGCAGCGCGTCCGTGGTGGCGTCCCAGGAGAACCGCGCCGCATGCGCGACCGCACCGCGGGCGAGCCGCTCGCCGCGCGCGGGGTCGAGCACCAGCCCGGCCAGCGCGCGTGCCCAGTCGGCTGGGTCGTGCCCGGGGACGAGGACGCCAGACTCCCCGTCGGCGACGGCCACCGGCAGCCCGCCCACCCGCGCGGCGACCACCGGCGTGCCGCACGCCTGCGCCTCCAGCGCGACGAGCCCGAAGGACTCGTTGTGGCTCGGCACCGCGACCGTGTCCGCGGCGCGGTAGACACCGGCCAGCGCGGCGCCGGCCTGCGGCGGCAGGAACCGCACGACGTCGGTCAGACCCAGCGCCGACGCCAGCCCCTGCAGGGCCGTGGGCTCCGCCAGCCCGGTGCCCGACGGCCCGCCGACGACCAGCACGACCAACCGGGCCCGCAGGCCCGGATGGCTGCGCAGCAGGGCCGCGGCGGCCCGCAGCAGCACGTCGGGGGCCTTGAGCGGCTGGATGCGCCCGACGAACGCCAGCACCACGGCGTCCGCGGGCAGGCCGAGGGCGCGACGGGCGGCGGCGCGGTCGCCCGGGGCGAAGCGCACGAGGTCGACGCCGGGCGGGATGGCGACGGTGCGCCGCGGATCGGCGCGGTAGAGCTCCACCAGCTGGCGCGTCTCGGCCGCGGTGTTCGCCACCAGGCGGTCGGCCTCGGCGACCACCTGGTCCTCGCCGATCACCCGGACCACCGGCTCGGGGGCGTCGCCGTCGGCCAGCGCGGCGTTCTTGACCCGGGCGAGGGTGTGCGCGGAGTGCACCAGCGGCACGCCCCACCGGTCCCGCGCGAGCCAGCCGACCTGCCCGGAGAGCCAGTAGTGCGAGTGGATCACGTCGTAGTGCCCCGGCTCGTGGTGCGCCTCGGCCCGCAGGACGCCGGCGGTGAACGCGCACAGCTGCGCGGGCAGGTCGTTCTTGCCGAGTCCCTCGTACGGCCCGGCCGCGACGTGCCGGACCAGCACGCCGGGCGCCAGCTCCACCACCGGCGCATGCTCCGAGGACGTGGCACGGGTGAAGATCTCCACCTCGACGCCGCGCTCCGCCATCCGCCGCGCCGTCTGCACGATGTAGACGTTCATCCCGCCCGCGTCGCCCGTGCCGGGCTGCTCCAGCGGCGAGGTGTGCACCGACAGCACGCAGACCCGGCGGGGCCGTCGCGGGGCACCGTTGCCGGTTCCGGTGTGCACAGCCCTTCCTAGCACGGGATTCACGCCGTTCATTCCACGATCACCTCCCCGGGACGGTGCGCGGCGAGCACGGCGGGCAGGGCCCGGACGGGGTCGACGGCGTGCCAGCGGCCCGCCGTGTCGCGCCAGAGCGGCACCTCGTGCCGGGCGGGCGCCGGGCGGCGCACCCGGACCGCGAGCACGTCGTGCAGGTACACCTCGCCGGGCGGCACCGGCAGGCCCAGGTCGTGACAGGCCAGCACGGCGAGCGGCAGCGCGGCCCACGCCACCGCCCGCCCGCTGCCCTCGACCTCGGCGGCGACGACGTCGGAGGCGAGCGGCAGGTCCAGCAGGTCGGCGAGCGCCGCGCCCGCCCCGCCCGCCACGAGCTCGCCGGCCGGCAGCACGGCGGCGTACCAGGGCGCATCGAGAACGGTGGCGTCGGCGGCGTCGGCGATTTCGCCGTCCAGCGCGCGGACGTGCTCGGGCGGGTCGAGTATCGCCGGATCCACCCGGCCGTCGGCGACGGCGGCGGCGAGCGCGGCGTGCGCGGCCACGGCGAGCGCGGGACCGGGGCGACGGGCGGGATCGGCGAGGCGGGCGAGCAGGTCGGCGGCCTGCGCGGGGCCGCCGACGTCGAGGCCGGCGCGGACCCCGATCGCGGCGAGCACCTGCTCGTCGAGGGCGGCCGGGGCGGCGTCGTAGAGGCCGGTCAGGACGGTCGCCGACGGCAGCCGCCAGTACCCCGGCCCGCGCCCGCCGAGCCGGGCGTGCCGGGCGAGCCACCACGCGGTGTACCCGCCGGGGTCGAGCAGCGCCGCGCGGGTGGCGCGGTCGCCGGCGAGCAGGTGCAGGGCGGCGGACCAGGCGCCGTCGTCGACCAGGTCGAGATCGCGCACCGCGACGAGGTGGGTCGGCCCGTCCTGGCGGGCGGCCCACCACGCTTCCTCGTCGTCGAGGTCGTGGTCGGGCCCGGTGGCGTCCGGGTCGAGGAGGACGGCGAAACCGTCGAGGACGCCCAGCGCGGTGAGCAGCGCCCGCGGGACGGCGGCGGCGAGGTCGGGGTCGAGGACGCCGAGCGGGGCGTCGGGGTGCAGCAGCGGGCGCAGCGCCGCGTCGGGGAGCAGCAGCTCGTCGGCGCGGGCGGGCAGGCCGTCCTCGTCGGGCAGGGCGAGCGCGCCGAGCCAGGGTCGCGCGGCCGCGGCACCGGCACCCGTCTCCCCGAGCAGCCCGAGCACGGCGTCGGCCAGCGGGCGGGCGTCCAGGCCGGCCTCGGCGTCGTCGACGGAGCGCTCGACGGCCGCGCGCAGGGCGGGATGGTCGAGCACGGCGGTCGCGTCGGCCGGGACGGCGCGCAGGCGGGCGAGCAGCGGGTGCACGGCCGCGGGGTCGGCGAGGTGCAGGCCGGGCAGGCCGAGCGCGGCGACGGCGGCGAGCGGGTCGTCGGCGCGGCCGGGCGGAGCGGGCGGGGCGACGCCGGAACCGGGCACGGGGGACGCCTCGGCCTGATCGGCGAGCTCACCGTGTCGGATCGGCGAACTCGCCGTGCCGCGACGGCGCACTCGCGGTGGGGGCGGATCGGGGA
>DATLGI010000146.1:0-5276 GCA_035540535.1 Pseudonocardia sp.
GGTGACGACGGCGGCGCGGACGACGAGGGGGGCGGCGGGGTGGTCGGCTTCACCGTCGTCGGCACCGGCGGCGGTTGCGTCGTCGCCGGGGCGCGCCCGCCCCCGCCCCCGCCCCCGCGGTTCGCCGGCGGCCGGTCCGCAGCCGGCTCGCCGGCGGCAGGCGACGGGCCCGCCGGCGGCGTCGTCGCTGGTGGGACCTCGGTGGTCACCGGCGCACCCCCGGTGCCGGTACTGAAGCCGCCCGTCGGTGTGACGTCGCGCTCGGGCCACAGCAGGACGGTGACGACCAGCGCGAGCACGGCCAGCAGCCCGCCCGCGCCGACGAGCAGGCCCGCGGGCCGGCGGCGCGCCGGGGGCTCGTCGTCCTCCCAGACGGGCTCGTCGGCGTCGCCGGCGAACTGGGCGGTCGCGGGCGGCCCGCCGATCGGCGGCCGGGGCGGGAGCGCAACCGCCGCCGGCGGAGCGGGCACCGGGACCGGGACCACCGAGCCGCCCGGCGCGGACCCCCCCGATGCCCCGAACGGAGCCCGCGGGGTCGGCGCACCGGCCTGCGCCGCGGCGGCCGGCGGTGCCTGCGGCGGCACCGGGGCCACGACCGCCGCCGGCCACGACGACGTCGGCCGCGGCGCGACCGCCAGCGCCGCGCCCTTCGCGATCGCGTTCTTCGGGTCGGCGTCCACCGCCACCGGCCGGCCGAGCACCTCGGACACCCGCTGGGCGACCAGCGGGATCCGCGACGAGCCGCCCACCAGCAACACCGCGGTCAGCTGCTCGGGCGCGAGCCCCGCGGACGACACGGCCCGGCGCAGCGCGGCGACGGTCTCGTCGACCCGCCCGGCGATCGCGGCCTCGAACTCGCTGCGGTGCAGCCGCACCGAGGTCTGCGCCTGCGGCACCAGCACCGGGATCGTCACCTCGGTGTCGGCCGAGAGGGCCTCCTTCGCCTCCGTGCACTCGCGGCGCAACCGGGCGACCGCAGCGAGCACCGCGGGGTCGGCCTCGTCCAATCCCGCGAAGGCTTCCGGCGCGCCCGCGACCACGTGGTCGAACACGACCTGGTCGAAGTCCACCCCGCCGAGGCGGTCGAGGCCCTCGGGGCGTCCGAGCAGCGCGAACGTGCCGTTCTTGCGGACGACCGCGGCGTCGAAGGTGCCCCCGCCGAGGTCGTACACCGCGATCGTCGAACCGGCCGCGACGCGCTCGGCTGCGGCGTAGTGCAGCGCCGCGGCCTGCGGCTCGGCCAGGAAGGTCACCTCGGCCAGACCGTGGCCGTCCAGCGCGCGCGCCAGCAGGTCCTTCTTGTGCCCACCCCAGGACGCCGGATGCGTCACGGCGACGCGCTCCGCGGGCCCTCCCTCCCGGGCGGCTACCCGGTCCACCACCCAGCGCACCATGCGGGCGCAGAGCTCCTCCGCCCCCCAGGCCCGGCCACCCACGACGAACGGCGTGGGGTCACCCACCCGGCGCTTGAACTCGCGCACCACCCCGTCGGGGTCGGTGACGGCGCGCCGGTCCGCGGCCTCGCCCACCAGCACCTGGCCGTCCGCCCCCGCGAAGATCACCGACGGTACCGCCGACGCCCGGTCACCCAGCGTCACGACCTCGGGCTCCGACCACCGACCGCCGGTGGACCGGCACACGGCGGCCGCCGTGTACGTCGTCCCCAGGTCGATACCGAGCTGGTAGCCCATCGCCGTCCCCCTGTCCCCGACCCCGCAGGACGCGCCCCACGCGTGCCGGGTCCGCCGCCTGCAAGGCCATCGGAGTATCGCGGGCGTCCGTTAGCCGGTGCCGGCGCGACCCGGACGGCCCGCCGAGCGCTTCCCGGCGACCGCACCGGGCACTATCGTGCCATCCGGGTCGGGGAGACCTGGGGGACCGCGACGGTGGAAGGCTACCGGCTCGGGGTCGATCTCGGCACGACCTTCACCGCTGCGGCCGTGCACCGGGGCGGGCGCGCCGAGATCGTCGACCTCGGCACGCGTACCAGCGCCGTGCCGTCGGCGGTGTTCCTCGGCCCGGACGGCCGGATGGTGGTGGGCGAGGCCGCCCAGCGCCGGGCGCTCGGCGAGCCCGACCGGGTGGCCCGGGAGTTCAAGCGGCGGTTCGGGGACCCGGTCCCGGTGATGATCGCCGGCTCCCCGATGTCCGCGGACGTGCTCACCGCGACCCTGCTCACCTGGGTGCTCGACGCGGTCGTCGAGCGGGAGGGTGCCGCACCGGCCGCCGCCGCCGTCACCCATCCGGCGAACTGGGGTCCGTACAAGCGCGACCTGCTCCAGCAGGTGGTGCGCCTCGCCGGGTTCGACGAGGCGCTGCTGCTCACCGAACCCGAGGCCGCGGCCCGGTCCTACCTGGCCGGCGCCCGCCTCGACGTCGGGCAGGCGCTGGCGGTCTACGACCTCGGCGGCGGCACGTTCGACGCCGCGGTGCTGCGCCGGACCGACTCCGGTCTCGAGCTGCTCGGCACACCCGAGGGCGTCGAGCGACTCGGCGGCGTCGATCTCGACGAGGCGGTCGTGGGACACGTCCAGCGGTCGGTGCCGGAACTGGGGGAGCTGGATCCGTCCGACCCGTCGACGGCTGCCGCGCTCACGCGCCTGCGCGCCGAATGCGTCGCGGCGAAGGAGGCCCTGTCGGCCGACACGGAGACCGTGATCCCGGTCGCCGTGGGCGGCATCGCGACGGAGGTGCGACTCACCCGCGCCGAGTTCGAGGACCTCGTCCGCCCGACGCTCATCCCGACCCTCGACGTCCTGGAGCGGGTGATCGCGTCGGCGGACCTGGAGTCGGCCGATCTCGCGACGGTCCTGCTGGTGGGCGGGTCGTCGCGGGTGCCGCTCGTGTCGGTGCTCGTTTCGCAGCGGCTGGGCCGTCCGGTGGCCGTCGACGCGCACCCGAAGAACGCGGTCGCCCTCGGCGCCGCGGCCGCGGCGGGCGGCGCCGCTCCCCGGGTCGCGGCGGCCCCGGCCCTGCCTGCCCGGCCCGCGCCGGTCGCGGCGCCCGGACCGGTCGGGGCGCCCACCGAGGACCGTTTCGGCACGCCGTCGGATCGGCCGGCGGTCCCCGCCCGCCGACCGGGCCCGCCCGCGGCGACCCCCGCTCCGCGGCGGGCGTGGTGGCCGCTCGCGGCCACCGTCCTGGCCGTTCTGACGGTGATCGCCGCCGTCGTGGTCGCGCCGGCCGCCTGGCAGCGGCTCGCCGGGGTGACCGAGCCGGGCGAGGTGTTCCTCGAGGCCGCGGCGGCCCCCGGCGTCGACCCGTTCACCGGCGACCTCGTCACGGGCAGCCGCCCGGTCGTGCCCGGTCGAGTCCCGCCCGGTGCCGGCCCGGGGACGCCTGCGCTGCCCGGCGACCAGCCGGCCCTCTACGGCGGCACTCGCAACGAGGGCAGCTGCGACAAGGCCGGACTCGTCGCGTTCCTGCTCGCCCATCCCGAGCAGGGGGCCGCCTGGTCGGCCGTGCAGGGCATCGCACCGGCGGAGGTCCCGCGCTTCGTGGGCGGGCTGACCCCCGTGCTGCTGCGCGCCGACACGCGGGTCACCAACCACGGCTACCGCGACGGCCGGGCGACGCCGCGCCAGTCCGTGCTGCAGGCGGGGACGGCGGTTCTCGTCGACCGGCTCGGCCGGCCGCGGGTGAAGTGCGGCTGCGGGAACCCGCTCCTCGACCCGGTCGCCTCGACCGCCGCCTTCGCCTTCCGCGGCACCGCATGGAAGGGCTTCAGCGCCGACAGCCTGCTCGTGGTGGCCCCGGCTCGCGTCGCGGTCGTGGAGTTCGTGGTTCACGACGTGCGGTCCGGCGGCACCTTCCTGCGCCCGCGCGGCACCTCCGGCGAGGCGGACGTGCCGGCAGCCGTCCCCGATGTGACCAGCACCGGGCCACCACCACCACCGCCGCCGGGGTCCACAGCGCCCCGAGGTGACCCGCTGCCGGAGCCGCGTCGGGAACCGTCGCCGCCCGTCCGCACCCCGGACCCGCAAGCCCCGCCCGAGCCGGGACCCGAGCCGGAACCGGAGCCCGAACCGGAGCCGGCCCATACCGTGACCGTGGACGCGCGGTCCGGCTGGCAGGACACACCGCTCCAGCTCTCCGGCGGAGAACGGTTCTCGGTGACCTACGTATCCGGTACCTGGACCGTCGACGAGCGCAACCATCCCCGGGTCGGGCCGGACGGCTACTCGGCGGAGGCCGACGCGTCCATCTACCAGCCGTGCAAGCTCGGTCCGGACCTGCCGTACGCGATGCTGCTGACCAGCCTGGGCGACGGCTTCGACGTGATCGGCTCCGGAGGCACCCGCACCGCGCCGCACTCCGGCCGGCTCCGGCTCCGCATCCACGACGGGTGTCTGGAGGACAACGCCGGGTCGGTCACGGTCCGCGTCCGGCTCGAGCCCTAGTGCCCCAGGTGCCCCGGGCCGCGGCGCCCGGGGCCGGTCGGAAGCGGACTGTGCGCGATCCCCGATGTCCGGCCCGCTCCCGGCTCCTACCTTTGCGTCATCGCCGGACGGGACCGTCCGGAGCGGACAGACCACACGAGCACGGGAGTGACCACCATGGCGACCACGAGCATCGAGAGCCTGATCCAGGAGCTGCTGGCCTGGCTGGAGGACAACCCCGAAGGTGACCTCCAGGACTTCGCGGAGCTGCAGGGCTGCACCGTCGGCGACATCGCCGAGGGCTGGCACAACCACTTCAACGAGATCGAGGCGAACCGCAACTACTCGATCGACAACGGCCCGGCCTCGTACCACCCCTCGCACCCGCCGCACGGGGACGACGAGGACGCCAAGCACTACCTGGTCCGCGAGGTCAGCAACTACTACGAGTACAACAGCCACATCGAGGACAACTCGACCAACGTCAACCAGAACATCATCGCCGGCGGCGACGTCGACATCGACCAGGACTTCGACATCGACAACAGCGACAACGTCGCGAGCGACGGCGGCGTGGTCGTCCGGGACAGTGACGTCGACGACTCGAACCTCGTCACCGGTGACCGCAACGCGGTGGACAGCACCGGCGTGAACACCGGCGACGTCACCACCGACGTCGACGACGGCCAGGCCGCGGTGGGCCTCAACTTCGGCTCCGGCGACGTCCAGCAGGCCAACCAGTCCGGCGACGTGACCGTGACCGGCGGTGCGGGTGCCGGCGGTGCCGGCGGGGCGGGCACCGGCGGCGCGGGCACCAGCGGCGACGCCGGTGACGGCGGCGACGCCGACGCCGACGACGGCGGCGACGGCGGCGACGGCGGCGCCGCCGTCACCGGC
>DATLGI010000147.1:0-12861 GCA_035540535.1 Pseudonocardia sp.
GTCGGGCGAAGGCCTGGCGTGCGTCGCACCGGAAGCGTCCGCGAACCGCACCCGGCGGGACAGCGGTCGAACCACGTAAACGGTGGCGCCGCGGCACGTAGTTACCGGGTCGTTCGGGCGGCCAGGGCCGCGAGCTGAGCCCGGCTGGTGCTTCCGGTCTTGGCCAGCAACCGCTCGACGTGCTTCTCGACGGTGCGCGGCGACAGGTACAGCCGTGCCCCGATGTCGCGGTTCGACAGCCCGTCGGCGACGAGCGCGAGCACGTCGAGCTCGCGGCTGGTCACCCCGAGCCCCGCGAGCGCGGCCGGGACGGTGTGCTCGCCGCGCCCCCTGCGGACGACGACCCCCGCCCTGCGCAGCAGCGAGCGGCAGGCCCTCACCAGGGCGTCGTTGCCGCTGGCGGTGAAGAACGCGGCGGCTCCCCGCAGCCACTCGACGGGGGCACCCCAGCCGTCGGTGACCGCGTGCTCGGCGACGAGTCGGCGAGCGAGCTGCCGGTTCCAGGGCGCCGGGGCGAGCAGCGTGTCGCCGCGGACGAAGGCCGCCAGCGCGCCGTCCCGGTCCCCGCCCGCGCCCGAGATCACGGCGTCCGAGAGCGCCAGGCAGCCGGCGTTGATGCGGCTCACCCGGGCCGGGGCCGGCGGCTCGCGCCGCTCGATGCCGAGGTGGGCCAGCAGGTAGAGCCCCCACAGCTGGGAGCGGCCGATGTCGGAGTGCTCCGGGACGAGCGCGACCGCCTCGGCCAGCTCCGAGCGTGCCCGCGGCCGGTCCTCGCCCGCCAGGTGGGCGACGCCGAACCCCATGGCCTTCACGGCGGCCTCGAACTCCGGCACGCCTGCGGCGAGCTCGCCGGCCCGAGCGGCGAGGACCTTCGCCTGCGCCAGGTCGCCGCGCAGCACGTGCACCGACGCCAGCGTGTTCGTGACTCCCGCAGCGACCAGGGGGAGGCCGAACCGGCGCGCCGCCCGTTCGGCGCGATCACCCGCGACGAGCGCGGCGTCGAGCCGGAAACCCTCGGTGTGCATCACCATGAGGTGCAGGTCGATCACCGCGACCAGCCCCAGTGCTCCGACCTGCTCCGCTGCCGTGCGCGCCGCCACGGCGCGGTCGACGGGGCCGAGCCGGGCCATGTCGATCGTGCTCAGCTCGTGCAGCGCGCGTGCTCGCCACAGCGCCAGCCCGGCGTCCTGCGCGATGGCCAGCGCCCGGCCGAAGTACGCCTCCGCCTGGTCCAGGTCGCGCAGGCGCGTGCACCGTCCGAGGAGTTCCAGTGCCTCGCAGGCGAGGTCGGCAGGTGCGTGGTCCTCGGCCGCGGAGAGCGCCCGTTCGGCGTACCGCGCGGCCTCGTCGACGTCGTAGTTGCCGAGCGCGATCGTCGACGCCAGCACGTCCAGGCGCGCCGCCGCCGGCTCGGCGCCGGCACCCGCGAGCCGCCGGGCGACCTCCACGTGGGCGCGCGCGCCTGCCCAGTCCGCGGCCGTGACCGCCGCCCGGGCCAGCCGGACGTGGACGGCGGCCCGGCGCGACGGTGCCGCGCTCAGTCCGTCGAGCAACCGGGCGCCGACGCGCGCCGCGCGATCGGTGTCGCCGGCGAGCGCCGCGGCCTCGACCTGGAGCTCGTCGGCGTCGGCGGCGATCACCGCATCGTCCTCGGCGAGCTCGCGCGCCCGAACCGCCCCGGCCAGCGCCGTGGCCAGCGCCCCCGCGTCCAGCGCGCGCCGCGCCGACCCGACGAGGAGCCGGGCCGCGCGACGGTGCTCACCGGCCTGCGCGGCGAGGTCGGCCGCGAGCTCGGCGGGCACCAGCGGCGCCGCGGCTCCGTCGCCCTCGGTCGCGGCGCGCTCCTCCAACGCGCGCAGGGCACGACGGGCCAGCGCGGCGCGCTCGACCGCGAGCACCCGGTCCAGCAGCGCTTCCCGCGTCAGAGCGTGCCGGAACCGGAACCCGTCGGTCCCCGTGCCGTCCTGGTCGAGGAGTTGCGCGTCGACACCGAGCCGCAACGCGGCGAGCACGGCCTGCGGCTCGAGCTCGGTCACCGCGGGGAGCAGCCCCGGGTCGAACCGGCGGCCGAGCACGGCGCCGGCGACGAGCACCGTCCGCGCGGGTTCGCCGAGGACGTCGAGCCGCTGGCGGACGCTGTCGGCGACGGTCACCGGCACGACCGGCGCAAGAGTGGTCCGCGCCTGCCAGCCGTCCGCGTCGCGACGAGCGCACCGGTGCCGACCAGCGAGGCGAGCAGCTCCTCGACCAGGAAGGGGAGCCCGTCCGCGTGCGCGTCGAGCAGCCGGACGACCGCCGCGGGCGGCTCCCCGGAGCCCAGGCAGGACCGCGCCATCCGGAGTACCTGCTCGCGGGGCAGGGCGGCGAGCTGCGCGACCGTGGCGGTCCCGCGCGCCCGCAACGTGTGGGCCAGGGTCAGCGCGGGGCTCGCCCGCTCGGCGCGGATCGTGGCGACGACCAGCGCCCGCTCGGCGGCCAGGTTGTCGGCCAGGTACTCCAGGTGGGCCAGGGTGTCCGCATCGGCCCAGTGCAGGTCCTCGAGCACGAGGACGCACCCGCGGTCCCGCGCGAACGCGGCCAGCAGCCGCAGTGTGGCCTCGCTGGCCAGCAGCGGCGAGGCCGTTGCGGGATGGCCCGGCCGGTGCCACTCCGGGACGAGCCACCCCAGGCTGGACCGGAACGCGGTCAGGCCCGGATCGTCGAGCACGGCCGTGCCGTCCGGGCCGCGCAGCGCCGACAGGAACGCCTCGGCCAGTGGCCGATACGCCACGGGGACGGTCGACGGGACCGCGCGACCGACGAGCACGCGCATACCGCGCGATCGGGCCGCCTCGGCACTCGCCGTGGCGAGCCGGGACTTGCCGACCCCCGCCTCGCCGACGAGGACGTGCACGCTGCCGGCGCCTCCCGCGGCCCCGTCGACCGCCTCGGCGAGCGTCTGCAGCTCGTCGTCCCGCCCGACGGTGATCGGGCACAGCACGCGCCGCACCTGCCCGAGTATCTGCCAGGCGGCGTCCTGCCCGCCATCGCGGCGTTCGAGTTCAGCCGGCGCAGTCGTCGACGGAATCCGGAGCCGACCGGAGTTCGTCCGCGTCCAGCTCGTTCACCACGACCGGTCCGCGCCGATCCCCCTCTCCGGCGCCCGGGTCGATGTGAGTGGTCACGGCATGTCCCCGGTGAACACCAGCCGGCGGTCGACCACATCGCGGGCGACGTCGATGAGAAGCCGTTCGGTGGCGAACGCGTGCCCGCGCAGCCGGGCCAACGCGTCGGTCGCGGAGATGCTCAGCTGGGCGAGGACCATGCCGGTCGCCTGGTGGACCTCGGCCCGGTGCCCTACCGCATGGTCGAACCATCCGCCCGCGCCGCCACCGGGGTCGGTTCGCTGCCCGAGCAGCATCGACGCCGCGGTGTCGACGGCGCTGAGCGCGTCGCGGCGCTGCACGTCCGTGAGCGCCCCGGGTGTGGCGCGGTAGAGATCCACCACACCGAGGTTCACCGTCCCCCACTGCAGGGGCAGTGCGAACAATGCGCGGACGGAGGTCTGGTCGGCGACCGCGGCGGCGAACACCGGCCAGCGCGCGGTGTCGGTGGCATGGTGCAGGTCCGGGACGAACACGGGGTCGCCGGTGGCGGCAGCCTCCATGCAGGCGCCCTCGTTGAGCGTGAACTGCAGGTCCTCCAGCAGCTCCGCGGTCGCGTCGGTCGCCCACAGCGTCTCCCGCGACACGCTCCCGGTCAGCAGCGACACCGCCGCCCCGTCGATGTCGAGGCCGTCGACACACGCCCGGCAGATCCGCTCGGCCAGCTCACGCTCACCGGTGCCGTCACGGGCTATGTCCAGCAGTGCGCGGGTCACGGTCCCCAGCTCAGCCACGCCGGTCACCTGCGCATGCCGGGACCGAGGCAGGGCGCCCCGACCGCGTGACGCGCGGGTGACGGTCGCCGAGCAATGTCACGGTGTCGCCGTTCCTGCCTGCACGTCGTGGCCCACCTCCGGCACGACAGGCTGCGTCGTCCCAGGAGCGCCGGCCGCTGAGTCCTCACCTTCGTCCCGGCTCGCCGCGTGCGGTCGTGTCCGATGGGAAACCGGTTCGTCGCGGTCGGTCATCGAAGCATCGTCCTCGACGAACGCGGTCAGGGCCGCTCGAAGCCGGGTGGTGACGTCCCGGGTCACGTCGTCGCGATCCTTCACCGACCCCAGCGTGCGCAGCGCGCTGCGATACGTGCGGGTGCGGTGGCGGCGAGCACGGTTCCGGTAGGCGTCGCCGGCATCGGCGGGGACCCGCCCGGTGAGGTGGTGGTGGGCGACCTCGCCGGGGCGTCGCCGACCCTCGGCCGTGGGACCCGGGGCCACCCCGGCGCTTTGGTCGGCCATCGCGGCGAGCACGGCTGCCCCCGCGGTCGGGTAGCGGACCGGGAAGTCGGAAGGCGCCAGCAGGGCCAGGAGGCGCTCGAGGTGCGGTCGGGCGCCGGTGAGCAGGTATCCCGGGCGCCGTGCCGCCGGCGCGGTGCCGGCGTCGACGAGCAGGGCCAGGCCCCGCGCCGAGCAGAAGAGCAGGCCGGCGACATCGACGACGATGTGGCTCGGATGCCGGTCCCGGGCCTCGGTGAGCGCCGCCTGCAGCACGTCGACCGTGCTGTGGTCGACATCGCCGAAGACCCGCACCACGACGATCTCACCGCCCGCAGGGGTGGTCATCGACGTCGTGTGACACGAGCACAGGGCGGTGCGGCCGGCCGACGCGGCTGACCGGGCGATGTCCGGGTGGTCCTCGAGCATGGGCAATCCTCTGGAGGGACGTCATCGCAGGAGGTCGCCGGGGACCGGGCAACACACTCAGGCTACGGGACGAAGCGGTGGGCCGCGCGCCGAGCGCTTCGGACGGCGCAGGCATGCGCGGCGTCGCGGAGGGATTCGCGCGCGTAATCTGGGCCGCCCGAACGGTGCTCGCCCAGTCCCCGGTGCTCGCAGCATCACGACCGCCGCTGGCTGACCGGGGGTCGCAACGTCGGGAGACGGCAGGCCCTGATGGCCATGAACGGCGACCGGAGACCAGCGATGACGGCGACCGCCCGCGACCGCGAGCCCCTGATCATCCGAGCGTTCGTCGAGCTGGCCGACACCCTGGTCGACGACTACGACCTCATAGACCTGCTCGACCGGCTCGTCGACCACAGCGTCGCGCTGCTCGCCGCGGACTCCGCCGGGATCATGCTCGGTGACGCGGACTCCACCCTGTGGTTGCCACGACCGATGACCGCAGCGAGTGGATGGAGCTGCTGCAGCTGCAGGCCGACGAAGGGCCCTGCCTGGACTGCTACCGCAGCGCGGCGCCGGTCAGGGTGACCGATCTCGCGGAGGCGGCCCTGCGCTGGCCACGGTTCATCGCCGCCCTCGCCGAACGCGGCACGTACGGCTCGGTGCACGCACTCCCGCTACGGCTGCGGGGGGAGTCCATCGGCACCCTCAACCTGTTCCACCGCGACCCCGGACCGCTACCGGAGGCCGACCTCGCCCTGGGGCAGGCGCTGGCCGATGTGGCGACCATCGGAATCCTGTCCGAGCGCGCCGTCCGGCGCGGCGAGACCCTCAATGAACAGCTCCAGACCGCGCTGAACAGCCGGATCGTCATCGAACAGGCCAAGGGGGTGCTGGCCCAGCGCGGTGAGCTGAACGTGGACGCGGCGTTCGACCGGTTGCGTCGCTACTCCCGCAACCACGGTCTGCGCCTGAGCGAGGTCGCCCGAAAGGTCGTCCTCACCGGCCTCGCCGACGACGTGCTGGCCGACACCCACGCCATCAGCGCGCCGCGGCGCGATGGTCATGAGGGGATCGACACCGGAGGCTGATCAGCTGCATGATGCGCGGGTCGCGTGAGCACCGCGTTGAGCTGCGGGATGCTGATGAGTCCCGGTGTCATTCACCGTCTTCGCAGGCCAGCCCGTTGCGGTTGCGGTCGAGTTCGGCTCGGTAGCCGGGTTCGGTCTGCCGGATCGGGGCTGCGCCCGCCTGGCGGGGCTGCGTGCAGTCGGTGTAGTAGCGCTGCTCCGTGCCGACCGCGCGGTCGTTCTGGCCGGCCGCCTCGGGTGCCTTGGCGGTCGCCGGGCCGGTCCCCTCCTGGCGGTCGTCGCCCGACACGGTGGGCGCCCCGCCCGACGGCAGGTCGTAGGTCTCGACCTGCCCGTTCCGGATGTCGCCCTGGGGGGCTACGGCGGCAGGCTGGTTGCCGACCACGACGACTGCCGGGGTTTCGGGGTCCTGCCCGAACACGCCGACTGCGGTCGCGCCGATCAGGACCCCGGCGGCGGCCGCCGCAGCCAACCATCCCGGGTTCGACCCACGCTGCGGGTTGCGACCGGGCCCGCGCTCGGCACCCTGGGCGTCGACGTAGCCCGTGGTGCCGGCGGGGGCCGGTCGCGATGGCGGACCCACCGGCTGGTGGGGTCCGGTGTAGCGGGGGAGCTCACCGGTGTGGCCCGGGCCCTGGTCCCGGCGTCGGGAACTCGTTGGGTGCGCCGCGATGCGGGTTGAACAGATCCGGTGACGAGGTCCTGAACTGCTCGGCCACCGGACCGCCTTCCCTGTCGTGACGCGTGGCGTTCGGCACGACGACGAACGTCGCCCACCGAGTCGAGTGCTCAACCCTGTCGGTCGGTGCAACGACGACCAACGACCCAGGATATGTGGCTTGGCTCACACCCTGAGCAGGGGGGCTCATCGCACTCGCCGCCACACCGCGCGTAGTCCGCCGGCGGTGCTCAGCGCGACGGCCAGCGGGATCGGCAGGCAGCAACCGCACCCGCCGACCGACACCTCGCTGCCGCGGCGGGTGCGTGTCGAGTAGTAGGGCATGGGGCCCCAGAGGCCGAACCGCCCGCGGGGACGGGGACGGTAGTGCGACCGGTGCGCCCGCCGACCGTTCACCGCGCGGTCGATCAGATATCGGCGCACGACCGAACCGAAACCACTCATGACGTTCTCCTTGTTCCTGGGGGTGACGGCGCCGACCGCACGGAGGGCGGGAAACGTGCTGGTGCTCAGCCGGTCGCCGTCGCGGTCGGGCCGGGACGCAGGCGTGCGATCCGGTCGGGGGTCGGCCAGCGGACGTCGTGCGCCCAGCCCAGCTTCTCCAGCACCCGGATGACGCGCGCGGACATGTCGACCTGGCCGCGCCCGACCCCGTGCCGGGCACACGTGGGGTCGGCGTGGTGGAGGTTGTGCCAGGACTCACCCATCGACGCGATCGCCAGCGGCCAGACATTGGTCGCCTTGCCCTGCGCGGCGAACGGGCGCTCGCCGATCATGTGGCAGATCGAGTTGATCGACCACGTGACGTGGTGCAGCACGCTCACCCGCACCAGCCCGGCCCAGAAGAACGCGGTCGCCGCGCCCCACCAGGACAGGGTGAGCACGCCGCCCAGCACCGCCGGGGCGCCCAGGCTGATGGCGGTCCACAGCGGGAACAGCCGGCTGATCCGGACGATGTCGCGGTCGGCGAGCAGGTCGGGGACGAACCGGTCGGCGTTGGTGAGTTCGCGGCCGAACGTCCAGCCCATGTGCGCGTGCCAGAACCCCCTGGCCAGGGCGACCGGGGTGGTGCCGAACAGCCACGGCGAGTGCGGGTCGCCCTCCTTGTCCGCGAAGGCGTGGTGGCGGCGGTGGTCGGCGACCCAGGTGATCACGTCGCCCTGCAGCGCCATGCTGCCGGCGATGGCGAGACCGTTGCGCAGCCCCCGGCGGGCCTTGAACGCGCGGTGGGTGAAGTAGCGGTGGAACCCCACCGTGACGCCGAGCCCGGACAGGAAGTAGAAGCCGACGGCGAGCCCCACGTCGAGCCAGCTCAGTCCCCAGCCCCAGGCCAGCGGGACCGCGGCGCCCAGGGCGAGCATCGGGGCGAGGACGAAGGCGTGCACCAGAAGGCTCTCGCCGCGGGGGCGCTGACCGGCGAGGACGGGTTTGGCACCCCCACGAGCCGTGGGAGCGGAGGCGGTCGAGGTGGTCACGGTCGGGGCTTCTCCTCGGTCTACGGGCGCGCTGCAGCTCGGGCGGTACAGCTACCGGAGTTCGCCGCCGTGTGCTGTGTCGCGTGACCCGAGGTCCGGGGTCCGGGGTGCAGCCGCGGGGCGCGCGGTGTCATCGACGCCGGTGTACCCGCACCTGCCCTCGCGCAAGCCGGCGATGCGGTGATGCCCTGAAGCCCCCGGCCCGTCCGGACACCGACGGGGTCGAGCGGCCGAGGACGCCGCGCGGGCACGTAGCCTCGGAATCATGAGCCTCGCCTCCCAGGTCCTGCTGGAGTTCGACGACACCTACGCCCGGGACCTGCCGGAGCTGTCCGTGTCCTGGGCCGCGGCCCCCGCGCCGGCATCCGAGCTGCTCGTGCTCAACGAGGACCTGGCCGTCGAGCTGGGTGTCGACCCGGCGGAGCTTTCGGCACCGGCCGGCGTCGGCCTGCTCGTCGGCCAGGTGCCGGAAGGCGTGTCCCCGGTCGCCCAGGCCTACGCCGGCCACCAGTTCGGCGGCTATGTGCCGCGGCTCGGTGACGGTCGAGCGCTGCTGCTCGGCGAGGTCGTGGATCGCCACGGGCGTCGCCGCGACGTGCACCTGAAGGGCTCCGGCCGCACCCCGTTCGCCCGCGGCGGTGACGGGAAGGCGGCCGTCGGGCCGATGCTGCGCGAGTACCTGATGGGGGAGGCCATGCACGCGCTCGGCATCCCCACCACCCGGGGGCTCGCGGTGGTGGCCACCGGCGAGCAGGTCGTGCGGGAGACGCTCCTGCCCGGCGCGGTGCTCGCCCGCGTCGCCGCGAGCCACCTGCGGGTCGGCACGTTCCAGTACGCCGCCGCGACGGGCGACCCGGAGCTCCTGCGCCGGCTCGCCGATCACGCGATCGCCCGCCACCACCCCGACGCGGCCGCGGCGCCGAACCCCTACCTGGAGTTCTACCGGCGGGTGATCGACGTGCAGGCCGCACTCGTGGCCCGCTGGATGCTCGTCGGGTTCGTGCACGGCGTCATGAACACCGACAACATGACGATCTCCGGCGAGACGATCGACTACGGCCCCTGCGCGTTCATGGACGCCTACGACCCCGCGACGGTCTTCAGCTCGATCGACCACGGCGGTCGTTACGCCTACGGCAACCAGCCGCTCGTCGCGCAGTGGAACCTGGCGCGCCTCGGCGAGACGCTGCTGCCCCTGATCGACGAGAACCTCGACGCCGCGGTCGAGGCGGCCACCGATGCGGTCGGCGGGTTCACCGCGCGCCACGAGAGCCACCGGGACGTCGGGATGGCCGCCAAGCTGGGCCTCGACACCGCGGACCGGCAGCTGGCCACGGACCTGATGGCGTTGCTGCACGCGCAGCGGGTGGACTTCACGCGGTTCTTCCGCGCGCTGTCGCGGGGTTCCGCGCGCGACCTGTTCGCAGACCGCGACGCGTTCGACGCGTGGGCGCGCCGGCGGGAGGCCCTGCTGCCGGCCGAACGCGACGACGTGACGGCGGCGATGGACCGGGTCAACCCGGTCTACGTCCCGCGCAACCACCGGGTGGAGGAGGCGCTCACCGCCGCGACCGCCGGCGACCTGGCGCCGTTCCGGCGCCTGCTCGAGGTCGTCGCCCACCCGTTCGACGAGCGTCCCGGACTCGAGAGCTACACCGAGCCGGGCTCCGATCCCTACGTGACGTACTGCGGCACCTGACGTCGGCGCGGCACTGCGCGGCGTTGTCGCCACCGGGACGATCGGCGTAGCCTTCCTCTCCGCGCGCGCGGGGCCCGGCTGCCGTCGGGTGCGGACGTCCTCCGTGCGACATCCGGGTGATGGGGGGCCGCAATGACCGCGGAAGACTACGCAGTGCCGCCGCGAGCGGTAGGCCGCGACGCGGTGTTCGTCCGTCATCGGAACAAGAGCCCGAAGGTGGCGGAATCCGCCTACATCGCGCCGACCGCGGTGCTGTGCGGAGACGTCACCGTCGGCGCGCACAGCCGGATCCTCTTCGGCGCGGTCATCACCGCCGAGGGGGGCCCGGTGGAGATCGGCGCCCACTGCGTCGTCATGGAGAACGCGGTCGTGCGCGGCGTGCCCCAGCACCCGACCCGGCTCGGCGACCACGTGCTGGTCGGCCCGCACGCCTCGCTGACCGGTTGCGTGGTCGAGGGCGACACACGCATCGCCACCGGCGCGGTGCTGTTCAACGGGGCTCGCGTCGAGGTCGGCGCCGAGGTCGAGTTCCACGCCGTGGTCTACGTCAACACCGTGGTTCCGGCCGGAATGGCGGTACCCATGGGCTGGTTCGCCGGTGGTGACCCCGCCCAGCTGATCGCCCCCGGTGACTGGGAGCGCATCCGCGAGCTGGTGGGTCCGCTGGACTACGCCGGAACCGTTTTCGGCGCCGCCGGCAGCGGAGGCGACGTTCCCGACCTCGCCCGCCGCTACGCCCGGGGCCTGGCCCTGCACAACCGTGACCGCGTCCTCCCACCGGGCCAGCACGACCAGCTCGTCGAGCGGCCTGCCACGGCGGAGCCGGAGCGCAGGCAGCGGCGGATCACCCGCGGATCCCCGCGCCAGGACCGGCTCTAGAAGGTGGGGCCTGACGACCGCGTCCGTCGGTCGACCGGGTGCTCCAGACGGCGGCGACGACGAGCAGCGGCTGCAGCGGGAGCCGCGACCACGGCTACCAGCCTCCGGGCAGCCCGTCGATCTCAGCGAGGGCTCCGCGTGCCCGACGGTACCGGACGGTGCGATGGCGTGCGAACCAGGTTGATCGGTTAGCCTTGACCCGATGCCGTCGTGGACCCGTTGCCGCCGCAGCCTTCTGCTGGGGCTGGTCGTCGTCGGCCTGCTGGCCGGGCTGGTCGGGATGCACCACGTCACCGCCGCCGGCCCGCCCGGTGTCGGCCATGTGGCGACGGTCCCCGCGCCCGCCGAAGAGCACTCGACGCTGCTGCACCTGTGCGTCGCGGTGCTCGCCGCGGGTGCGTTGCTCGTGCTCGGGCTGCTCGCCGTGAGAACCGGGACTGCCCACGGGTCGGCCGCTGCCGACGCCCGGCCGTGCCTCCGGGCTTCGACCCGCGCGCCACCGGCGCCGGTGCCCCGCCGCCTCGCCCAGCTCTGCGTGTTGCGGACGTGAGGATCCAGCGCCGCCGCTGGTATCGCACACGTCCGCCTCTCAGAAGGGCCTGTCACACACGATGAACACCAGGAAGCTCACGCACCTCCTCGCGGGCGCGACCGCCTCGGCACTGCTGCTCGCCGGCTGCGGCGGCGGGCAGGAAACCGCCACCACGACCTCTCCGGGCGCCGGTGCCGCCTCCTCGACCACAGCCGCCGAGGCGGAGCACAACGAGGCGGACGTCGTCTTCGCGCAGGGCATGATCCCGCACCACCGTCAGGCCGTGGCCATGGCCGAGCTCGCGGCGAGCCGCACGGACGATCCGGAGGTGCTCGACCTGGCCGGTCGGGTCGGCCTGGCCCAGGAACCCGAGATCGAGCTGATGATCTCGTGGCTGGAGGAATGGGACGCCGAGGTCCCCGAGGGCACCGGGATGCCGGGGATGGACGGCGGCGGGATGAACCACGGGGGTATGGACGGCGGCGGCATGGGCGGGATGATGACGCCGGAGCAGATGACGCAGCTCGAGCAGGGGTCGGGCTCGGCGTTCGACCGAATGTTTCTCGAGATGATGACCGAGCACCACCGCGGCGCGATCGAGATGGCGCAGACGCAGTTGGCCGAGGGCGCCGATCCCGAGGCCCTGGAGCTCGCGCAGACGATCATCGAGACCCAGCGGGCGGAGATCGAGGAGATGGAGCAGCTGCTCCAGCAGCTCTGATCCGAGCCCAGCCGGGGAGTCGATCAGCGGGCGTGCGCCGGCTCCGGCCGGCCCGGTGGGGTCACGTATGCGGCGACCGCCACGGAGATCGCGACGGCGGAACGCGCCTCCCCCGGATTGGGGGGTGGACGCCCTGCCGCATGAGGCTGTCGGGCCCGCCTCCGCCGCACCAACATCGTCGGGGACGGCGAGGCGAGCCGGGGCACCCGAGGGTGCCCCCGAGGTGGGGGTCCGTATGGAGACGACCGGTGGCGACCGCACGGGTAGCCGGGTGCGGCGGCCCCGGCCGGAGCGAGGCCGCCGTCGCCGCGGCGCTCAGCGGAGCGCTCGCGGTGGCCGTCCTATGGGGCGTGCAGCCCGCGGGGCTCGTCGTGCCCGACTCCCCGGACCCGCTGCCCGCGCTCGGGCCCTCCGCGCTGACCGGGCAGGTGGCGCCCGAGGCGTTCCTGCCCGGGACGCCGGGCGTGCCCGCCGTGCCGGGCCTCGGCGCGCTGCTGGCCGCCCAGGCGCCCCCGGCGCCGGACGCGTCCGCCCCGGTGCAGTTCACGACGGCCGCGCCGGACGAGCGGGTGCGCATCGCGATCGAGTTCGCGCTCGCCCAGCTCGGCGTCCCCTACCTCTGGGGTGGCGACGGACCGGCCGAGGGCGGGTTCGACTGCTCCGGGCTCACCACCGCCGCCTACGCCGCCGCCGGAATCACGCTGCCCCGTACCGCGCAGACGCAGTTCGGCGCGGGCCCGCACGTCCCCAACGACGCCGATCTGATGCCCGGGGACCTCGTCTTCTACGGGACCCCGGACCGCGTGCACCACGTGGGGCTCTACCTCGGTGAGGGCAGGATGGTGAACGCGCCGCGACGCGGCAAGCCGGTGCAGGTCGCCTCGGTGCGCTACCCCGGCGACGACTACCTCGGCGCCACCCGCCCGGCCGCCGTCCCCGGGTCGCTGCGCCCGGGCACCCTCGCTCAGGTCGCGTCGCCCTCGGCGCTGGTCCCGGCGCCGGCCACGCCGCCGCCCGCGGAGT
>DATLGI010000148.1:0-24921 GCA_035540535.1 Pseudonocardia sp.
CTCGGCGACAGCCGCCGGCGCGCCTTCCCGCCAGACACGGTCGAAGCGGACATCATCAACAGCCTCCAGATCGGTCGGACACGCCGATCCGTGGCTGGGTATTTTGAACCGGATCTGGTTCACGAACTCAGACGCAAGACAAGCCTGGACGCGACGGTGGTGCTCCTGACCCCGGTCGTGCTCGCCACCGCCACCCGCCTGCGGCTGCCGCACCGCCCGCACGTCTACGCGTGCGGCCACCTGGCGAACACGGCGTCGGGCCTGCTGCCGGTCTCGAACCTCACCAACCTGCTCGCGTTCGCCGCGTCCGGCCTCACGTTCCTGGGCTTCGCCGCGCTGATGGCGCTGCCCTGGACCGTCGCGCTCGCTGTCGAGTACCTGATCCTGCGCCGTTGGTTCGCCGCCGACCTGCGTCAGGTGCCGGCGACCGCCCCCGACGAGGCGCCGGCCGCCGAGCGGCGGACGGCCGAACGGGTCCCCTGGTTCGCGCTGGCCGTGGTCGCGGCGACGCTGGCCGGCTTCGCCGCCGCCTCCCCGCTCGGGGTGGCGCCGGTCTGGGTCGCGGCGGCGGGGGCGGCGGTGCTCGCCGTCCGCGCTCTCGCCCGGCGGGAGATCGGCCCGGCCGGGGTGGTCGTCGCGGCCGCGCCGCTGTTCTGCCTGTTCGTCCTGGCGCTGGGTGTCGTGGTCGCCGCCGTCGGCGCCAACGGGCTGGCGGCGGCGCTCGCGGGAATTCTGCCCGACGCCCCGACCCTCACCGGCCTGCTCGCGGTCGCCGGGGTCGCCGCTGTGCTGGCGAACCTCGTCAACAACCTGCCCGCGACGCTGGTGCTGCTCACCGTGCTCGGGACCGGCGCGCACCCCGGGCTGGTGCTGGCGATGCTGCTCGGGGTCAACATCGGCCCCAACCTGACCTACGTCGGCTCGCTGGCGACGCTGCTGTGGCGCCAGGTGCTCACCGAACGGGGACGCCCGCCCGTGCTGTGCGAGTTCCTCGCGCTGGGCGCCGTCACCACCCCGCTGACGCTCGCCGTGTCGACGGGCGCGCTGTGGCTGTCGCTGCAGGTGCTGGCCTGATCAGGGATGGTGTCCGGTGTCGTTGACCAGCTGCACCGAGGCGTCGCCGTCCGGGTAGAACTCGACGACGGACAGCGACGCGAGGTCCAGGTGCAAGCGGTGCAGGATCCCCGGCCCGGCCGCCAACCCCTCCTTCAGCAGCATCTTGATCGGGGTCACGTGGCTCACCAGCACGACCGTGGTGGCCGGGTACGCCGCCAGCACCTCGGCCAGCTCGGCCAGCACACGCTCGCCCACCTCGTCGAAGCACTCGCCGCCCGGCGGTGCCACGTCGGTGCTGCCCAGCCAGCGGGCGTGCAGCTCGGGATCCAGCGCGCGGGCCTCGGCGAAGGTCAGGCCCTCCCAGGACCCGAAGTCGGTCTCCGTCAGCGCGTCGCGCACCACCAGCGGGGCGCCCGTGGCCTCCGCGACGGCAGCCGCAGTCTGCCGGGCCCGGCGCAGCGGCGAGGTCAGCACCGCGCTGATGCCCGGCATCGCGGCGAGCCGCGCGGCCGCCGCGGCGGCCTGCCGGTGCCCGAGCTCGGTCAGCTCCGGGTCGCCCCGGCCCGAGTAGCGCCGGTGCACCGACAGCTCGGTCTGGCCGTGCCGCAGCAGCAGCAACCGGGTGGGCACACCCGTCTGGCCCGTCCACCCCGCTGCGGTGATCCCCGGCCCGCTCACGTGCCGCCGGCCGCCTGGCCGTCCATCGCACGGTTCGCCAGGGCGTCCGCCCGGGCGTTCGACCGCCGCGGCACCCACTCGAACGCCACCGCGTCGAACTCGCGCACCAGCCGACCCGCCTCGGCGGCGAGCGGACGCATCGCCGGGTGCTTGACCTGCCAGCGGCCGGACATCTGCTCCACCACCAGCTTGGAGTCCATCCGGACGGCGACGTCGGTGGCGCCCAGCTCGCGGGCCGCGCGCAGCCCGGCGATCAGGCCCGAGTACTCGGCGACGTTGTTGGTGGTGACGCCCAGGCCCTCCGCGCGTTCGTCCAGTACCTCGCCGGTGACCGCGTCGACGACGACCGCGCCGTAGCCGGCCGGCCCCGGGTTGCCGCGCGACCCGCCGTCGGCCTCCACGATCACCTTCACCGGCGCGCTCACAACCCCGACTCGGACGTGCGCACGAGTATCGCGCCGCACTCGGGGCAGTCCGCCAGCTCGTCCGCCGGCGCCGCGCGCAGCTCGGCGAGCGCGCTGCGGTCGAGCTCGAGCCGGCACGCGCCGCAGCGGCGCTCCCGCAGCAGCGCCGCGCCCGCCCCGCCCCTGGCCCGGCGCTTCTCGTAGGCGGCCAGGACCTCCGCCGGCACGCCGGCGACGGCCTCCTCGCGCGCCCGCCGGCGCCCGGTCTCCGCGGCGTCGATGTCGAGCAGCGCGCCGTCGCGGTGCGCCCCGACCTCGGCGACGCGCTGCTCGGCGCCGGCCAGCACCATCCCGGCGTGCGCGAGGTCCGCGCCCACCGCCTCGCGCTGCTCCATCACCTCGAGCTGCTCGTCCTCGAGCACCTGCTGGCGCCGCGCCAGCGTGTCGAGCTCGTGCTGCAGGTCGACGGCCTGCTTGGCACCGGCAGTGGCCATTAGCGTCCGGTCCCGCTCGGTGCGGGCCCGCACGGCCTCGATGTCGCGTTCCAGGCGGCGGATGTCGCGGTCGAGGTCGCCGGCGCGGGTCTCGACGTCCACCACCGCATCCTTACCGGCCCGCACCGCCGCCTCGGCCTCGGCCAGCTCGGCGTGCTCGGGCAGGGTGCGGCGGCGGTGCACGAGCCGGGCGAGCTCCGCGTCCGCGGCCGCGAGGTCGAGCAGCCGCCGTTGCACGGCGGGGTCGGCCTTCATCCGGAGGTCCCTTCGTCGCCGTTCGCTTCGTCCGCGCGGGTGGCGCTGAGCGACCAGGGGTCGGTGCGCCGCCGCGAGACGTGGACCTCGACGCTACCGCCCAGCGCCGCGCGCACGACGGCGGCCGCCTGCGCGCACCACGGCCATTCCGAGGCCCAGTGCGCGACGTCGACGAGCGCGGGGGTCGGCCGCCCCGGCAGGCTCCCGGCGAGCAGGTGCTCGGCGGCGGGATGGTGGCGCAGATCGGCGGTGACGTAGGCGTCCACCCCGGCCCGCGCCGCCGCGTCCAGCGCGGAGTCCCCGGCCCCGCCGCACACCGCGACGCACTCGACCGGCCGGTCCGGATCGCCGGCGGCCCGAACACCCCATGCCGTGGGCGGCAGCGCCGCGGCCACCCGTTCGGTGAACACCGCGAGCGGCTCCGGTGCGGGCAGCGTCCCCACCCGCCCCAGCCCGCAGGTCGAGGGCAGGTCGGCGAGTTCCAGGACGTCGAAGGCCGGCTCCTCGTACGGGTGCGCGGCCCGCAGCGCGGCGACGACGGCCGTCCGCCGGTGCCGCGGCAGCACCATCTCCAGCCGGGTCTCGGCCACCCGCTCGACCCGGCCGATCTCGCCGATCGTCGGGTTCGCCCCGGCCAGCGGTTTGAACTGCCCGGTGCCCGCCGTGGCGAACGCGCAGTGGCTGTAGTTGCCGATGTTCCCGGCGCCGGCGTCGGAGAGCGCGGCGTGCACGGCGGTGATGTCCGGTCCCACCGGGACGAAGGTGACGATCTTGTCCAGTGGCTCGGCGGGGACGCCGACCAGTGGGCCCTCGACGTGCAGCCCCAGCGCCCCGGCCAGCGCGTCGGAGACCCCGGGGTCGGCGGCGTCGGCGTTGGTGTGCGCGGTGTACAGCGCGGCGCGGCCTCGGACGAGCCGGTGCAGCAGGGCGCCCTTCGGGGTGTCGGCCCCGACCCCGTGCACCCCACGCAGCAGCAGCGGATGGTGGGTGAGCAGCAGCTGGCACGACGACTCCAGCGCCTCGGCCACGGTGGCCGCCACCGGGTCGACCGCCACCAGCACCCGCTCCACCGGCTCGTCCGGATCCCCGCACACCAGTCCGACGGCGTCCCAGTCCTGCGCCAGCCCCGGCGGGTAGGCGGCCTCCAGCGCGGCGATCACCTCGGCCAGCCGCGCGGTCATGCGGCGACCCCGGCCAGCGCGCCGGCCAGCGCGTCCACCAGCACCGCGACCTGCGCCGCCGGCCGCACCGCGACCCGGACGTGGTCGGGGGTGAGGCCCGGGAACGTGTCGCCGCGGCGCACCGCGACCCCGGACGCGCGCAGCGCCGCCCGGACCCGCTCCCCCTGCCCCGCCGGCAGGCGCAGCAGCAGGTACGGCGCCCGGCCGGGCAGCACCCGCACCCCGGGGACGGCGGCCAGCGCGGCCGCCTGCGCCGCGCGCAGCCCGACGAGCTCGCGGGCCGCGGCCTCGGCCTCGGCCAGCGCCTCGGGCTCGGAGCAGGCGAGCACGGCCTCCACCGCCGGCGTGGAGACCGGCCAGGGCGGGCGAGGCCGGGCCAGGCGCGCCAGGAGCGCGGGGGCACCGAGGGCGTAGCCGGCCCGCAGGCCCGCCAGCGCCCACGTCTTCGTCAGGCTGCGCAGCACGAGCAGCCCCGGCAGGTCCGCGCGGTGCGCCAGCGTCCCCGGCTCGCCCGGGAGCGCGTCGGCGAACGCCTCGTCGACGACGAGCACCCGCCCCGGCCGCGCCAGCGCCGCGACGTCCGCCGCCGGGTGCAGGACGCCGGTCGGGTTCGTCGGGTTGCCGACGACCACCAGATCGGCGTCCTCGGGCACGGCGGCCGGGTGCAGCCGGTGCCCGTCGTCCTCGGCGGTGAGGACGCGGGTGACCGGCAGCCCGGCGGCCCGCAGCGCCGCCTCCGACTCGGTGAACCCGGGGTGCAGCACCACGGCACGGCGCGGGCGCAGGCCCGGCAGCAGCGCGAAGGCCTCCGCGCTGCCGGCCAGCACCAGCACCTCGTCGGGCCGGCGGCCATGGCGGGCGGCCACCCCGGCGCGGGCCCGGGCGTCGTGGGTGACCGACGGGTAGCCGGCGAGGTCGTCGAGCACCGCGGCGAGGCGCCGCCGCAGCCAGTCGGGCGGTCGGTCGCCGCGCACGTTCACGGCGAAGTCGAGCAGGCCGGGCGCCGTCTCGGCGTCACCGTGGTGACGCAGGGCCGGTTCGGGATCATCCGGGTCCGGGCCGACCGGGTCCGGGCCGGCCGGAACCGGGACGCTCGGGACCGTCTCGCTCGGGGCATCGCCGGGGACCACCGCCATGGAGCCGAACCTTACGGCGGCCCCGCCGGCCGCGAGGCGCCCGTGCGACCCGCGGCTCGCCGCGTACCGCGTCCGCGGCGACCGCCGCCGCCCGTCGGCCAGACTGCACCGGTGACGGCTCCCGATCAGAGGCTACGGATCTGCTTCGTCTGCACCGGCAACATCTGCCGCTCCCCGATCGCCGAGAAGGTACTGGTCCACGAGCTGGCGCGGGCCGGGCTGGCGGAGGCGGCGCAGGTGAGCAGCGCCGGCACCGGCGGCTGGCACGCCGGCGGGCCCGCGGACCACCGCGCCGCGGCCCTGCTGCGCGCCGAGGGGTACCCGCACGCGCACGTGGCGCGCCGGCTGGACGCCGAGCTGCTCTCGGCCGACCTGCTCGTCGCCCTGGACCGGGAGCACCTGCGGGCGCTGCGCCGCCTCGTCCCCGAACCCGAGCGGGTCCGGCTGCTGCGCTCCTTCGACCCCGACGCCCCGCAGGGCGCCGAGGTGCCCGACCCGTACTACGGCGACGAGGCCGGCTTCGCCGAGGTGCTCGCGATGGTGCGGGCCGCCGTGCCGGGGCTGCTGGACTGGGTGCGCGGGCAGCTGCGGGCTCAGCGCCAGTCGTCGAGCAGGTAGACCTCCGCGCGGTCGTAGCCGGGCGCGTTCGGCCGGTGCATCGTCACGCCGGGCAGGTCCGTGCGGAAACCCGCGGCCAGCAGGTGCCGGTAGGCGTCGTGCCGGGCCGTGTTCACCCCGAGCGCCACCCGCTGCGCCCCCGAGGACGCGGCGTGGCCCGTCACCGCGGCGAGCAGCGCGGCGAACGCGTCGGGCGCGCCCGGCCCGGGCCGCACCGCCGCGACCTTCACGTAGGTGACGCCGGTGCCGGCCTCGCTGCCCGCCCCGCCGTGGCACACCGCGAACGCGCGCGGCTCGGCCGGGTCGCCGACGAGGACGACGTCGCCGAGCTTCTGGTCGAGCACGGAGTCGATCTCCCCCCGGAGATCGAGGCCCGGCAGGATCGCACCGGTCAGCTCCGCGCAGGCGCCGACCGCCGCGGCGCGGTCCGCCACCGCGGAGAGCAGGGCTCCCGACGCCGGCTCGTCCCCGGCGACCGGCCGCGACATGATCGCGGTGAGGAAGCGCGGCCAGAACCCGAACTTCTGGTAGAGCCCGTGGTGCTTGGGGCTGTGCGCGAACGTGAAAAGGCCCTGGTGGGTCGCACCCCAGTCCGCGAACACCTCCATCGTGGCCCCCACCAGCGCCGAGCCGACCCCCGCGTCCCACAGCCGGGGGGTCACCGACAGCGGGCCGAAGTAGGCCACGTCGCCCCACCGCGAGGCCAGGTTCGAGCCCACCAGCTCGCCGCCGTCGTAGGCGCCGAGCGCGGCGACGTGCCCGGCCCGGAAGCGGGTGCGCAGCAGGTCGGTGTCGCCGAAGATGTCGGCGCCGAGGAACGTGCCGAAGGCGTCGCGGAAGATGGCGTCGGCGGCGTCCAGGTCGGACTCCGCCAGCGGGCGAACCTCGATGTCCATCCGGGCAGGATGCCGTGCGGCCCCGCCCGGCGGTGCCCCGGTCAGCCGATCGGGGGGCCCGCGCTCAACGTCCGGGGCCGCGCAGGCCGAACAGCAGCGCGGGGTCACCGGGGGTGAAGGTGCCGTGGCGCTGGGAGGCCTCGCCGATCTCCCGGTTGCGCCGCAGCAGCGCCCGGCCGAGCGCGAGCTGGCGCTCCTCCCACGCCGCCAGTGCGCCCGGCACGTCCCCGCCGGCCGCCGTCAGCTGCGCGCCCAGCTCCCAGCCGTCCGCCGCGGCCTTCGCGGTGCCGGCCGCGGCGTGCGGGCGCACGGCGAAGGCCGCGTCACCGACGAGGCAGCTGCGCCCGGCCACCATCCCCGGCACGTCGATGTCGTAGACGACCTGGACGAACGGCTGCGGCAGCCGGGTCACGACCTCGGCCAGCACCGGCGCGAGATACCGGCGCGCGTCGGCGAGCAGCGCCGCGACGGGTTCGGGGCGCATCGACCCGGGGGGCAGGGAGACGGGCCTGCGGTTCCCGTCCCGGTCGGTCATCAGCTCGTCGAGGGCCGGGCCCGGCGCGACGTTGCGGTACCACACGACGTTCATCAGGCGCGCGCCCGGCTCGCGCGCGCCGTCCGGGCCGGGGATGGGGTAGACGAGGACGTGTCCGGGCCCGCCGCCGCCGTCGGGTAGCACCTGGTAGGTGATCGCGTCGGCCAGCCGGCCGAGCACCTCGGCGGGCAGCTCCGCCTCCGGCACCGTCCCGCGCCAGGCGACGTAGCCCGCGTAGGCGGGGACGACCCCGGGGAAGAGCCGGGCGCGGGCCGTCGATCCGATGCCGTCGGCGTGCACGGCGAGATCCGCCCGCAGCCGCTCCCCGCCGCGCAGCTCCAACTCGACCCCCCCGCGCGCGTCGCCGAAGGCCACGACCTCGGCGTCCAGCCGGTACCGCCGGGCGGGCAGCTCCGCGAGCAGCGCGCGGTAGATCGTGTTCCAGGACGAGAACCGGTACCCGTGCGCCCGCTCGTGGACGACGCCGCCGCGGTCGTCGAGGAAGCGGATGACGCGCGTCCGGCTGCACAGCTGCGCGGGCGGGGTGTCGGTGCGCTCGGCGAACCAGCGCACCGTCTCGTCGAGGACGCAGATGCCCGCGCCGCGAGCCTCCAACGTCCGCGCCGACCGCTCGAGCACGGTGACGTCGCAGCCTGCGTCGGCCAGCACCAGAGCGGCCGTGAGGCCGCCGAGGGACCCGCCGACGACGGCCACCGTCGGCATGCCCTTCACGGCTTCCCGAAGGTCGCGATCCGGTCGACCGACATCTCGAACAGCACGCGCCGCTCGTCGATCGACGGGTCGCGCAGGCCGTAGGGCGGCTCGTTGCCGGTGTACTTGGTCCAGATCCGGTCGAGCTGGGCGGTCACCCGCGGGCCCTCCTCCGGGTCGTCCTCGCTGATCTCGCGCACCACGGTGCACTTCAGGGACACCCAGTGGTAGGCGTTGGCCGGGTTCATCAGGGCGAACGTCGCGTGCGGGTCCCGCCGCAGCCACTCGACCTTCTTGCGGTGGGTCGCGAGGTTGAGCAGCACCGTCTCGCCCTCGTAGTCGAACCAGACGGGGGTGAGGTTCGGGCGGCCGTCCCCTCCCGCGACCGCGACGATCGCCGTGACCGGCTCGTCGAGCAGGGAGCGGTAGACGGGATCGAGATCGGCCAGCGAGGTGATCGCGGCGTGGCCGCCGACGGTGAACTGGCCGGGTTGCAGCCCGTCGGCGACGTCGAGGAAGCGGGAAACGCGGATCGTCATGCGGGTTAGCGTAGAGAACATGTCCTTGCCGGTGCAGACATCCGGGCCGCCCGGCGCGACCCTCGCGGCCGGGCTCGCCGCGGCCGGGGTGGCCCGCCTGTTCGGGATGCCCGGCGGCGGCCCGAACCTCGACATGATCGGCGCCGCCGCGGACCGGGCCATCGGGTTCACCCTCGCCCGCGGCGAGACCGCCGCCTGCATCATGGCCGCGACGTACGGCCTGCTCACCGGCACGCCCGGCGTCGCGGTCGTCACCCGGGGGCCCGGCCTGACCAGCGCCGTCAACGGCCTCGCCCAGGCCGCCCTCGACCGGGCCCCGCTGCTGCTGCTCGCCGACCGCGTCCCCGCCGCGCACCGCGGTCGGGTGGCCCACCAGCGCCTGGACCAGCTCGCCGTCACCACCCCGCTCACCCGCTGGTCCGGCGTTCTGGGCCACGCCGACCCCGCGGCGGTGGTCGCGGCGGCCGCGGCGCTCACGGCGGGCCCGCCCGCGGGCGCGGTGCACCTCGACTACGACCCCGGCGTGCCCGGGGACCACCCGCCCGCGCCCCTCCCGTCCCGGCCCGCCGACCCGGCAGCGGTGCAGGCCGCGGTCGCGCTCGCGGCCGGCCACCACCGGCCGGTCGTCCTCCTCGGTGGCGGCGCCGTCGCGCACACCGCCGCGCTGCGCCGCGTCCTCGACGGCTCCGGCGTCCCGGTGCTGGCGACCTACCAGGCCGGCGGCGTCGTCGACGCGCGGTCACCGCAGTGGGCGGGCCACTTCACCAACGCCGCGGCCGAACGCCCGCTGCTCGACGCGGCGGACCTGGTGGTCGGGGTCGGACTGGACGCCGTCGAGCCGATCCCCGCACCGTGGTCACCGGCGGCGCCGATGCTGCTGCTCGGCGAGGTCACCGCCGACGACCTCGCGTACTTCGGGACGGCGCGGCCGGTCCCCGGCCCACCCGCCGCGCCCCTCGCGCGGATCCTGGCGGCCTGCGACCCGCGCTGGCCGGCGGGCGCCGCCGGCACCCACCTCGCCACCGTGCGCGCGGCGATGGCCGGCACCGCGGGCGAGTCGCTCGGGCCGGTCGAGCTCGTCGACGCGGTGCGGGCGGCCCACGGCCCGCACGTGCAGGTCACGGTGGACGCCGGCGCGCACATGCTCGCGGTGATGCCGGCCTGGCCGGCGGTCCGCCCGCACCAGGTGCTGATCTCCAACGGCCTGGCGACGATGGGCTACGCGCTGCCCGCCGCGATCGGCGCCGCGCTCGCCCTTGCGGACACCGGGCGGGACCCACGCGTGGTGTGCTGCGTCGGCGACGGCGGCCTCGGGATGGTGCTCGCCGAGCTGGAGACATTGGCGCGGCTGCGGCTGCCGGTGACCGTGGTGGTCTTCGACGACGCCGCGCTCAGCCTGATCGAGCTCAAGCAACACGCCGGGCAGGGCGGCGCCGGCGCCGTGCGGTTCGCCCCGGTGGACTTCGCCGGGGCGGCCAGGGCGATGGGCGTCCCGGCGGCCGACGCGGGCGATGCCGCGGGCGTCCGGGCGGCGCTGGCGCAGGTGGGGCCGGGCCCGTTCCTGCTGGACGCCCGGCTTGACCCGACCGGTTACGACAGGGTGCTGCGCGCCACCCGGGGATGATCCGGAGTGCGTCAGCCGTCGCCGGTTCCCAGTACCGACCAGCCCCGATCGGGGAACCCGGCGGCCTCGGCGACCCGCGCGGAGCCGGCGTTGTCCCGCTCGTGCAGGTAGGTCGGCACCGCGCCCTCGTCGAGGACGCGGCGGGCCGCCTGGGCGACGAGCCGGCGGGCCAGGCCTCGGCGACGGGCCGCCTGCGCGGTGACGACGGCGAGCTCGTGACCGTGCGCGTCATGGCGCTTGATCCCGACCCCGGCCAGGTGCTCGCCGCTGTCCGGATCCACCGCGACGAGCACGTCACCGCCGAAGGGGCGCAGCCACCCGGGCACCGACGGGTCGGCCGCCGCGATCCACTCCCCCGCGTCCGGCAGGTCGGCGGGTCGCCCGCTCCACCGGAACACCCCGTCGACCCACGGACGGTTCGGGAAACCGGCCGCCGCCGGCACGTCCCGGGGCGAGCCCGCGGCCAGCACGGCGCGGACCCGGTCCACCGCCCGCGACGGCACCGACAGCACCCCGGACTCCGGGGTCCGCACGCCGATCACCGGGTGCACGGCACCGTCCCACCCCGGCTCGAGCCGCCGCGCCGACCCGACGACCAGCAGCGGCTCGCGCGCCGGCCACCTGCCCAGCCACGTCCTCAGGTGCGCGGCGAGCCGCTCCGCGGTCATCGGCGGAGGATGCCGGACCCTGCGCTCACCACCCCCGCAGCGGGAACCCGGACTCGCCGCGGGGATCCGGGCGTACGCCGAGCACCTGGTGCAGCTGGATGTTGTCGCGCGCGAAGCCCACCCGGCTGGCCGCCATGTAGAGCCGCCACACCCGCGCCCGGCCCAGGCCGACCTCCGCCACCGCCTCGTCCCAGTGGGCGTCCAGGTTGCGGCCCCAGTCCGCGAGCGTGCGGGCGTAGTGCTCGCGCAGGTTCTCCTCGTGGCGGATCTCGAAGCCGGCATCGTTCATCACCGTGACCAGGTGCCCGAGGCTGTGCAGCTGGCCGTCGGGGAAGACGTATCGCGCGATGAAGGGGTCGAGCCGCGGGGTCGTCGGCGTGCGCGCCTGCGTGATGCAGTGGTTGAGCAACCGCCCGCCGGGGCGCAGCCGCCGCAGCAGCGCCGCGAAATAGCCGGGCAGCGCGGCACGACCGAGATGCTCGGTGAGGCCGATCGAGCTGATCGCGTCGAACTCCAGCTCCGGCACGTCGCGGTAGTCGAGGTGGCGCACCTCGGCGAGCTCGCTGAGGCCACGGCGCGCGATCTCGGCCTGTGCCCACTCGGCCTGGTTGCGCGAGAGCGTCACACCCAGGGCCCGCACCCCGTGCTCGGCCGCCGCGTGCATCACCATCCCGCCCCAGCCGCAGCCGACGTCGAGCAGCCGCATGCCCGCCCGCAGCCCGAGCTTGCGCGCGACGAGCTCGTGCTTGGCGGCCTGTGCCTCCTCCAGTGTCGCGCCCTCCCCGGGATAGACCGCACAGGTGTAGACCATCGACGGGCCGAGCACCCAGCGGTAGAAGGTGTTGGACACGTCGTAGTGGTGGGCGATGGCCCGTCGGTCGCGGGCCTTGGAGTGCAGCCGGCCCGGCGGGCGGTACTCCAGCGCGGGCGGCGGCATCCGGTGGCGCAGCCACAGCGGCAGCAGCTGCCGCGCGATGCGCACCTGCTGCGCCCGCGGCAGCTGGTGCAGGGTCACGTCGGCCATCGCGTCGAGGAGCGTGAACAGGTCGCCCTCGACCTCCAGCTCGCCCTCCACGAACCCCCGGGCCAGGCCGAGCGAGCCGGGTGCCGACGCGAGCCGGGCCAGCGCCCGCGGGGAGACGATCCGCAGCGCGACCTCCGCGGTGTCCGGGCCGACCTTGCTGCCGTCGTAGCCGATGACCCTGATCGGCACGCTCGGCCCGATCACGCCGCCGATGACGTCCGCGACCTGCATCTCCTCACCGCCCCCTGCTCGACCCGACCTTGGTGTAGAGGTCCGGCATCCTGCCCTGCGGGTCGTAGCGACCCTTCAGCGCCCGGTACGCCGGACCGTTGTAGTGCGCCCAGAACTCGGCCTCGCCGTAGTGCACCGTCGAGTACAGCGACTTGTGGCCGCCGAGCGCCGCGACGAGCTCCTCGATCCGCCGGTTGTGCGCGTCGGGCAGGCCCGGCACCTGCGGCACCCCCGACCAGAACCCGACGTTGACGTACAGCTCCCCCGGCCGCATCGGGTAGAGCGGCCACGTGCGCCGGCCGCGCAGCCGCAGCGGGCACAGCCACACCGGGGACACCCCGATCTCCGCGTGGAAGGCGTCGAGGAACTCGGGCAGCCGGGCCACCGGGATCTCGACGTCCTGGACGACGGGCTCCTCGGGCGGGCGGCCGGCGGCGCGGCGGATCCGGTCGCTGATGCCGTGACGGCGGTCGAGCGCGACGATGCGGCGGTAGACGTCGGACCGCCGCCACCGCCGGGGCCACAGCCGCCGGACGACGGGATGCTGCACGCCGAGCGCCCGGGAGCACCAGAACCAGTCGGTGTCCCAGCGCCAGAGGTAGTCGCGGACCGTGAGGTGGTCGACCGAGCGGCGCTGCTGGGAGCGGTAGAAGACCTCCTGCCCGGTGTAGTCGCTCACCGGCGTCGTCGGCTCGTCGACGAACGTGCCGAGGGTGAGGTACTGCTCGCCGGGGCCGAACACCGTCCCGTCGAGGAAGTCGACGTCGGCGTCGGCCAGCTCCCTGATCGCCGCGGCGCAGGACGGCGCGTCGGGGTACCGGCGGTGCTCGAGGCGGACGTAGGGCGCCACCGGTGCCACGTCGATCACCAGTCGCAGCGCGTACCCGAGGGTGCCGTAGGAGTTGGGAAAGCCGTGGAAGAGGTCGGCGTGCGCGTTGTCCGGGGTGGCGGTGACCAGCTCGCCGGCGGGGGTGAGCACGTCCATCTCCCGCACCGACTCGTGCGGCAGGCCGTGCCGGAACGACGTCGACTCGATGCCCAGCCCGGCCACCGCGCCGCCCAGCGTGATCGTCTTCAGCTGCGGGACGACCAGCGGCATCACCCCGTGCGCGAGCGTGGCGTCGACGAGGTGCTCGTAGGTCGCCATGCCCTGCACCTCGGCGGTGCGGGCAGCCGCGTCGACGCGCAGCACGCCGGTCAGGCCCGAGATGTCGAGCCGCTGCGCGCGGTGGTCGTCGCCGAACCGGAACAGGTTCGAGGTGCGCTTGCCCAGGCGCACCGGCGTGCCCGGCGGGAGGGCCCGGAACCCGCGCACCAGCTCCGCGACGGCGGCCGGGTGGTCGACCGGGACGGCGGTCGGGCTCATCCGCACGACGCTAATCGCCGTGCCCCGGGCTGCCCAGTCCTTTCGGCGTGCGACACCCGCACGCACCTGGTCTGATCGGAACGTGTCCGAGAACCCCGCGCAGAACGTCACCTTCCCCAGCAACGGCCACACCGCCCACGGCTACCTCGCCGTGCCCGGCTCCGGCAGCGGCCCCGGCGTCGTCGTGATCCAGGAGTGGTGGGGTCTGACCGAGCACATCACCGACGTCACCGACCGTCTCGCCGCCGAGGGCTTCGTCGCCCTCGCGCCGGACCTCTACGGCGGCGCCACCACCCACGACGCCGACGAGGCCGGCGAGCTCATGGGCAAGCTCCCCGTGCAGGACGCCGCCCGCGACCTCGGCGGCGCCGTCGACTTCCTGCTCGCCCACGAGGCGGTGACGTCGTCGAGCGTGGGTGCCGTCGGGTTCTGCATGGGCGGCGGCTTCGTCCTCGTCCTCGCCGCTCAGCAGGGCGACAAGATCGGCGCCGCGGTGCCGTTCTACGGCGTGCTCAAGGAGGGCTACCCGGACTTCTCCGGCCTGACCGCGCCGCTGCTCGGCCACTTCGGCGAGCAGGACGAGATGGCCGACCCGGCGTCGGTGCAGGCGCTGGCCGAGCGGATCGAGCGCGAGTCCGGGGTGCGGCCGGAGTTCCACCAGTACCCGGCCGGGCACGCGTTCTTCAATGACGAGAACCACCTGGGGACCTACGACGCCGAGCAGGCGCAGCTGGCCTGGAACCGGACCCTCGAGTTCCTCCGCGCGAAGCTGGGCTGACCTCACCGGCACCACCGCGGCGGCCACCACCGCGAAGCGGAGCGCCGCCGCGGATCCCGGGTCTACCGCCGGCCGCGTACCAGGCCGGGCAGCGCCGAGAACCCCACGCGAGGACGGAGGGCCTCGGCGGCTGCGGTGAGGGCGGCGTGCTCGGTGTCGGTCAGCCGGATGTCCGCGGCGGCGGCGTTCTGCTCCACCTGCTCCACCGACGACGCCCCCGGCACCGCCACCACCCCGGGATGGTGCACCACCCACGCCAGCGCGATCTGCGCCGGCGTCGCGCCGTGGGCCGTGGCGATCTCCCGCAGCAACCCAGGCAGCGGCCCGGCGGCGCGCGGGCTCGCCGGTAGGAACAGCGCGTTCGCCGCGCGTCGTCCGCCCGGCCGCGGCCCGCCGGCGCCGGGCCGTCCGGACAGCTCGCCGCCGGCCAGCGGATCGGCGGCCAGCACCACGTGTCCGGTCCGCCGCGCCCACGGCACCAGCCCGTCCCGCGGCGCGGGAGCCAGCAGGCTGAACGGCACCCGGTTCGCCAGGATCCGGGTGCCGAGCGCCGCCTCCGCCCGGCGCCACCGCCGCAGCGGGTGGTTCGACACCCCCACCTCCTCGACGACCCCCGCCTCGCGCAGCGTCCGCATCCCGCGCATCGTCGTCGCATCCCCGACCAGCGGGTTCGGCTGGTGAACCTGGCACAGGTCGAGGCGGCGCACCCCGAGCCGCCGAGCGCTCGCCACCCCGAGCTGGTGCACGCCGGCCGCCGTCGGCAGCACGGGCAGGATCGTCGTCGCGACGACGACGTCGTCCGTGCCGCCGCAGTCGCGCAGGGCGGCACCCAGGATCCGCTCGCCGCGGCCGAGCCCGTGCGTCCCGGCGGTGCCGAACACGGTGACGCCCAGCTCGCGCGCCCGCGCGACGAGCCGGCCGGTCCTCCGCTCGTCGTGGTCGTGCCGGGTGCCGAGCCCGATCACGGAGAACCGCTTGCTCGTCTCGAGCTCGAGGTGGCGCATCACCCCAGTCAAGCACCACCATCGGGGCATGACCGCCACCGAGCAGCGCGCCACGACCACGTCTGTCCACCCGCTGGAGCCGCTCACCGCCGGGGAGATCGCCACGGCCACCGCGCTCCTGCGCGAGGCCGGGCACATCGGCGAACACTGCCGGTTCGTCTCCGTGGTGCTGCGGGAACCGGCCAAGTCCGACGTGCTGGCCTTCGAGGCCGGCGGCGACCCGCCCGCGCGCGCGGCCGCCGCGGTCGTCCTCGACAAGGCCGCCGATCGCACCTACGAGGCCACCGTCTCGCTCACCGAGGGCGCCGTCGTCGCCTGGGAGCACGTGCCGGGGGTGCAGCCGCAGGTGATGCTCGAGGAGTTCTTCTCCACCGAGGAGGTCGTGAAGAGCGACCCTCAGGTGCAGGAGGCGTTGCGCCGGCGTGGGATCACCGAGTTCGACGGCGTCATGATCGACCCCTGGTCCGCCGGCCACTACGGCGACGAGGTCGAGGGCCGCCTGCTGCGCGCCCTGGTCTGGGTGAAGATCGGTGGCCCGGACGACAACGGCTACGCGCACCCCGTGGAGAACCTCGTCGTCTACGTCGACACCAACGCGGGCCGGGTCGCGAAGCTGGAGGACCACGGGGTCGTCCCGGTGCCGCAGGAGCCGGGCAACTACACCCCCGACGTCGTGCCCCCGCGCACCGACGTCAAGCCGATCGAGATCACCCAGCCGGAGGGGACCTCGTTCACCGTCGACGGACACGAGGTGCGCTGGCAGAAGTGGCGCCTGCGCATCGGGTTCACCCCGCGCGAGGGCCTCGTGCTGCACACCGTCCGCTACACCGACGGCGAGCGCGAACGATCGATCCTGCACCGCGCGTCGCTGTCGGAGATGGTGGTGCCCTACGGCGACCCGGCGCCCACGCACCGGCGCAAGAACGCGTTCGACGCGGGCGAGTACAACATCGGCACCCTGGCCAACCCGCTGGAGCTGGGCTGCGACTGCCTCGGCGAGATCCACTACTTCGACGGCGTCCTCGCCGACGGCGACGGGAACCCGCTCGTCATCCCGAACGCGGTCTGCCTGCACGAGGAGGACCACGGGCTGCTGTGGAAGCACACCGACTTCCGCACCGAGAAGACCGAGGTGCGCCGCTCGCGGCGGCTGGTGGTCTCGTTCGTCGCGACCGTCGGCAACTACGAGTACGGCTTCTTCTGGTACCTCTACCAGGACGGCACCATCGAGTTCGAGGTCAAGCTGACCGGGATCCTGTCCACCGGCGCCGTGCCGCCGGGGACGCGGCCGGCGCACGGCCAGCTGCTCAACCGCGACGGCCTGTACGCCCCGATCCACCAGCACGTGTTCAACATGCGGCTGGACCTCGACGTCGACGGCGTCGCGAACTCCGTCGTCGAGGTCGACACCGAGACGGATCCGCCCGGCCCGGAGAACCCGGCCGGCAACGCGTTCCGCACGCGCGAGACGGTGCTCGGCACCGAGCAGCAGGCCCGGCGGCGGGTGAGCCTGGAGCGCGCGCGGTTCTGGAAGATCGTGTCGAGCGACGCCCGCAACGCCGTGGGCGAGCCGACGGGGTACGCGCTCAGGCCGCACGGCACGGTGGTGCCCTTCGTGCGGCCGGACGCGAGCGTCATGCGCCGGGCCGGGTTCATGGCGCATCACCTGTGGGTCACCCCCCACGCCGAGGACGAGCGGCACGCCGCCGGCGACTACCCCAACCAGCACGCCGGCGGCGACGGCCTCCCGGCCTGGACCGCGGCCGACCGGTCGATCACCGACACCGACGTCGTCGTCTGGTACACGTTCGGGTCGCACCACGCCGTGCGGCTGGAGGACTGGCCGGTGATGCCGGTGCAGTACGTCGGCTTCGTCCTGCAGCCGTTCGGGTTCTTCGACCGCAGCCCGGCCCTCGACGTCCCGCGGCCGGAGGGCGGGCACTGCGGATAGGCCGGGAGCACCGCTACCGCACTCGATCGCCGAGGAACTCGTCGAGGTACCGCCAGGTGGTGCCCCGCGCCGCCCGCCCGGTGAGCACGCCGAGGTGCCCGCCCGGTGCGGACTCGAACCGCACCTCCGGTGACCCGGTGAGCAGGTCGGGCAGCCGGTGTACCGCCCGCAGCGGGGCGATCACGTCGCTGCGCCCGGCGACCACCAGCACGGGCACCTCCACCGCGGAGAGCCGGATCGTGCGCCCGCCGAGGTCGATCGTGCCCCCGGCGAGGTCGTTGTTGCGCAGCATCAGGTGGTAGATCTGCCCGAACGCCCGGCCGGGATAGCCGTGCATGTTGCGCATGAGATGGTCGACCGCCTCGATCTGCGCCAGCGCGTCGCGGTCGTCGAGCTTCGAGGCCAGCGTGAGCGGCTTCGTCACGAGCTTGTCGACGGCGGTGAGCTGGAAGGCCCAGCTGACGACGGGCGCGGGGAAGCTGCCGATGGCCCGGTACGCCGCGGAGAGCCCGCGGCCGCCCATCACCGCGGCCAGCGGTCGCAGCGGGGCCACCAGCGGCACCGCGGCGATGTCCACCGGGCTGGCGATCACCCCGAGCCTGCGCACCGGTAACGGTGTGCCCGCCTGCGCCTGCGCGGCCACCGCCAGCAGGCAGAACAGCCCGCCGAGGCACCAGCCGACGAGGTCCAGCTCGTCCACCCCGGCCTCGACGCAGGTGTCGCGCACCGCGCGCGGCACGACGCCGTCCACCCAGTTCTCCAGCCCGAGCCGCCGGTCGGCGAACGAGATCGAGCCGTAGTCCACTCCGAACACGTCGCGCCCGCCGGCCAGCAGGTGCTCGACCAGCGAGCAGCCGCGCCGCAGGTCGTAGGCGAAGTCCGGGGCGCCCAGCGGGGGCACCAGCAGGACCGGGGGCTCGTCCGCGCGGGGCACGCCGGGCAGCGGCCGGTACCGGTACAGCGTCGCCCCCGGCGAGCCGACGACGCCGTCGCGCGGCATGCGGGTCAGGTCCGCCACCCCGCCCCGGGCGACCTTGTCCACCAGGTTGACCGCGGCATCGACGACGTTCACCGGCGCGAGGCTAGTCGCTCGCGCCCGCCGTCGCGGCTGTCGATGTTACCGGCGGGTATGTGACACTTCCGGCATGCAGCGGGACATCTTCGATGCCGAGCACGACGCCTTCCGGGACCTCGCGCGCAGCTTCGTCGCCAAGGAGATCACGCCCTTCCATCCCCAGTGGGAGCGCGACGGGCAGGTCAGCCGGGAGGTCTGGCTGGCCGCGGGCGCCACCGGCCTGCTCGGCATGGACGTCCCCGAGGAGTACGGCGGGGGCGGGGTCGCCGACTTCCGCTACCACGCCGTGCTCGACGAGGAGCTCGTCGCGGCCGGCGCCAGCGGCATCGGCTTCCCGCTGCAGAACGACGTCGTCGCGCCCTACCTGCTGCGCCTGGCCACCGAGGAGCAGAAGCGGCGCTGGCTGCCCGGCTTCTGCTCGGGCGAGATCATCACCGCGATCGCGATGACCGAGCCGGGCACCGGCTCGGACCTGCAGGGCATCCGGACGACGGCCCGCCGCGACGGCAACGGCGACTGGATCCTCAACGGGTCCAAGACGTTCATCACCAACGGGATCATGGCCGACCTGGTGATCGTCGTCGCGCGCACCGACCCGGCGGCGGGCAGCCGCGGTTTCAGCCTGCTCGTCGTGGAGCGCGGGATGCCCGGGTTCGAGCGGGGCCGCCGGCTGGAGAAGGTCGGCATGAAGGCCCAGGACACCGCCGAGCTGTCCTTCGCCGACGTGCGCGTGCCCGCCGACAACCTCCTCGGCGAGCAGGGCCGGGGCTTCGTCCACCTGATGCAGAACCTGGCGCAGGAGCGGCTCTCGATCGCCGTGGCCAGCGTCGCCGGCGCGGCCCGGGCACTGCGGACGACGGTGGAGTACGTCAAGGAACGCAAGGCCTTCGGCCGTCCGGTGTCGGCGTTCCAGAACACCCGTTTCGAGCTGGCCGAGATGGACACCGAGGTGACGATCACCCAGGTGTTCGTCGACCGCTGCCTGCACGAGCACGTCACCGGCGAGCTGTCGGTCCCGGACGCGGCCAAGGCGAAGTGGTGGGCCTCGGACCTGCTCAAGCGGGTGGTCGACCGGTGCGTGCAGCTGCACGGCGGCTACGGCTACATGCTCGAGTACCCGATCGCCAAGGCGTTCGTCGACTCGCGCGTGCAGGCCATCTACGGTGGGACCAACGAGATCATGAAGGAGATCATCGGGCGCAGCCTGATCGGCTGATCGACCCTCAACCGCCGTCGACGCACTCGGCCTGCACGGCCTCGGCCGCGGCCACCAGTCGGTCGGCGTCGACCAGCACGGGGTTCTCCACCGCGCTGCCGCCCTCGGGCAGGGCCGCGCGGGCCTGGGCGTCGAGGTCGTCGATCGCGGCCACCAGCTCCGCCAGCGCCGCGGCGAGCTCCGGGTCCGTGACGTTCGCCGAGGCCGCGGCCTGGCGCGGCGCCACGAGCAGCAGCGCGACCCCGGCCGGCAGCACCGGGCCCTCGGCGACGGCGCCGTCGATACCCTCCGCCGCCGCGATGATGCCCGGGACGGCCGCGCAGACCTGCTCGTCGGACGCTGCAGCCGCGGACGACGGCGCGGACGAGGCCGTGGGAGGTGCGGGCGGCGCCGGCTCCGCTCCCCCACCGCAACCCGCCACCAGCGCCGCCGCCACGAGAGCGGCGGCGAGCCCGCTCGCGGTCCTCACGCCCGCTGCGCGAGGACCCGCGCCCGCTCGACGGTGTGCAGCATGCACTCGACCATAGTGGCGCCGCGGCCGGACGACCGATCCAGTGATCACTCCACGGCGGCGGGATCCGGTGTCGCCAGGTCGAGCGTGACCGGGAACGGGTCCTCCAGCCGCAGCGACTCGCCGGGCTCCGCGCGGACGTGGTCGAGGTACCGCCCGCCGATGAGCAGGCATGCCGCGAGAGCCGGCCCGTCGAGTTCGACGCGAAGGTAGTAGGGGATCCCGGCCTCCGCGTAGAGCTGCGGCTTGACCACCCGGTCCACGAGCGGGCCGCCGTCCCGCCCGCCGGGGACGACGTCGACGACCTGCAGCACGTCGGCCGCGTCGCGGACCGCGCCGCCGTCCCCCGGCCCGGTCACCACCACGAGGTCGGGCAGCAGGATCCGGCCGGGGGCGACGCGCAGCGCCACCGGCCCGACGACCGCGAGCCCCGCGGGCAGGGACGCCGCCAGCAGGTGGCGCAGGTGGTCGACCAGCGCCGCCTGCCCCGACGCGGGGGTCGGGGAGAGCAGGAGGCTTCCGTCGATCAGCTCGATGCGGCCGCCGGGCACCGCCCCGGCACCGCGCAGACGAAGGTAGTCCTCCTCGGTCCAGGGACCGTCGTGCTCGAACACCGGGTGCGACACGGACGCATCGTGGCACCGGGCGGATCGCGGGGGAAACCCGGCCGGGGCACACCGGCGCCCCGGTCGGGCGTGCGGTGATCGACCGACGGCGGAATCAGGGTAGCCTCACCATATGGTCGCCGTCACCGAGAACCCGCTCGCGGCGACCCTCGCCCGCCTCGCCGTGCCACTGCCCGCCTGGCCGGTGCAGCCCGGACCGCCGCGGGGTGCCGGCTGGCACCGGTATCCGGACCTGCTCGACGACGCGGCCGTCAGCGCGCTGCTGGGCGCGCTCGACGGCCTGCTCCGGGGCGGTCCGGCGCTCGCCGCGCAGACGCTGGTCGGCCGCGTCGCCGGGCCGGTTGCGAGCGTGCTGGCGGCGGCGGTGTTCACCGAGCGGCGGCTCCCGGTCGTCGAGCCCGGCGGGTTGGCCCTGGGCAGGCTGGCCGACGACCACCGCATCCACCCACCGACCCTCGCGCTCGTGGACGCGCGCATGCTGGTGCTGCCCGGCGACCCGGCGGTCGGGCATCCGGACGTCGTCGTCGTGCCGCACCCGCGCGTGCTCGAGGCCGAGCTCACCGCGGGCCTGCACCGGCTGTTCGCGCCGCTGGTGGAGACGGTCTCCCGCCTCGGGCGGCGGGGCCGGCACGCGCTGTGGCAGGCCGTCGGGGACCGGGTGGCCGTCGGCTTCCTGCTCGCCGGCAAGCACCTCGGTGAGCCCGCCCGGGCCCGTGCCGAGGCGGACCGCACGCTGGCCCGCGCGGCGAAGCCGCTGAACCTCACGGTGGACTGGCTGGAGATCGAGCACCGAGGGCGGCCCGAGCTGTTCAAGCGCAAGTCGGTCTGCTGCCTGTACTACAAGAGCGCCGAGTACCGCGACGAGTACTGCACCACCTGCCCCCTGCTGCCCCGCGACGAGTCGCTGGGCCGGCTGCGCGCCTACCTCGACGAGCGCGACGGGCGCGCCCAGGGCTGAGGACCGCGGTGGTGCCCGCCTGCCCTCGACGGTCGCGCGGGCGGCCGGGGAACGATTCCTGGAGCCGACCACCTCGAAAGGGACCGTTGTGCCCACGACCCCGCTGCACGTCCCGCCGAACCTTCCGACCCCGCGCTGCGCCCCGGGGCCACCAGGTCGTGCTCGACGACCTCGTCGAGCAGTGGACCGCGCTCGCCTGAAGGATGGCACGGTGCACATCCTGTGGCCGCGCTCCGGACCCGACACCACCGTCGACGACGCCGCGCTCGCCGCCCACTACGCCTATCCCGGCGAGCTCGGCGCTCCCTACGTCCGCGTCAACTTCGTGACCTCGGCGGACGGCGCGGTGACGGTGGACGGTCGCTCCGGCGGGCTGGGTTCCGCCGCCGACCGCCGGGTCTTCGGCCTGCTGCGCGAGCTCGCGGACGTCGTGCTCGTCGGCGCCGGCACCGTCCGCACCGAGGACTACCGGGGTGCCCGCCGGCCGACGCGGGGCCGCGCGACGCCGCCGCCGATCGCCGTCGTCACCGGCAGCGCGGACCTCGACCCGGGTGGGCGGCTGTTCGACGACACCGCCGTCGCACCGCTCGTGCTCACCACCGCGGCGGCCCCGGCCGGGCGCCGGGACCGGCTGACGGCCGCCGGGGCCGACGTGGCGCTGCTCGACCGCCTCGACGGACCGGCGCTGCTCGGCGAGCTCGCCCGGCGCGGTTTCCTGCGGGTGCTCTGTGAAGGCGGGCCGCGCCTGTTCGGCGACCTCGTCGCCGCGGACGCCGTCGACGAGCTGTGCCTCACCGTCGCCCCGGTCCTCGCCGCGGGCGACGCCGGCCGGATCTGCGCCGGCCCGGCCGTCGCGCCGCGCGGGATGTCGCTGGTCGGCGCGCTGTCCGCGGGGAGCGAGCTGCTGCTCCGCTACCGGCGGGACCGCGCCACCGCTGCTGCCCCGATCGGGTGATGTTCCGGGAGGTTCGCGCGACTCGGGGCATCTCACCTCCGACAGCGCAGGCAACAGACGAGGAGCGGGCGATGACCCAGAGCAGCGGCAGCCAGTCGAGCGGCAACACCCCGGCCCGGTTGGCCGACGACACGAGCCAGGGCAAGACGTCGATCGCGGCGTCGGTCGTGCAGAAGATCGCCGGCATCGCGGCGCGCGAGATCTCCGGCGTGCACTCGATGGGCGGCGGGGTCTCCCGGGCCTTCGGCGCGATCCGCGAGCGCATCCCGGGCGGCGGCACCGGGGCGTCGAACATCGCGGGAGTGCAGGTCGAGGTCGGCGAGAAGCAGGCCGCGGTGGACCTGGACCTCGTGGTGGAGTACGGCGCCTCGATCGTCGACCTGGCCCGCGCCGTGCGGCGCAACGTGATCAGCGCGGTCGAGCGGATGACCGGCCTCGAGGTGATCGAGGTCAACATCGCGGTCAACGACATCCACCTGCCCAACGAGGACCGCGGCGGAGACGAGCAGCCGGTTCCGGTCGCGCCCGCCCGGGTCGAGTGACGGGGGACCGAGCGACGGAGGCCGGCGCCGTGCCCGCCGCCGGCACCCCGTCCGCCGAGGAGAGCCTCGCCGAGCGGGTGGCCGCCGTGGTCACCGCGCACCCGGCGGTCGCCCGCCTGCACGGCGGCGCGTTCGGTGCGGTCGCCACCTACCTGCCGGGGCGTCGTCTGATCGGCGTGCGGGTCGGCGCCTCCGGCGAGCCGGTCGAGCTCGGCGTCGTGGTGCGCCTCGGGTACCCGCTGCCGCCGGTCGTCCGGACGCTGCGCCGCGAGGTGTCGGCGTTGTGCGGGGGCGTCCCCGTCGACATCACCGTCGCCGACCTCGACGTGCCGGCCGAGGCGATCGGCGCGCCGGCCGGACCGGCGCGGCCCGCCCAGCAGAGCACGTCCGTGCCGGCCTCGTCCCCCTGACCTCCGTGCACGGCGAGTGGACCGCGGAGGAACGCGCGGCCTTCCGCGCGTTCGTCAGGGAGCACCACCCCGACCGCGGGGGCGACCCCGCGGTCTTCCTCGCCGGGATGGACCGGTTCCGGGCCGGGCCGCGCGCCCTCCCGCCGGGTTCGTCGGGGGCCGGCGGGGCGGGGTCGCCCGGCCGGCCCGACCGCTTCGACGCCCCGGTCGAGATCGTCACGCACGGCGTCCCGCTGCGCGTGCTCATCCGCCTCGTGCGGCTCTGGCGGCGGCACCGCCGCACCCGCGTCCGCTGATCGACAGGAGAGACACATGAACGCCACCCAAACCGGCCTGCTGGCCGGCCTGATCCTCGGCGCCGCCGGTTTCATCGGCGGGTTCGGGGCCTTCCTCGCCGCCCTGCTGCTGGGCGCCGTCGGGCTGCTCGTCGGCCGGGTGCTCGACGGCGAACTCGACGTCAACGCCGTGCTCGGCCGGGGCCGGGACCGGTGATCGACACCCCGCCTGCCGACCGCGGGCGTCTCGACGTCCACCCGGCGGTGCTGCGCAAGATCGTCGAGCACGCGGCCGACCAGGTGCCCGGCACGCTGCGCCGCACGCGCACCCTCGCCGGTGTCGACGTGGGCGACGCCGGGCCCAGGGCCCGGGTCACGCCGGGCGCCGGCGCGCCGGACGCGGTGGACGTCCGGCTCGAGCTCGCCCTCGAGTACCCCTCGACGGTCCGGGACGTGGTCGCGGACGTGCGCCGGCGGGTCGGCGACGAGCTGTCCCGGATCGCCGGGCACCGCATGCGGTACCTCGCCGTCACCGTCACCGGCCTGCGCGGCGCGTCCGCCGGGCCCCGCCTGCAGTAGGAGTCGACCGTGCGTGTGCTGATCCGTGTGCTGTCCCCCCTGCTCGGCCTCGCGCTGGCCGCCGCCGGGGTGCTGCTCGTGATCGAGGTCGTCGCCGCCTGGGTGCGCCCGGACACCACCGGGCTGCTCGTCCCCTGGTTGTCCTGGCGCGCCGCGCTGGCGGCGCTGACCTGGGCCGACCCGCTCGTCACCTGGGTCGCCGTCGGCGTGGCCGTGCTCGGGCTGCTGCTCGTGCTGCTCGGCCTGCTGGCGCGCCGCCGGGACGTCCCGCTCGAGGGCACCGCCGACGGCATGACCGTCACCACCTCCCCGCGCGTCCTCGCCCGGCTCGTCGGCCGCCGGGTGCGCAGCACCGACGACGTCGCCGGCGCCTCGGTCACCGCGTCCCGCAGGGCCGTGCGTGTCTCGGCGCAGAGCTGGGGCGAACCCTCTGACGGGGTGCGGTCCGCCGTCCGCGACCGGGTCGACACCCTGCTCGACGAACTGCCGCTGGCCCGCCGTCCCCGCGTGGCGGTCTCGGTCCACGGTCGGAAGGGACCGCAGTGATGAGCACCCCACGGATGACGAAGGATCCGGCCTCCCAGGACGCACGTCCCGACCCCCCGCCCGCCGTCGGGGCCCCCGG
>DATLGI010000149.1:0-6315 GCA_035540535.1 Pseudonocardia sp.
GATCCCACCCAGGCCCCACCCGAACCCGAGCGAGGCCCAGTTCAGCGGGAGGAACCCCAGGGCGGCCGCGGCAAGGGTGGAGGTGCGCAGGAACGCGGCGTCCCCGGCGCCGAGCAGTACGCCGTCGAGGGCGAAGACGACCCCGGCCACCGGCTGCATGGCCACGAAGAACCACCAGGCGACGGGGATCGCGGCGAGCACGGCGGCGTCGGTGGTGAACACCCCGGGAAGCACGCCGATCAAAGCGGCGAACAGCGCGCCGAACGCGATGCCGAGTCCGAGCCCGTAGCCCGCGACCTGGCGGGCGAGCCCCCGGGCGCGCGCCACTCCCCCGTCGCGCGCCGCACCGCCCAGCGCTGCGCCGACCAGCGCCTGCGCCGCGATCGCGATCGCGTCCAGCACCAGCGCCATGAACAGCCACAGCTGCAGCACCACCTGGTGCGCGGCGACGGCGGCGGCACCGAACCGGGCGGCGACCGCCGTCGCGGACAGGAAGCAGACCTGGAAGGCGAGGCTGCGGGCGAGCAGGTCGCGGCCCAGGACCAGCTGCCCGCGCAGCAGCGCCCACCGCGGGCGCAGGGGCACCGGGTCGCCCGACGGCGCGCCCGCCCGCTCGCGGCGCAACGCCGTCAGGAACAGCGCCGCCGCCACCGACTGCCCGGCGACGTTGGCCCAGGCCGACCCCACCAGCCCCCAGCCCGGCCAGCCGCCGATCCCGTGCACGAGCGTCGGGCAGAGCATCGCGGACAGCCCGTTGCCCGCGAGCACGTAGCGCATCGGGCGCACGGTGTCCTGCACGCCGCGCATCCAGCCGTTGCCGGCCAGGGTCACGAGGATCATCGGCGCGCCCAGCAGCGCGACCCGCAGCCACGACTCCGCGGCCCCGGCCACGGCCCCGCCGTCCCCGAGCAACCCGACGACGGGCCGCGCGGCGAGCTGGCCGACCACGAGCACGAGCAGGCCGACCGCCAGCGCGAGCCAGGTGGCCTGCACGCCCTCGACCACGGCGGCACTGCGTCGGCCCGCTCCGTGCAGCCGAGCCGCGCGCGCCGTCGTGCCGTACGACAGGAAGTTGAGTTGCGTCGTGACCTGGGCGAAGACCACGCCGGCGACGGCCAGGCCGGCCAGCGGCACGGCACCGAGGCGGCCCACCACCGCGGTGTCGACGAGCAGGTAGAGCGGCTCGGCGGCGAGAACCGGCAGCGCCGGTGCCGCCAGGCGCAGGACCGTCCGCGCCGGGACCCGCTCGCCGCTCACCCCGCCGGGCGCCGGCAGACGTAGACGAACGCGGGCGGGAGGTTGCGCCACACCGTGGCGCTGACCAGCACCTCGTCGAAGGCGGTGCGCAGCGTCCGGCGGAACCGCCGCGCCGCCGCGAGCGGCATGCCGTGCAGGTAGGCGAACGTGGTGAACGCCCCGGTCGGCCCGATCACGCCCGCGACCTGCCCGAGGATCGACTCCTGCGCCCCCTGCCCGAACAGCGCCCACGGCAGGCCGCTGACGACGGCGTCCACCGCGGTCACCTCGCGCGCGGCGAGCAGGTCCCCGAGCCGCGCGGCGTCACCCTCGATCACCTCCACCGTGGGACGGCCGGCCCGCAGGAACGCGGCGAGCTCGGCGTCGAGCTCGACCGCGAGGTGACGACCGCCGGGCGGGAGCCGGTGCGCGATGGCCGCGCTCACCGACCCGGTGCCCGGTCCGAGCTCCACCACGACCGGGGTGCCCGAGCGCGGCACGACGGAGGCGAGCAGGGCGCTCAGGCGCGGCGAGCTGGGCGCGATCGCCCCGATGGTCGCGGGCCGGCGCACCGCGGCCGCGAGGAACATCCGGCGAGCGGACCGGACCCCGGGACCGGGCGCGTCCCCGCCGATCGGTTGGCCCACTCGGTCACCGTATCCGGGCACCACGGGCCACGTTCGGCGGGTATCGCGGGGCGCGCCGCGCGACGGACGATGCGGGGATGGACGGCCCGGGTGCGCACGGCGGCCCGGAACCGGCCGGACCGGCGGGCCCCGGACCGTTCGCCGCCGCGGACGCGACGGGGCGGCGCAGCCTCAAGTGGTGCCGTCACCCGGCCGCGGTGCTGCCCGCGTGGGTGGCCGAGATGGACGTCGCCCCCGCGGAACCGGTCCGGGCGGCACTGCGGGCGGCGGTCGACCGCGGCGACGTCGGCTACCCGCTCCCCGGCGCCCTCACCGAGCTGCCGGCCGCCTGCGCGGCGTTCCTGGCCGGCGCCTACGGGTGGCACGTCGACCCGGCCGGCGTCCATCCGGTCGCCGACGTGCTCACCGGGGTCCGGATCGCCCTGGACCTGGCCGCGCCGCCCGGCGCCGCCGTCGTGCTGCCGACCCCGGCCTACCCGCCGTTCTTCGACGTGCTCGGCCGCAGCGGCCGGCCGGTGGTCGAGGTCCCGATGGTGGACGCCGACGACGGCGCGCAGCTGGACCTGGACGGCATCGACTGCGCGCTGCGGGCGGGCGCCGCGGCGGTGCTGCTGTGCAGCCCGCAGAACCCGACCGGGCGGGTGTACCGCCGGGCCGAGCTCGCCGCGCTGGCCGGGACGGTGCAGCGGCGCGGTGCCCGGGTGGTCGCCGACGAGGTGCACGCACCCCTGACGTACCCCGGACACCGCCACCTCCCCTACGCCGCGGTGTCGGCGGTGACCGCCGCGCACACCGTGACCGTCACGTCGGCGTCGAAGGGCTGGAACCTGCCGGGCGTGAAGTGCGCGCAGGTGATCCTCACCGACCCGCGCGACATCGCGCGCTGGGAGGTCGAGGTGCCGGTGCACGAGCAGTTCGGGGCGAGCCCGGCCGGCATCGCGGCGAACGTCGCCGCGTACCGGGAGGGCGGTCCGTGGCTCGCCGAGGTCCGGCAGCACCTCGACGCCAACCGCCACCTGCTCGCCGAGCTGCTGGCGCAGCAGCTGCCCGCCGTGCCCTACCGCGTCCCCGACGGCACCTACCTCGCCTGGCTCGACTGCCGTGCCCTCGACCTGGGTGGCCCGCCCGCCGCGTTCTTCCTCGACCGCGCCGCCGTGGCGCTCAGCGAGGGCAGCACGTTCGGCGCGGCGGGCACCGGCTTCGTGCGGCTGAACTTCGCCACCTCGCCGGCGGTGCTGACGCAGATCGTCCGGCGGATGGGAGCGGCGGTCCGGGCGGGGGACGCCACCGAGCCGTGATCACCGCTACGGCACCTGGGGTCGGAACAGCTGCGCCGCTCGCCGGTTGCGATCCTCGCAGCGCCGCGATGCGCTGCGAGGATGCGAATCGGCGAGCGCAAGGGCGGTCGGTGCCGCGTCCGTCACTCCTCGTCGTCGCGCTCGCGCGGCGCGCGGTACGGGTCGGGGTCGCCCGCGGGTCGGGCGCCGGCCGCGAGCCGCGCCACTTCGGCGTCGGACTCGCGGGTGCGGGCGAGCAGCTCCTCCATCCGCCGCGCCTCGTCCGGGACGTGGTCCAGGACGAACGTCAGCGACGGGGTGTGCCGGATCCCGGTGCCCGCCCCGACCATCGAGCGCAGCACCCCGGTGGCGCTCGCCAGCGCGGCCGCCGCGCCGGCGGTGTCCGGTTCGGCGTCGACGGTCTCGCCGAGCACCGTGTAGAACACCGTCGCCTCGCGCAGGTCACCGGTCACCCGGGTGTCGGTCACCGTCACCATCGACAGCCGCGGGTCCTTCACCTCGTGCTCCAGCGCCCCCGCCACGATCTGGGCGATCCGCTTGGCCAGCCGCCGCGCCCGGGCCTGGTCCACCATCGTGTCTCTCCTACGAGTCGTCCTCTGGCCCCAGCAGCCGGTGCCGGGCCGAGAGCAGTTCCAGTTCCGGGCGGGCGGCCACCAGCCGCTCGCACCGGGCGAGCAACTCGTGGACGTGGCCGTGGTCGGCGGCGACGCAGCAGACGCCGATCAGCGCGCGGCGGTGCAGGTCGAGGTGACCGGCCTCGGCGGCCGCGACCTCGAACCGGCGCCGCAGCTCCGCGACGAGCGGCCGCACGACCGACCGCTTCTGCTTCAAGGAGTGCACGTCCCCGAGCAGGACGTCCAGCTCCAGCGCTCCCACGTACATGGCGACTCCGTCGCTCGTGCGCGGAGAGGGCTGCTCCCGCAGCCCTCTCCGCGCACGGGCCGTCAGGCCCGGACCTTCTCCCTCATCTCGAAGGTCTCCACCACGTCGCCGACCTTGATGTCGCTGTAGTTGCCCAGCGTCAGACCGCACTCGAAGCCCTCGCGGACCTCGACCACGTCGTCCTTGAACCGCCGCAGCGAGCTGATCGGCAGGTTCTCGGCGACGACGACGCTGTCGCGCAGCAGCCGGCCCCGCGCGTTGCGGCGGATCTCCCCGCCCATCACGAGACAGCCGGCGATCGTGCCGAACTTCGAGGACTTGAAGACCTCCCGGACCTCCGCGCGGCCGAGCTCGACCTCCTCAAACTCCGGCTTGAGCATGCCCTTGAGCGCCTGCTCGATCTCGTCGATCGCCTGGTAGATCACCGAGTAGTAGCGGATCTCGACGCCCTCGCGGTTGGCCAGCTCCGTGGCCTTGCCCTCGGCCCGGACGTTGAAGCCCAGGACGATGACGTTGTCCGCGATGGCGAGGTTGACGTCGCCCTCGGTGATGCCACCGACGCCGCGGTGGATGACCCGCAGCTCGACGTCGTCACCGACCTCGATCTTCATGAGCGCGTCCTCGAGTGCCTCGACGGTACCCGAGTTGTCACCCTTGATGATCAGGTTGAGCTGGTTGGTCTCCTTCAGCGCGGCGTCCAGGTCCTCCAGGCTGACCCGCTTGCGACGCGACGCCAGCTCGGCGTTGCGCTCGCGGGCCCGGCGCCGGTCGGCGATCTGGCGGGCTACCCGGTCCTCGTCGACGACGAGGAACGTGTCGCCCGCGCCGGGCACCGAGGTGAACCCGATGACCTGCACCGGACGCGACGGGTAGGCCTCGACGATGTCGTCGCCGTGCTCGTCGAACATCCGTCGGACCCGCCCGGAGGCGTCGCCTGCGACCACCGAGTCCCCGACCCGCAGCGTGCCGCGCTGCACCAGCACGGTCGCGACGGGCCCGCGGCCGCGGTCGAGGTGCGCCTCGATCGCGACGCCCTGGGCCTCCATGTCCGGGTTGGCCCGCAGGTCCAGCGCGGCGTCGGCGGTGAGCAGGATCGCCTCGAGCAGCTGGTCGATGTTCGTCCCCTGCTTCGCGGAGATGTCGACGAACATCGTCTCGCCGCCGTACTCCTCGGCAACCAGGTTGTACTCGGTGAGCTGCTGGCGGATCTTCGCGGGGTTGGCGCCCTCTTTGTCGATCTTGTTCACCGCGACCACGACGGGCACGTCGGCCGCCTGGGCGTGGTTGATCGCCTCCACCGTCTGCGGCATCACGCCGTCGTCGGCCGCGACCACGATGACCGCGATGTCCGTGGACTTCGCCCCGCGGGCCCGCATGGCGGTGAACGCCTCGTGGCCGGGGGTGTCGATGAACGTGATCGGCCGCTCGTAGCCGTCGAGCTCGGTGACGACCTGGTACGCGCCGATGTGCTGGGTGATGCCGCCTGCCTCGCCCTCCATGACGTTGGCCTTGCGGATCGTGTCCAGCAGGCGCGTCTTGCCGTGGTCGACGTGACCCATGACGGTGACGACCGGCGGCCGGATGACCAGGTCCTCCTCGCCGCCCGCGTCCTCGCCGTAGGAGATCGAGAAGCTGTCGAGCAGCTCGCGGTCCTCCTCCTCCGGGCTGACGACCTGCACCTGGTAGTTCATCTCGGTGCCGAGCAGTTCCAGGATCTCGTCCGAGACCGACTGCGTGGACGTGACCATCTCACCGAGGTGGAACAGCACCTGCACCAGCGAGGCCGGGTTGGCGCCGATCTTGTCGGCGAAGTCCGTCAGCGACGCACCGCGCGGCAGTCGCACGACCTCGCCGCGGCCCTTCGGCAGGCGGACGCCGCCGACCGTGGGGGCCTGCATCGAGTCGAACTCCTGGCGCTTCTGCCGCTTCGACTTGCGACCCTTGCGGGCCGGACCGCCGGGACGGCCGAACGCGCCCGCGGCACCGCCGCGACCTCGCCCGCCGCCGCCACCACCGGGACGCCCGGGAGCACCGCGGAAGCCGCCGCCCGCCGGGGCGCCGGCACCGCCGCCGCCACCCGGACCGCCGCCGGGGCCGCCGCGGAAACCGCCGCCGCCACCACCACCGGGACGCGCGCCCGGACCACCCGGACGGGCGCCGGGACCACCGGGGCCACCGGGACCGCCCCGACCGGCACCGGGACCGCCGCGGCCACCGGGACCGGGCCGTCCCGCCGCGGGGCGGGCCGGCAT
>DATLGI010000150.1:0-6644 GCA_035540535.1 Pseudonocardia sp.
GCGCGGCACCGCCGGCGGTGTCCCGGCCCACCCCGGCGGTGCCGCGCCCGACGCCCGCCCCGGCAGGGCGGTCCGGGCCGCTCGCGGTGCCCTCGACCCGGTGGCGGCCTTCCGGCTCGACCCGCTGACCGCGCCCATCCCCGTGCAGGTGCTGGCGCCCGTCGGGCCGGCCCGCGTGCCGCCCACCCCTCCGGCGGGGGACAGCGGCCGGCACCACCGGATCGTCCCGATGTCGGCCGCGACGGACCGGTGAGCGACGGCCGGCCCGGCGCGGGCCGGCCGACCCGAGCGTCCGGTGACGGCTCGCTTCCGGTGGTCGGGGCCCGCGGCCCGGGCTGCGCGGCGCGTGGGTGACCGGATCGCGGCGGCCCGGGTGGAGCAGCACGCCACCCGGGCCGCCGGCACGTCCGGCGTCCGCCGCCGTACCGTCCCGCCGCTTACCCTTGCCGGGATGTGGTCCAACTGGTCGGGCGGTCAGCAGGCCCGGCCGCGGGCCACGGACCGGCCGCTCGACGAGGCAGGCGTCGTCGCCGCGGTCCGCCGGGCCGCCGCGCGGGGCCAGCGGATCCGGCCGGTCGGCGCCGGCCGCTCCTGGAGCCCGCTCGCCGTCACCGACGAGGTCCAGCTCGACTGCTCGGCCCCTCACCGGCGTCGTGGCCGTGGCCGACGGGCGCGTGCGGGCGCGGGCCGGGGCGACCCTGGCCGCGGTGCTCGCCGAGCTCGACACCCGCGGCCTGACCCTCGACGCGGTGCCGGCCGCGCTGGACGTCACGGTCGCCGGTGCCGTCACGACGGGCACCCACGGCAGCGGGGCCGGGACCGGCTCCCTGTCGGCCGCGGTCACCGGCGTTCGGCTGGTGGACGGCACCGCGACCGTGCGGAGCATCGAGGGTCCGGCACTGGACGGCGCCCGCTGCGGGCTGGGCGTGCTGGGCGTGCTGACCGAGGTGGACCTGGCGGTGGTCCCGGCGGTCACCCTGGCCGCCCGCGAGGAGCTGGTGCCGCTCGCCGAGGTGCTCGCCTGCGGTGTCCTCGACGCCCACCGCTGGGTGGAGCTGGTCGTCTTCGGTGACCGGCAGGTCCTCGTCCGCCGGGCCGACCCGGTCACCGGCGGGGACGTGACCGCGCCGGCGCGCGGGGACACGGTGCGGGCGGCCGCCGTCGGTTCGGCGCAGGCCCTCGCCCGCGCGGTGCCGCGGCTCGCGCCGGCACTGCAGCGCTCCACCGGCCGGTGGAGCGGGTCGGTCACCGGACCGGCGCACCGGGTGCTCGCGGGGGGCCGCGCCGTGCGGGAGGAGCGGACCGAGTGGGCCCTGCCCCGGCCCGCGCTCGAACCGGTCCTGCGCGAGCTGGACGCCGCCGCCGCGGCGCTGGGCGTCGGCCCGCGGCCGCCGCTGCTCGTGCGGGTCGGACCGGCCGAGACCGGATGGCTGCATCCGGCGCACGGCCGCGCCACGGCCTGGGTGGGGCTGCGCGTGCCCGCGGAGCACGGCCTGTTCCGGCTGGTGTCCTCGGTGCTCGGTGCCGCCGGCGGGCGCCCGCACTGGGCGGCCCGGCACGACTGGGCCGCGACCGACGTCGAGGTCGCCTACCCGCGCCTGCCCGACTTCCGTCGCCTGCGCGCCCGGCTCGACCCCGACCGCCGCTTCGCCGGCCCCGTCCTGGACGCCCTCCTCGGCCCCTGACCGCCCGGACCCCTCGGCTTCACCACCCCGGTCCCCGCGTCCAGGCTCCGGCGCAGCAGGCTCGCGGCGTCGAGGGTGGGGAAGGTTCCGCGGGGACCGGTGGTGGTCGTGGATGCTCCGCTCACGCGGCCGCGGCGGTCGCGGCGGCGACGAGCTCGTCGAGGACGGCCTGGCCGGGTCCCATGATCCGGGGCGTGCCGGCCAGCGCGCGCACCCGGTCGAACGCGTCGGTGATCGCGTCGCCGGTCAGCACCGGGCCGTGCGCCGAGGCGATCGTGGTGGCGCCGAGGCGGGCGACGGTGTCGACGTGGCGGGAGTAGCGGACCGGGTCCAGGAACTGGTGCCAGGGTGAGACCAGGCTGTTGAACAGCGGGAACGTCTCGTCGTAGAGGTCCTGCGGCACGTCGGCCCGATGGAAGCCGGCACCGGTGGACAGCGCGGCGAACGAGTCGACGGCCCACAGCACGCCGGTGCGCTCGTCGAACAGCCCGCGGGTGGTGGGGCCGTCGAAGATCGGCGGCAGGATCAGCCGGAAGCGCCGGTCGCCCGCGTCGAACGTGTCGCCCGGCTCCAGCCAGCACAGCCGCTCCAGGGGCAGCGGGCGCTCCAGCCCGAGCCGCTCGGTCGCGAAGAAGTTCGTGACCAGGGTGGCGGACGGGCAGCGCTCCAGCACGTCGTGCAGCCCGCCGGTGTGGTCGCCGTCGTCGTGCGACAGGAAGATCCAGCGTACGTCCTCGGGCTCGACGAGCGAGAAGACCTGTTCCAGCCAGCGTTCCCGGTGGATGGGCGCGCCGGTGTCCACGATGATCGGCTCGTCGCCGCGGATCAGCAACGAGTTCACCGTGACGTAGGTGCCGGGCTCGGCCGGGGCGAGGTTCGGGATCAGCCAGGTCTCCGGCGCGACGGGCACGGGCTCGGGGCGGGGGATGTCGTACATCGGGTTCTCCTTCCGTGGGCTGTCCGCGGATCGGACGCAGCACAGCGTGCGGTGGACGCAGGCCCGCGCGGATCCCCTCGAAGCCGGGGAGCCGTGCACGGCGGATCCCCCAGTTGAGGGGGTGTGATCTGCGCCACCCCGCGTACCGTTTCCGGGGTGAAGAGCTCACCCGCAGCCCGCGCCGCCGCCCGGGTCGGCCGCGCCTGTGCCCGCGCGGAGAGCGCGGACGACCTGCTCCGCCTGGCCGGTGCGGCCATCCGCCAGGCCGTGCCGTACGACGCGGCGCTGTGGTTCGGCGTCGACCCGGCGACCCTGCTCGTCACCGCGCCGTCCCGGGCCGAGGGGCACCTGGACCACGGGTACTGCGCGCCGTTCTGGCACAGCGAGTTCCACGACCATGACGCCGCCCAGTTCCGCGACCTCGCCCGCGACCCGGTGCCCGCCGCCACGCTGCGCGGTGCCACCGGCGGCCACCCAGCGCGCAGCCGGCGCTACCGGGAGTGGCTCGTGCCGCAGGGCCTCGACGACGAGCTGCGCGCGGTGTTCCGCAGCAGCGGCAACACCTGGGGGATGGTGGGGTTCTACCGGGAGCGTGGGCAGGCGCCGTTCACCCCGGACGACGTCGCGGTGCTCTCCGCGGTGTCGGGCACGCTCGGCACCGCGCTGCGGGTGCGTGCGGCGACCGGCAGCACCGCCTGGCCGGCGGCGGCGAACGCACCCGGGCTCCTGTTCTTCGACGCCGAGGACGTGCTCGTCTCGGCCAACGCCGAGGCCGCCGAGTGGCTCGCCACCGCCTACGGCCCCGGTCGCGACTGGGTCGGGGTGTTCGCCGACCCCGACCACACCGACATCCTCCTGCCGATGCCGACCTTCCCGCTGCTGGTGCGGGCCCGCGCCGTCGCGGCCGGGCACGAGCGCGGCCCCGCCCGGCTGCGGTTGCGCGACCGCAACGGCCGGTGGCTCGTGCTGCACGCCTCGTGCATGCCGGGCACCCCGGCGGGCGACGGCGCGGTCGTCGTAGTCGTCGAGCCGGCCAAGAGCGCGGAGATCGCGCCGATCGTCATCGAGGCCTACGGGCTCACCGCCCGCGAGCGCGAGGTCGTCCGTGCCACCGCGCAGGGCCTGTCCGCCCCGGAGGCGGCCGCGCAGCTGCACCTGTCACCGCACACCGTGCGCGACTACCTCAAGTCGGTGTTCGAGAAGGTCGGCGTGTCCAGCCGCGGCGAGCTCGTCGCGAAGCTGTTCGCCGAGCACTACGCCGACCCGATGCACGCGGCGATGGTCTACGACTGACCCGGCGCGGCCCCTCCGGATGTCTGCAGGGTGGCCGTACGGACACTGAACGTCTGCCTGGCCACCATGCAGACATTCCTGGGTGCGGTGTCAGGAGCGGAGGCGGGCGGCGACGGCGCGCAGCCCGGCCGTGGTGGCCGCGCGGTCCACCCGGGTCGGCTCGCCGCCGGCGAGCACCTGCTTCCCGGCCACCCACACGTCCTCGACGCAGCGCGCGCCCGCCGCCCACACCAGGTTCGACAGCAGCTGGGCGTCGTCCGCGGGGTCGACGAACGCGGGGTCGTCGAGCCGCACGTGCACCAGGTCCGCCCAGCGGCCGGGCTCGAGCGCGCCCAGGTCGTCGCGCCCGATCGCGGCGGCGCCGTCCCGGGTGGCCAGCAGCAGGAGCTCGGCGGCGGTGAGCGCGGCGGCGTCCCGGCTCGTGGCGCGGGCGAGCAGGCCGGCGAGGCGGGCCTGCGCCCACAGGTCGAGGTCGTCGCAGGACGCGGGGCCGTCGGTGCCGAGCCCGACCCGCACCCCGGCCCGGCGCAGCGCGGTGACCCGCGCGACGCCGGCGGCCAGCTTCGCGTTCGAGCCCGGGCAGTGCGCGACCGCGACGTCCCGGGCGGCGAGCAGCGCGACGTCCTCGTCGGACAGGTGCACCCCGTGCGCGGCGAGCACCCGCCCGCCGAGCACCCCGAGCCGCTCCAGCAGCGCGGGGACCGAGCCGTGCCCGGCGTCCTCCTCGACGGTCTCGGCCAGGTGCAGGTGCACCAGCGCCCCCCGCTCGCCGGCGTGCCCGGCCACCGAAGCCAGCGCCTCGGGCGGGAGCGTGTACGCGGCGTGCGGGCCGTACCCCAGCTCCACCCGTTCCCCGGGGCCGGACCGCAGGCCCACCGCGTCGATCCGCGCCGAGACGTCGTCGCGCATCTGCTCCCAGCGGCCGAGCCGGTCCCAGCCCGGGACGGCGATGATCCCCGGGGTCAGCAGCACCCGCGACCCCACCGCGAGCACGGCGTCGATCACCGCGTCGGTGAAGAAGTACATCTCGACACTCGTGGTGCAGCCGGTGCTCAGCAGCTCGACGCAGCCCGCGGCCATCCCGGCGCGCACGTCCTCGGCGGTGAGGCGGGCCTCCGCCGGCCACACCACCTCCTGCAGCCAGCGCATCAGCGGCAGGTCCCCGCCGAGGCCGCGGAGCACGACCATCGGCGTGTGGCAGTGCGTGTTGACCAGGCCCGGCAGCAGCGCGCCCGCCAGCTCGCGGACCGGTGCGTCCGACGGGGGCGCCGCCGCCCGCGGCCCGACCCAGGCGATCCGGCCCGCCTCGTCGACGTCGACGACCCCGTCGCGCAGCACCGAGCACCCCGGGTCGCACGCCAGCACCACCGGCGCGGCGAGCCTGGCCGCGATCATCGCCACGACCTCACCGGCGGGGCTCGAGCAGCGCCCGCAGCGACCGGAACGGCGGCAGCCAGGCGCCGGTGTCGGGCAGCGTCTCCAGCGTCATCCGCGGCAGCGGCTCGCGGAACACGCCCTCGATCTCCTCGAGGTCGAGGAACTCCAGGGTCTCCGAGGCGAGCGCGAACGTCGCGTACTCGCGGAACCCGACGACCGTGACCGCCGTGCCCGCGGCGACCAGCGCCTCCAGCGGCTCGCGGAACGCCCGCCCGTCCCCCGAGGCGACGACGAGGTGACGCAGCGCGCCCTCGCCGGCGCGCAGGCCGATGTGGGCCAGCATGTCGACGTCGACGTCGCTGTCCTCGGCGACCTTCGGCTTGGCGAACACCGCGTAGCCGACGTTGCGCAGCGCCTCCACCCACGGTCGCACGACCTCGGTGGACCCCGGGACGACGTTGGTGAACACGCACGCCTCGGCCACCGACTCCGGGCCCGCCAGCTCGAGCAGCCAGCGGCCCAGGGCGTCGAACCGGGGCCGGAACGCCGAGGTCGGCCGCGCGCCGAGCAGCGAGCCGAGGCTCATGTCCATGTTCGGCGCGTCCCACACGAGGAGCACCCGGGGAGCCGGGCCGGTCGGTTCGGTCACGGGCGCGACCCTATCCGGCCCGGCGGTAGCATCCGCGGCGATGGACGAGCCGGCCGACGACGGGGCGAGCACCGCCCGGCGGACGGCGGAGGCCATGCAACGCGCCGACGCCGCGGCCCGTGGCGCTGGCGTGCGCGTCGTCGAGGTCCGGCCCGGCGCGGCGACCACCGCGATGACCGTCGGCGAGCGGCACGTCAACGGGCACGGCGTGTGCCACGGCGGGTACGTGTTCCTGCTGGCGGACGCGGCGATGGCCTACGCGTGCAACAGCCACGGCGTCCCGACGCTCGCCTCGGGCGCCGACATCGCTTTCCTGCGCCCCGCGGCGCTCGGCGACGAGCTGGTGGCGGTGGCCGTCGAGCGGGCGGTCGCCGGCCGGTCCGGCCTCTACGACGTCACGGTGCGGGCGGGTGCCAGCGTGGTCGCCGAGTTCCGCGGCCGCACCCGCCGGGTGCCGGGCCTGCCGGGCCCCGCCTGACCCGCGAGTGCGCCCCCCGATGCGCGCGAGTGCGCCCCCCGATGCGCGCGAGTGCGCCGCTGTGTGCGCCGCTGTGTGCGCCGCGCGCGGTCAGACATCCCATGGCGTAGCGATGTCAAGCTGCGATGGTCTGGTGGTGGGCCCAGGCGGTGGTCTCGTCGTAGTGGGTGCGGGTCTTGAGGCAGCCGTGCAGGATCCCGACCAGCCGGTTCCCGAGCTGGCGCA
>DATLGI010000151.1:0-4438 GCA_035540535.1 Pseudonocardia sp.
TCGGTATCCCTCGCGCTGCTGCACCGCGAACCGGGACGCGGACCGGTCGTTGTCGGTGACGACGTCCACGACCGTCCAGCCCTGGCGCTGGCAGAACGCCCGGTTCTCCGCCTCCTGGGAGGCCACGGACACCCGCCGCCCCGACGGGTCGGACGACACTCGGGTGTAGATGATGGCCCGCTTCGGTGCGTTGGAGGATTCCGACACATGGGCATAGTAGACTCGGAGGAACGACGGTTTCCGCAATGGCCGTCCGTCAGGAGGTCAGGCGTGCGAGAAGCGGACCGCCAGAGCGCGCTGACATCAGCCGCAGATTCGGTCGTCTTCGCCCGACGCGGCGCACTCCAATCCTCGGTGCCGCACCGCCTCTGGCTCTACCAAGGCTGGATCCGATCTGGGTGGGCTGTCGACCTCGGCGACGCGGTCCGAGCTGTCGCAGAGGCGCGGTTGCGCAACAGGGTCGATCCGCGGCACGAGTGGGACCGGAAGGTCCGCTACCGGAGCAGCAAACGGTTTCGACTGCTGCGCGCGCTCGTTCTCGCCGGCGACCGGCCGTGCCACTACTGCGGAGACCCGGCAACGGCGGCCGACCACGTCCTAGCTGTTGCCCGAGGCGGCCGGGACAGCCTCGGGAACCTCGTCCCGGCGTGTAACCCGTGCAACAGCGAGAAGTGGAAGTGGACGGTCGCTGAGTGGCGCGCATGGAGGGAAGCTCGGGGACGACCTTGGCCTCCATCGTGGCCCTCGGAATCCCCAAGATCACCGACCGAGCAGCACGGCCCCGACCCGGCGCAGCGTGCCCGCGCCGCCGCAGACGAGGCAATGGCGCTCGCGGAGGTTCCCCCGCCCATCGCCGCGCCACTTCCTCGACCGGCACCGCCAGCAGACCCGGCGCGGCCAGACCCGGCACCCGACCAGGTAGGCCGCCACAGCCAAGCCCGCCGAGAGCAGGAGCCCGGTCCCGCCGTCGAGGTGGTAGTGCCCGGCGAGGGCGAACCCCAGCAGCGCCCCGGCGAGCAGCTCAGCCATGCGGGCACCGCCGCCACCGCGTCCACCACGGCTGGGCGTACCAGCGCACCCGCAACCCGACCTGCCGGATTTCGCGGGGGTCGGTGACGACCCGCCCGGACAGGCTGTGCCCCGCCACCCACAGCGGGGAGTCCCGGATGTCGTGGCGCACCGGCCGGCGCGGGCGGGTGGCGGCGAGTCCGCCGGGCATCAGGATCTCGACGGTCGGCTCACCCGGCACCGGGCACCCCCCACCCCGCGAGGACCGCGACCGTCCCGACCGCGGCGGCCACTGAGACAGTGGGCAGGACCAGCCACCGCTCGACGGGACCGCCGCTGCGGATCCGCCACCGCTTCGGTATCGCCACCCGTCGCTGAGACGGCCACAGCAGGTGGTCGAGACCGGCCCGGGTCACCAGATCCCCGACGAGCGCGGCAGTCACCCCGAGACAGCCGACCAGTCCCAGGTGGACGGCGTGAGACAGCGGCACCCACCAGGCTGAGACAACCCCGGTGAGACCACCGACGAGCAGCGCGAACACCAGAGAGTGGGACAACCCGCGGTGCCGGCGACCAGTCGCGGCGTGCGAGACGACGCGGACCGCGGCGCACAGCAGTGGGCCGGGACCGACACACCACCGGCGGGTACCCCAGCGCACGGTGAGACCGAACGAGCGGACCAGCCGCGACGACGGATGGTCGGTGTCCGGGACGAGCGCGGCGACCGCTGAGACGACGATCCCGGCCAGCGCGACTCCCGGGGCGGGTCGGAGCGCGACCGCGGCCCATGCACCGGCCGCGGCGCCCGTGACGGCGTGGGTGGTGCCGTTCACGTCGCCCCCCGCCCCCTGCCGCGGCGCGGGGCCGTAGTGGCGCGCACGGCGGCGGCGGTGTTCGGGCGGTACCGGCCGTGGTCCCGCCCGCCGCACGGGCAGTCGCAGCGCAGCCGGCCCGCCTTGTCGTAGGCCGGTTTCCGGGAGGTCCGGCACGCCGCCGAGCACCGCGCGGTCCGCACCACCGGGGCGCGGCGCACCGGCTGCGCCCGACCGGTCAACGGCGCCGGCCGCTGCCTGGCCGCGGCAGCGCGGCGGTCGCGGGCGCGGACCTTGGCCGCGGCCTGCCCCCGCCGGCGGATTCCCCGGATCACCGCGCGGCGCGCCCGCCGGCTCCCGACAGCCGCGACGACCACCAAGACGACCAGCGCTCCCGCCAGCCACCAGACACTCACCCTGTCCCCCGCCCTGTCCTGGGGGTGACTACGGCCTGACTGGCCCGGCTCGGCGACCACCGTAGACAGGTCGCCGCCAGGGCCGAACCACACCCGAAACCGGGCCGGGGGGCGGTCACTGTTCGACACCCCACGCCCGGTGCACATCGGCGAGCCGGTACCCGCGGACCTGCGCCTTCCCATCCCACGGTTCCCGGGACCCGCAGTTGCCGAGCTCGTCACCCAGCTGCGCCGCCGCGACCGAATGCCCGCGGTCGGTGAGGTCGGCCAGCAGTACCGCCGTCGGTAACCACGGGGCGGCCCGTTCGGTGAAGATGTCCTCGACAGCGGTCTGCACCGGGGACAGCAGGATCGCCGGCCGTTCCCCCGGCGGGGTGCCGTCCAGGTTCGGCAGGCCATCCGCGGCGCGGCGGCGGTCCCGGCGCTTGACCTCCCCCGGGTCGAGCGGGGTGTGGAACCGGTGGACCTCCGGGTCCCGGTGCGACGGCCCCCACACGTAACAGCGGCCGGCGTCGCGCGGGTCGCCGGGCACGGCCGGGCGGAACAGGTGCGGCGCCCACCCCTGGTCACGGTGCCCGGTGGACAGCATCGACGTGGTGTCCCGCTCGGTGCACGCCAGCAGGATCTTCAGCCCCACCAGGGACGCCGCCACCGTGGAGCCGAGGTCGGCGTTCCCCGCCTTCTGCGACGCCCGGATCACGCACACCTTGACCTTCCGGCCCACCCGCATGATCCGTTCCACCTTCGCGTGCAGCTCGGGGAGCTGCGCGACGTAGGAGTACTCGTCGATCACCACCTCGATCTGCGCCCCCCACTGCAGGTCCCACTCGGTGGGGGCGTCGTCGTCGTCGGACTCGGCGAGCCGGTGCAGCTCGAGGTGCCGTTCCTGCACCCGCGCCCACACCCAGTCCAGCAGCGTGTGCAGCGCGTCCTCGTCGTAGGCGGTGCGGCGCAGCACCCGGCGGTTCAGCGCGCCGAGCGGACCCATCGTCAGGTCGGCGAACACCGGGTAGACGTCGGCGCACTCGCCGAAGAACGAGATGAACTCCTGCAGCCCGGATGATTTGGCCGAGCCGGTGGTGCCGACCATGTCGACGTGGATCGCGGCGAGCACCGGCGGGGAGGGGTCGCCGTCGTCGCGCAGCCACAGCGGCGCCGGGTCGGTGACCGACCGGGACCCGGTCGGTGCCCACGCCCGGCAGGGGACGTGCGCGAGGTGATCGCGGGTGGGTAGCCGCAGCTCCGAGGTGCCGGCGTCGTCGGTGCCGACGAGGCGGATCGACCCGGCGCGGGCGGCGAGGTGACGTTCGAGGCCGCGGAGGTGTTCCGGGCGGATGGCGTCCTCGTGGGTGACGAGGACGCGGTACTGCCCGCCGGGGTGCACTCGCAGCGGGGAGGCCAGTTCGGCGCGGACCCCGTCGGCGTTGAGCCGCTCCAGGATCGACGCGGACAGCGCTCCGAGCGGGGCGCCTTCCTCCAGCAGGGTGCGTCGCCGCGCCGGGGGTGGCGCGTCGGGGTCGGGGTGGCGGTATCCGACGACGCCGAGGACGGCGAGCGCGACGACGGCCAGGGCGACGAGCAGGACGGGGCGCGTCCACCACGCCGCGGCGGCACCGGCTACGACGAGCAGCACGATCAGGGTGGACAGGCGCCGGTGCCCGGCGCGGGCCTCGCGGAGTTCCTTCGCGGCGGCGAGCTGCCCGGCTTGCCCCGGTGGCGCGGCGAGGACGAGGTCGGCGAGGTCGGCTTCGGTGCACCAGGTCCGCCAGCACCGCCAGGTGACTGCGGTACCGCGCAAGATCGGTCGGACCGGCCGCCACGCGAGGGTGTGCGGGTGGCAGAGCGCCCACACGGTGGCGCGGCGGGTGGTGCGCCACCACCAGCAGACGCGGGCGGTGAGATGGTCGAGGCTGGGCAGGGCGGCGCGGTCGGCGACGTCGGCGAGCCACACGGCCAGCGCCCCGTCCGGATCGTCCCGGACATCGTCGGGGGGATCGTCGAGGTCTGGCCAGTGACCGGGCTGATCGGGGACGACGGCGACCGCCCGGGTGGGCCAGGGGCCCTCGACGATCTCGGCGTCCACCTCGTCCGGGTCAGGCGACGACATCGGCGTGTTCCCGCTTCGCGCGGCGGTACGCGGTGGCCTTCGGGACCCCGCCGTCGATCAGTTCGCGGGCGCGGGCCGCCCACGGCGCGGGCGCC
>DATLGI010000152.1:0-12959 GCA_035540535.1 Pseudonocardia sp.
CCGAACTGGTGGCCGAACACGCCGACCCAGCACTGCCGGCAGAGCGGCGTCAGCTCGACTGGCCAAGGTCGCGAACGACCACGGGAAAGAGCTCGGCGGCCACGTGGTGTTCGACCCAGGTCGACCAGTCTCCGGCCGGCCAGCCCCGTTCGACGACGAGCAGCCCGTAGGTCTCCTCCGACTGCTGCGTGTAGACCATCTCGGCTGCGCGGTCGACCGCAAGCCCCTCGGCATAACCCTGCTTGCCGCTCAGCTCCTCGACGACGGCGCGGAACGTGGTGAACCGCTCGCGCTTGTTGCGGTCGAGCAGATCCGCCACCTCCGGGTCCGCGGCCGCCGCACGGATCGCGGCGTAGAGCGGATAGAACCGCTGAATGATCGTCGACGACGCGGCGAGGAAGTGGCCGTAGGCCCGCCGCCCGTCCGGCTCCTCGCGCATCTCCTGATGCCACGCCCGTTCGACGATCGGCACCGGCTCGTCGTCGCCGGCGATCGTCACGTCCATGGCCGCCGACAGCACCGCGCCCTTACCGCCGAAGGACAGGTACAGCGTCTGCACCGAGACCCCGGCCGTGCGCGCGATGTCGGCCATCGTCGTCTGCAGGTAGCCGGTGCCGACGAACAGCCCGACCGCCGCGTCGACGACCTTCGCCCGCGTCGCGCGGGCCCGCTCCGCCCGGGACTCGCGGTTCTTCGTCCGTGATCCAGCCATGACTCCCTCTTGACACCGCGTCGCCGCAGCCCCATCGTTTAATCACATTCCACTATGGGCTACCACAATGATCCTACAGCAGGAGGTCACCATGAGCAGCACGGACACCATGGCGGCGCCCGCGCTCGCCGGCTACCACCACGTCAGCCTCACCGTCACCGACGTCGACGCCAGCGAGCGCTGGTACGCACGCGTGCTGGGGCTGCACCGGGTGATGGTCGAGCCGCACGCCGACGGCGGGCACTCCGTGGTCCTCGCCCGGCCCGGGACGTCCGTGTTCCTCGGCCTGGCCGCGCACCCGACCAACGCCGCCGAGGCGTTCGGCGAGCACCGCACCGGCCTGGACCACCTCTCCCTCGCCGTGGGCGACCGCGCCGATCTCGACACGTGGCGCGAGCACCTCGACGCCCTCGACGTCCCGCACTCGGGCATCACCGAGGCCACCGAGCCGTTCGAGTACGCCCTGATCGTCTTCCGCGACCCAGACAACATCCAGCTCGAGGTGACCTGGTCATGACCACCCTGCAACAGCGCAGCGGCCCGCGCCCCGGCGTCAGCCGGCGCATGCCGCACACCCAGCTCGACCAGCAGCCCGACCCGGGCGGCGTGGTCACCGAGCTCGCCCGCCGCATCTTCGACCGGCTGCCGGACGGTGTGCAGATCGCGCCCAGCGGCATCTCCGTCCCCGGCGCCCGCGCCCTGGTGCTCGACGACGACACGCCCACCGGACCCCCCGAGGCGTTCCTCGTCGGCCGCGAGTTCGCCCACCTGCACCCCGTGCCGGACTCCAGCCTGCACCTGACCCTCACCCCGGCCGACGTCGAGGCCGCCACCGCGGCCGGCTGGGCCGAGCCGCACCCGGCCGTCGCGACCGGCCAGGTACCGCCGACCGTCGTCATGGTCTACGCGCCGCGCACGGTCGCGGAGATCGACGTCGTGGCCGACCTGGTCTACCGCTCCCACCGCTTCGCCAGCACCCCCGTCACCACGATCACCAACAGGGAAGGACGCTGATCATGAACCGCGAGGACATGCTCCGCCTGATCGACGACCACATCACCGCCGAGTCCAAGAGCGACCTCGACGGCGCGGTCGCCGTCTACACCGACGACGTCGAACACGACGTGGTCGGTTGGCCCACCGGACCCAACCACGGCGTCGACGGGGCGAGAGATTTCTACGACCACCTCACCCGCCAGATCGCCACCGAGGACATGGCCCTCACGCGCGGCTACTTCGGCGAGAACTTCTGCGTTACCGAGCACCAGTGGAACGGCACCGTCCCCGGTGCCTTCATGGGCGTGCCCGGCCACGGCCGGCGCATCTCGTTCCGGCTGCTGCACGTGTGGGAGTTCCGGGACGGCCGGATCAGCCGGGAGAACGTTTGGCTCGACAGCGGCAGCATTCTCGCCCAGCTCAACGCGGCCACGCCGGGCCAGGTGTCCTGACGGAGATCTGCCAACGTACCCCCGCGAGGCACTCGGGCTGCCGCGCGGCATCCCCTTCACACCGAAGCAACATCGACTTCACCGGATCCAGATCCAGCTCAGCGCCTACCCGCGTCATCGGGTCGGACACCGAGCAGTCGCGCCGGGTTGTCGTGCAGCACCGCACGCAGGAAGCCCGCGCCGAGCCGGCCGTCCGCCGCGGCCCACCCGGCCACCGCGCGGACCTGCTCGGCATAGGCGTAGGGGATGTTCGGGAAATCCGTGCCGAAGACGACGCGGTCGGCGACGTCGACGAGCCGGGCCGGCCAGTCCGGCGGCAGCGCGGCGATCCGCTCGCCGAACGCCGTGCCGACCATCGTCGTGTCCACGTGCACCCGCTCGTACCGGGCGACGAGGTCGAGCGCGGCGGCGAAGTCCGGCATCCCCGCGTGCGCGAGCACCACGGGCAGGCGCGGATGACGGGCCAGCACCTCGCCGAACACGTCGAGGCCGGTGTGCGCGCCCGGGATAGGGCCGTGGCCGCAGTGCACCACGGCCGGGACGCCGGCGTCGGCGAGCAGGCCCCACGCCGGATCGAGCAGCGGGTCGCGCGGGTCGAACGCACCGACCTGGACGTGCACCTTCACCGCACGGGCCCCGGCCGCGACGGCGGCGCCGAGGTAGTCGGCGACATCCGGTTCCGGATAGAGCGTGGCCGTCGCCACGGCGCCCGGTGTCCGCGCCGCGAACCCGCCGACCCACTCCGTCAGCCACCGGCCCATCCCCGGTTTGTGCGGGTAGGCCAGTGGTGCGAACGCCCGCACCCCGAGCCGGTGCAGCGTCGCCACCCGCTCCGGTTCGGGCGTGCGGTAGTGGATCGGCCACCGCGTGCCGTAGTGCGCCTCGGCGGCGTCGAAGTACGCCCACACCTTCCGCTGGACGGGCTCGGGCAGGAAGTGCACGTGGGCGTCGACGATCCCGGGCAGGCCGAGCTCGGTGAGGAAGCGCGGGAGGTCGGCGTCGTCCGCCGGGGGTCCGGGGACCGTCACCGCGGCTCCCGCGCGCGCCCCTTCACCGCGCGCCCGTACGCCTTCTGGATGTCGCGCTGGGCGTCGCGCTTGGCGAGGTCGGCGCGCTTGTCGTAGGTCTTCTTGCCCCGTGCCAGCGCGATCTCGCACTTGACCTTGCCGTCGGCGAAGTACAGCACCATCGGCACGAGCGTCAGCCCGCCCTCGCGGATCTTCCCGATCAGCCGCTCGATCTCGCCGCGGTGCAGCAGCAGCTTGCGCGTGCGGCGGGGCTCGTGGTTCGTCCAGCTGCCCTGCGTGTACTCGGGAATGTGCAGGCCGCGCAGCCATACCTCGCCGTCGTCGACGGTGGCGTAGGCGTCCACCAGCGACGCGCGCCCCTGCCGCAGGCTCTTCACCTCGGTGCCCAGCAGCGCGATCCCGGCCTCGTAGGTGTCGAGCACGGCGTAGTCGTGGCGGGCCCTCCGGTTCTGCGCGATCACCTTGCGGCCCTTCTCCTTCACCGGGGCAGCATACTTGTCCCCTCGGAGGACAGGGCTTTCCCGACTCCGGGCGCACCGACGTGGCCCCGGCGCCGGGTCAGAGCCGCACGTAGAGCCGCAACGTGGCGTAGCCGGTGATCCCGGCGATCCCGGCGCCGACGGCGAGCAGCACCGGCGAGACCCACAGGACGTCGGCCACCTGGATCGGCGGCACGACGTTGGCGGAGACGATCCCGGCCAGCAGGCGGTCGATGAACAGGACCTTCCCCGCGAGCAGGGCGATCGCCGCGATCAGGGCGCCGGTCACCCCGGTCAGCACGGCCTCGATGAGGAACGGCAGCTGCGTGTACCAGCGACTGGCGCCCACCAACCGCATCACCCCGACCTCCGTCCGCCGGGTGAACGCCGAGACCTGAACGGTATTGGAGATCAGCAGCAGCGCCGCCACGGCCTGCACCACCGCGAGCGCGAACGCCACGTTGCGGACCCCGCCCAGGAAGTCGAAGAGCTTGCCGACGACGTCGCGCTGGTCGATCACGGTGCTGACGCCGACCTCGCCGGCCATCAGCTCGCGGACCGCGGCGGCACCCTGCTCCTGGTCGGCCAACCGGACCCGCAGCGTGGCCGGCAACGACTGCGGGCCGACGACCTCGGCGAGGCGCTGCCCGGCGAACAGCTCCCGGTAGCGCTGGTAGGCCTGCTGCTGGCTCTCGAACCGGACGGCCGCCACCTGCGGCGAGCTCTCCAGCCGTGCCCGCAGCCCGGCGCAGACGTCCCCGCTGCAGTCCGCGTCGGCGATCGACACGTCCCGGGTCAGCGCGATCTGCACCTCCACCCGGTCGCTGTAGAGCTGCTCCGTGCGGTCGATCGTCCGCACCGCGAGCAGGCCGGTGCCGACCAGGGCGAGCGAGATCGCGGTGGTGAGGACCATCGCCACCGTCATCGTGACGTTGCGGCGCAGGCCCGTCACGACCTCGCGGACGACCAGGTGGCCGCGCACCCCTACCGCCCCACCCCGTACACGCCGCGCGCCTCGTCGCGCACGATCCGCCCCAGGTCCAGCTCGACGACGCGCCTGCGCATCGAGTCGACGATCGCGTGGTCGTGGGTCGCCATCACCACGGTGGTGCCGGTGCGGTTGATCCGCTCGAGCAGCAGCATGATGTCCTGGCTCGTGTCGGGGTCGAGGTTGCCGGTCGGCTCGTCGGCTAGCAGCAGCGGCGGCCGGTTGGCGAACGCCCGGGCGATCGCGACCCGCTGCTGCTCGCCGCCGGAGAGCTCGTGCGGCATCCGCTCGGCCTTGCCGGCCAGGCCCACCAGGTCCAGCACCTCCGGCACCACCCGGCGGACCGTCGTCGGCGACCTGCCGATCACCTCCAGCGCGAACGCGACGTTGCCCGCGACGGTGCGGTTGGTCAGCAGCCGGAAGTCCTGGAACACGCAACCGATCCGCTGGCGCAGCCGCGGCACCTTCCGCCGCGGGATCCGCGCGACGTTCAGATCGGAGACGTAGACCTCACCCCGGGTCGGGACATCCTCGCGCAGCAGCAGCCGCAGGAACGTCGACTTCCCCGAGCCCGACGGGCCGATCAGGAAGGCGAACTCGCCCTTCCCCACCTCGACGGACACGCGGTCCAGCGCGGGACGCGTCGAGGCCGCGTACATCTTCGTCACGCGTTCCAGGCGGATCACGGTGTGGGACCGTACCGCCGCGGCGGCGTCGCGCCGGGCTGCGACCCGCGCCCGGGCGGGTGAGGACCGGCTAGTCTCCGGCCCCGCCCGTGCGCCGCCAGCGGATGGCGGCCTCGAGGAACGCGTCGATCTCGCCGTCGAGGACCGACGACGGGTTGCCGACCTCGTACTCGGTGCGCAGGTCCTTCACCATCTGGTACGGGTGCAGCACGTAGGAGCGCATCTGGTTGCCCCACGACGAGCCGGAGTCCTTGAGCGCGTTCATCGCCGCCTGCTCCTCCTGGCGGCGCCGCTCCAGCAGCCGCGACTGCAGCACCCGCATCGCCGCGGCCCGGTTCTGGATCTGCGACTTCTCGTTCTGGCAGGACACGACGATGCCGGTGGGCAGGTGCGTGATCCGCACGGCCGAGTCGGTGGTGTTGACGCTCTGCCCGCCCGGCCCCGAGGAGCGGAACACGTCGATGCGGATCTCGTTCTCCGGGATCTCCACGTGGTCGGTCTGCTCGGTCACCGGCAGCACCTCGACCCCGGCGAACGACGTCTGGCGCCGGCCCTGGTTGTCGAACGGCGAGATCCGGACCAGCCGGTGCGTGCCCTGCTCCACCGACAGCGTGCCGTAGGCGAACGGCGCGGCCACCTGGAACGTCGCGGACTTCAGGCCGGCCTCCTCCGCGTAGGAGGTGTCCAGCACGTCCACCCCGTAGCCGTGGCGCTCGGCCCAGCGCAGGTACATCCGCATCAGCATCTCGGCGAAGTCGGCGGCGTCCACCCCGCCGGCCTCGGCGCGGATGGTCACCAGCGCATCGCGGTCGTCGTACTCGCCCGAGAGCAGGGTGCGCACCTCGAGCGCGGCGAGCTCCTCGCGCAGCTTCGCGCGCTCGCGGTCGGCGTCGGCGAGCGCGGCGGCGTCCGCCTCGTCCTCGGCCAACTCGTAGAGGATCGGCAGATCGTCGAGCCGGTGGCGCAGGTCGTCGAGCCGGCGCAGCTCACCGGTGGCGTGCGAGAGCCGGCTCGTCACCTTCTGGGCCGCCTCGACGTCGTTCCAGAACTCCGGCTGCGCGGACTGCTCGGACAGGTCCGCGATCTCGGCCCGCAGGCGCGGCAGGTCGGAGACGGCCTCGATGCTCTCCAGGGTGCCGGCGAGGTCCTTGATGTCGGCCGCGACGTCGGGGTTCACAACGGTCCACGGTACGCCGGGTCCCGCTGCACGATCCGCACGGTCCGCGGCCGCGGGCGGCTCGCTACCCGTCGATCGTCAGGGCGGCGATCCGCTCGCGCTGGGCGTCGGCGTCGCCGTACAGGCCGGCGAGCCGCTTCGCGCGCTTGTAGAACAAGTGCGCCTCGTGCTCCCAGGTGTATCCGATGCCCCCGTGGTACTGGATCATCGCGGCGGTGGACTGCAGCGCGGCGTCGCTGCACTTGGCCTTCGCGACGGCGACGGCGAGGTCGGCACCGGGCAGGCCCGCGTCCACGGCGTGCGCGGCGTAGAGCGCGGCGTGCTCGGCCATCGTGACGCCCACGTGCAGGTCGGCCAGCGCGTGCTTGATCGCCTGGAACGAGCCGATCGGCACGCCGAACTGCTCGCGCTCGCGGTCGTAGGCCACGGTGCAGGTCAGCGCCTCCCGGGCGATGCCCGCGAGGTCCGCCGCGACGAGCACGGTCGCCCGCGCCGTCAGTTCGGCGACGACGTCCGCGCCCGCCCCGGGCAGTGCCTCCCCCGCACCCGCGTCGACGGCGGCGAGGCGGGTGGTGCCGTCGTAGGAGCCCTGCGGGGTCGCGGGCGCGCCCTCCACCAGGGCGAGGCCGTCCCCCGACCGCGCGACGACGACGTCGGCCACCGCGCCGTACTCCACCGCCGGCAGCGTGCCGGGCACCGAGGCCCGCAGCGTGAACGCGCCGACCGCGTCCCCGGTGGCGAAACGGGGCAGCCAGGCCGCGCGCTGCCCGTCGGAGCCGGCGAGCCGCACGGCCTCGGCGGCCAGCACCGTGCCGCGCCACGGACCGGGCGCCACGCCGGCACCCAGTGCGCGGGCGATCACCTGTGCCGTCACGAGCCCGAGCCCGAGCCCGTCGTGCTCCTCCGGGACGAGCACCGCGAGCCAGCCCTGCTCCCCCGCGGCCTTCCACAGCGCGGCCGGGTTGCCGTCGGAGCTCGGGTCGTCGAACACCGCGCGCACGGCCGCGAGGGTGAAGCGCTCGGCCAGGTAGCCGCGCACGGCGGCGGCGAACTCGCGCTGGTCGTCGGTGAGTGCGAAGTACACGGCCGCTCCTTATCGGGGGAGGCCGAGCACCCGCTCGGCGGTGATCGTCCGCTGCACCTGCGAGGACCCACCCCAGATCGTGACCGACCGCGACCACATCGACTGGGCGTGCAGCGGGCGCAGGTCGAACCCGTCGATCTCGTCGAGCGTCGCGTCCTCGCCGAGGACGTCGTCGAAGACCTCCCAGAGGTCCTGGAACGCCTCCGACCACTGCAGCTTCGTCATCGACGCCTCGGATCCGAGGTCGCGGCCCTGCTCCACCTGGGTGAGCACGTGCATCGCGTGCAGCCGCAGGCACTCCAGCTCGGTCAGCACGCGGGCGAGCTTCGCCCGGATCACCGGATCGCGGTCGCGGCCCAGCCGCCGGGCGACCTCGACGATCTCGTCGTACTGCCGGCGGAACTCGGTGTACTGCGCGATCCCCGACGCGCCGCGCTCGAACGACAGCAGCAGCATCGCCGTCCGCCAGCCGTCGCCGATCTCGCCGAGGCAGTCGGTGGCGGGCACCCGGGCGTCGGTGAAGAACACCTCGCCGAACTCGCTCGCGCCGCTCATCTGACGCAGCGGGCGGGCCTCGACGCCGGGCTGGTGCATGTCGATGAGCAGCATCGAGATCCCGCGGTGCTTCCGCGAACCCGGCTCGGTCCGCACCATCGTGAAGATCTTGTCGCCGTGCACCGCGTAGGTGGTCCACACCTTCTGGCCGTTGACGACGAAGTCGTCGCCGTCGCGGACGCCGCGGGTGGCCAGGGCCGCGAGGTCCGAGCCCGCGCCGGGTTCGGAGAAGCCCTGGCACCAGATCACCTCGTTGCGCAGCAACGGGCCGATGATCTCCTTCTTCTGGGCGTCCGTGCCGATCGCCATGACGGTCGGCGCGAGGAAGGTCAGCCCGAGCGGGTTGACGGTGCGCGGGGCGCGGGCCAGCACCATCTCCTCGTCGTAGATGGCCTTCATGCCGGGGGTGCCGCCGCGCCCGCCGTACTCCGTCGGCCACTGGATCCCGGCGAACCCGGCCAGGGCCTTCGCGCGCTCCCAGTCCCGGCGCAGGCGGAAGCCCTGGTCGTCGTCGAGCGACTCCCAGAAGCCGGGCCGGGTCCACTCGTCGGGGACGTTCGCCGACAGCCAGCTCCGCAGCTCCCGGCGGAACTCCTCCTCGGCCTCGGTGTAGGTCAGGTCCACCTCGTCCCCCTCCGCTCGGCCGCCCCCACCACCCTGGCATACCCGCCGGTAGCCTGCCGCGTCACCCGACCCGGTGCACCAGCGGTGACCGGTACTTATGCGCCGGGTATCGTTCCGGTATGCGCACCGAGCGGGTGACCGTCAGCCTGCCGAGCGAGCTCGTGGCCGCGGCGCGCGACGCCGTTCGCCGGGGGGCCGCGCCGAGCGTGTCCGCGTACGTGGCGGAGGCCGTCGCCGCGCGTCAGCTGCGCGACCGGTCCCTGGCCACCCTGGCCGACCTGTACGGCGGCCCGCCCCCGCCCGACGAGCTCGACGCCGCGCGGCGCACGTTGCGGCTCGTCCCGCCGGCCGCCGTCTGATGGGCGCGCCCGGAGCACGACGGTGATCGGCGGGCGGGTCCTCGACGCCGGCGCCCTCGTCGCCTTCGCCACCGGACGCCCGGTCTACGTCCGGGCGCTGGTCTGGGCGGCGGTGGAGGAGAACGTGGTCCTGGCGGTGCCCGGCGCGGCGCTCGGCCGGGCGTGGTCGATGCTCGAGGCCGAGCACCACGCGGCCCTGCAGGTGCTCCTCGACCTGCCCAACACCGTGATCGACCAGCTCGACCCCCGGGCCGCGCAGGAGTCGGGGCTGCTGCTCGCCGCGTCCGGTCAGGACGACATCGTGGCCGGTCAGGTCGCGGCGAGCGCACGGCGCCGGGGCTGGCCCGCGGTCACCGCGGATCCGGGCGCGCTGCGCAAGCTCGACACGACGGTGACCATCGAGGAGCTGCCCTGACGGCTGCGCTCAGGCGCTCAGGCGCGCAGGCGCCGGCGCAGGGCGTGCAGGGCCTCGCCCTCCAGCCCGTTGGCGCGCAGCCAGCCGGCCGCCCCACCGGCGCCGCCGCCGCCGTGCTCCGCGTCGAGGCGGGCGAGCAGCGTCGCCACCACCTCGGCCCGCGGCATGTGCGGGGTGAGGTCGGCGGGCATGTCGACCCCGGCCGCCGTGGTCCATCGCCGGAACATCGCCTCCAGGCGCTCGGCGGACAGCGCGTAGTCGGCGATCACGGCCTCCCGGCGCACCCCGACGGCGTCCAGCACCAGCGCGACGAGCACGCCGGTGCGGTCCTTGCCCGCGGCGCAGTGCACGAGCGTGGGCCCGCCGTCGGCGGTCGAGATGCGGCGCACCGCCTCGACGACGTTCGGCCCGCGGTCGGTGAGGTACCCGAGGTAGCCGCGCAGCAGCGGATCGGTGTCGTCACCCGTCTCCGGCAGCGCCCGACCCTCCTCGGGGATGAAGCTCAGCGCCACCGTCTCGACGCCGGCCCTCGCCAGCGCGGTCGGACCGTCCCGCTCGATCTCGTGGCGCGTCCGCAGGTCGAGCACGAGCCGCAGCCGGTGACCGTCGACGAGCCGGGCGACGTCGCCCGGGGTGAGGTGGTGCAGCGACGCGCTGCGCAGCAGCACCCCCGAGCGCGTCACGCCGCCGCCGCGAAGGGGCAGCCCGCCGACGTCGCGCACGTTGTCGGCGCCCTCGAGCTCGACCCAGCGCTCGACCGCCGTCTCGCGCCCCGTCATCCGAAGGCGGCGGGGCTGAGCACGCGCCGCCGGATCCGTTCGACGATCGGTCCGTCGGCCTCGCTGGCCCGCTTGACCTCCTGCCAGTGCGGGTCGGCCATGAAGGCCGCCCACTTGCGGGCCATCTCGTCGTAGGAGTCGAAGCTCATGACGTAGACGAGCTCGTTGTTCGAGTTCTCGCCCAGCTCGGTGAGCGAGATCAACGTGCAGGTCATCCCGTGCTCGGCGAACAGCGCCAGGGTGTGCTCCCGGAACCGCCTCACCAGGGCCGGGAGCCGTCCCGGCACGGTGGTGTACTCGCGAACCTCGTAGATCAACGGCCGTCCTCCCCGCGGTGGACCCCGATCGTACGTCGGCGACCGCGGGGCACCCGGCCTCCGCTGGCGCCGGAGGTGCGCGAAACCCGCCGTGGCAAAACGGTGGACCGCCAACCTATTGCCGTCAACCGTTCGCCGATCTGCCAGCGCCACGTGGCCGGGGGCACCGGATCGGCCCATACGGTCCACCCGTTTCGCTCCCCCGCTCGGCCAAACGGAGTATTCGATGTCCTACCCTCGCGGACGCGTGCGGACCCTTGCCGCCGCCGTCCTCACCACACTGGCGGTCGCCATCCCCCTGGCGACGACCTCCACCGCCGCCGCCCTGCCCGAGGACGCGCTCCCAGGCGACCCCGAGCTGTCGGACTACAGCGCGCCGGAGTCCGACGAGGACGTCACGGTCACACCGATCGAGTTCGACGTCACCAACATCACCGAGCCCGGCTCGTCCTACACGCTGCGCGGGTTCCTCTACGAGCCTGCGGGCAAGGAGGGCTGCCGGACCTCCGTCCTGCAGGCCAACCACGCGCTGACCACGGGCGCCTGGTACTGGGACATCCCGTTCCAGCAGGACCGGTACTCGATCGCGCGGAAGATCGTGCGCGAGTCGGGCATCTCGTTCCTCGCGCTCAACAAGCTCGGCTACGGCCAGCCGGACCACCCGTTCCGGTCGTCCGACCGGCCGGCCGACGGCACGACGGTCACCATCCAGTCGCTCGCCGACGCCAGCCACCAGGTGACCCAGCAGCTGCGGGCCGACGGCTACTCCCACGTCGGCCTGATCGGGCACTCCGCGGGCAGCGAGGAGTCCGAGATCCAGGCCGGGCAGTACCAGGACGTCGACGCGCTCATCCTGTCCGGGTTCACCCACCAGGCGACCACGGAGTTCGCGGCGCAGGTCGCCACGGCCGAGGTGCCCCGCGCGCTGACCGACGACTACCCGTTCTTCTTCGGTGACCACGAGACCCGCGACTCGTTCCTGTTCACCGACCAGGCCGACCCGGAGCTGGTGACCGCGCTGCACCCGCTGGTGAACGAGACGCCGGCGGGCGAGATCCTCTCGATCGGCCCGCAGCCCTCGCAGGTGGTGGCACCGCTGATCGACATCCCGGTGCTGACGCTGATCGCCGAGGACGACCGGATCTTCGACGCCCGCGGCGCCGCGCGCGACGAGGCCTCGTTCGTCAGCAGCGACGACGTGACGTTCAACTTCTACCCGGGCATCGGGCACGGTGTGGAGTTCCACCGCAACGGCCCGGAGGTCACCAGCGACGTGGCGCAGTGGATCAGCGACCGCCCCGAGGCGCTGCCGCCCTGCAAGTGACCCGCTTCTGATCCGCCCGACGGCCCGCTCGTGCACACCTGGCGCGCGAGCGGGCCGTTGGGTGGGCGGAGGTGGGGCGGGTACCCCGGGAGAACTCGACCCCGGGAGTGCGCGTGTTCTTCTTCTTCTCCAACCGGCTGGGCTGCCTCGGCTCGGTGCTGATCTCGCTCGTCCTGACCGGCCTGCTCCTGCTGATCCTGCTGTAGCTACCGGTCGCCGGGCGGGTCGCTGCGCAGCAGCGGCGGCAGCATCCGGGCCCCCGGGCCGGCCTGCGCGGCGCGGTCCTGCGGGTTGTACAGGCGGCAGCGCCGCAGGGACAGGCAGCCGCAGCCGATGCACGCGTCGAGGCCGTCGCGCAGCGCGACCAGCGCCTCGATGCGCTCGTCGAGCCGGGCCCGCCAGCTCCGGGACAGCCGCGCCCAGTCGGCCCGCGTCGGCGTGCGCCCGCCCGGCAGGCCGTCGAGGGTCTCGCGGATCTCGTCGAGGCCCAGGCCGATGGCCCGGGCGGCCCGGACGAACGCAAGGCGACGCAGCACCGCCCGCGGGTAGCGACGTTGGCCGCCGCTCGTCCGGGTGGTCCGCAGCAGCCCCTCGCGCTCGTAGTAGCGCAGTGCCGACTGCGGGATGCCGCTGCGGCGCTCGACCTCACCGATCGTGAGCAGGTCGTGGGCGTCCATCCGCCTCCTCGACATGGAGCCGACTTCAGCTATCAAGGTAGCGGCGATGACCGACCACTTGGCTCGAGCACCGCCGCGCAGGGCGTCGCGCACCGGTGCCGGCGGTCCCCACGCTCCGACCAGCGGCGACGGCGGTTCGCCGCAACGATCGACCGCTCGCCGCCCCGCACGACCGGCGCGGCGGGCGGACCGGGAGGCGAACGGCACTCGACATGCGGTGAAACGCACGGCACACGCTTGTCGGATTTCGGCGCGCTCTCGTACTGTCCCGACCCGAAGCGTGCAGGACCGCCTGCGGGCGCGGAGC
>DATLGI010000153.1:0-6927 GCA_035540535.1 Pseudonocardia sp.
CACGACGATAGGCCCCCGATAGTGGCCCACCCGGCGGAACCTCCGGAGACCGAGCACAATCCGGTCCGCGAAGCGGTGATGCCGGTCGTCGCTGGCAGGACCGGCCTCGGGGGCCGCACCCGCGCCGTCGCGCTGCTGGGCGTGGCCACCGCCGTCGTCGCCGCTTACGTGGTGATTCCCTTGGTGCTCGTCTTCCACGACCTCCTCCACGCTCTGCCCATCGCCGTCGCCGCGACCGGCGGGCTGGTCGTCCTCGCGGTCACGGGCATTGCGACTGTGCTGGTCAGAACGACCTCGAACGTGGAAGCTACCTCGGAAGCGAGGTATATCGATCCGCGGCGGAAATTTCGAGCAGCGCGCCTCCCGGTTCCACGCCACGCGGCTCCACGCCTCGCTCGTTTCCCCTGGTGCGCTCCCACAGCCACGCCGTTAAGTCCGGCGCAAGCCGGCAGGGGGGCTCACCGACGGGTCGCAGACGGCAACCGGGCTGCCTGAGCCGGGCATTGCTGACCGCGCTGCTCACCGCGGCCCTGACCATCGGCGCGATCGTGACCGGCCGCTCGCTATTCAGCTCGGGTGCCGAACAGCACGATGCGTAGTCCGGGGCGGTTGGGCGAGTGTGGTGGTGACCGGGTGGTCGGCTCCGCTGGGTGGCTCAGGACGAGGTCGGCGCCGGGTCTGTGCGGTGGGGAGGCCGGGGTCGAGGTAGCGGGGGGAGCGCCGCTGGGGTCGTGACGATGGTCCGTCACACGCACTGTCACACGCCGGACCTGCATGGTTTGCCTCGTCGGCCCGGACGGGTCGGCGACCGCAGAGAAGGAGAATGCCATGCCACTGATCAACGTGAAGGTCATCGAAGGTGTGTTCAGTGACGGGCAGAAGGGCGAGATCGTGAAGTCGCTCACCGAGGCGATGGTCGGCGTGGAGGGTGAGAACATGCGGGGTGTCACGTGGGTCGTGATCGACGAGGTGAAGAGCGGCGACTGGGCGATCGGCGGCAACCAGCTGACCACCGAGGCCGTCCACGCGCTGGCCGCAGGCACGCCGAACACCTGATCGACCACGCTGCGGTCGGAGACTGTCGCACCGGCCGCGGTTGGACGAGGATCACGGACGGAGGTGCGCCCATGCTGACGATCCGGCTGCTGGGATCGCCTGCGATCGAACGTGACGGCGCACCGATCCGCTCGCCCCGGGGCCGCAAGGCGTGGGCACTGCTCACCTACGTGCTGCTGGCCGGGCGGCAGCCCAGCCGCAGGCAGCTCGCCGAGCTGCTGTTCGACGAGGCCGAGGATCCGCTGGGTGCGGTGCGCTGGACGCTCGCCGAGCTGCGACGGGCCCTCGGCCTCAAGGAGGCGCTCGGCGGCGATCCGGTCCACTCCGCGTTCGGTGCGGACGTCGACATCGACGTCCGGCGCGTCGAGCAGTCCGACCGCTGCGCGCTGCTGGCACTCGACGGCGAACTGCTCGACGGCGTGACCGTGTCGTCGAGCCCGGCGTTCGAATCGTGGTTGCTGGTCGAGCGGCACCGCTTGTCGGCGACCATCGAAGCGCGGCTGCACCAGACCGCGGTGACGCTGCTGGCGAACGGTCGCGCCGACGAGGCCATCGCGTTCGCGGCCCGCGCCGTGGGACGCAACCCGCTCGATGAGGGCAACCACGAACTGTTGGTGCGGAGCCTGGCGATGGCGGGCGACCAGGACGCGGCGCAGCGCCAGATCGCGATCTGCGAGGACGTGCTTCGTCGAGACCTCGGCATCGGCATCTCACCGGCGCTGCACGACGCGGCGACCGTTCGGACCGGCTCGGCCATGATGCTGCCCTCCGGGGGCCGGGCAGCGGCCACGAGCCAGCTCGACGCGGGCCGGGCCGCGATCATCGCGGGCGCCGCCGACGCCGGGATCCAGTGCCTGCGCCGGGCCGTCGTCGAGGCCGCGCGCTGCCACGACCTCGCGCTGCACGGTCGCGCGCTCGCCGCGCTCGGTGGCGCGCTGGTACACGCGGTCCGGGGCCGAGACGAGGAGGGCGCCGTCATCCTGCACGAGGCGATCGGCCTGGCCGCCGATGCCGGCGACCGTGCCACTGCCGCCACGGCCTACCGGGAGCTGGGGTTCGTCGAGGTCCAGGCCGGCCGGCGGGGCACCGCTGACACCGCACTCACCAAAGCCCACGCGCTGGCGGAGACCGACACCGAGTTCGCCGCCGTGCTGGCGATCCGCGGCATGAACGCCTCGGACAACGGCGACTACCCGGCGGCCTTCGCGTTTCTCGACGAGTCGGTGCAGCGGGCGGTGCGCTGCGCCGATCACCGCCAGGAGGCCTGGTCGTTGTCGATCATCGGGCGGGCGCACCTGCTGCGGGGCGAGCACAGTCAGGCCACTGCCGCGTTGACCCGCTCGCTGGATCTGGTGCACGAGCAACGGTGGATGGCGTTCCTGCCGTGGCCGCAGACCCTGCGCGCGGAGCTCGACCTGCGCGCGGGCCGTGTCGACACCGCCGCTGACGAGTTCGAACGCGCCTGGGTGCTGGCCTGCCAGATAGGTGATCCGTGCTGGGAGGGCATGGCCGCACGGGGGCTCGCCCTGCTCCACACCGAGCGGGGCGACCACGTCGCCGCCACAGGTTGGCTCGGTGAGGCCGCCGCGCGGTGCAACCGGGTGACCGATCGCTACCAATGGGTGCACGCGCACGTGCTGGACACCATGATCGCCGCGGCGCTCGACCGGGACGACCGGCAGGCGGCCACCCCGCTGATCGCGAGCCTCGGGGCGCTCGCCGCGCGTTGCGACATGCGCGAGCTCGTAGTGCGCGCCGAGCTGCACCGCAGCCGGCTCGGCGACCCGACGGCGCTCGCGTCGGCTCGGCTCCTGGGAGCCGACGTCGACAACCCGGTGTTGGCCGGCATGCTGGCCGGACCTCCACACCCCGCACCCCACCGATGAGGCGGCAGACGTCATAGCGCCGCACCGCCCGGCGGATCCGGCAGCGGACGGCCCGGTTGCCGGGTGGTTCAAGGCGCCGGCGACCGTGGGAGACAATCGGCGTCGGGTGCAATAGCGTTGACTGCGGCACACCCTCGGATCCGGTGGTGCGCCGTCGAATGGGGACACCCAGACATCCCAGCTCGCCGGCCACGACCGTCACCGCGGCGGCCAGGGTGCTCCGTGGCGAAGCTCAACCGTTCCCGCATGGCCTCGATCGGCTCCAGGCCCTGCAGGTCGACGACGGCCTGGAACGCGGCGTCGTCGTGCTCGGCGGGCAGGTTCCGGGCGGAATGTCCCGGTCGGGGGCCCGCCCTCGATGGCGGCGAGATCGGTCGGAGCGCCGAACGGGGGGAGCCGGTGCCCGTGAGCCCGCCGGGAGCCCGCGCCACCGGCCGGGGTGGGTGCGTTCGGCCCTATCCGGCACGCCGCCCGCGCGCCATCATCGGACGGCGGGTTCACCACCGTCCGACGCGAAGGAGCTCGGCATGGATTCGACGCGCGCGATGCAGCTGGCCGTCGAGTCGGGAGGCGCCGGGACGGAGGTGATCCGCGTCGCGGGCGAGCTGACCGGTGAGACCGGTGCCCGGCTGGTCGGGCTGCTCGACCGCGTCGCGAACGCGCCCGGGGCCCCGGTGGCCGAGCGGGTGGTGGTCGACCTCGGCGGTGTCCGGTCGTTCGAGATCGAGGGGGTCGAGCTCCTGCACCGTGCCGGGCGGCTCCTCGGCGGCGCCGGGGTGCGGCTCGTGCTGGCCGGCGTCGACGCCCGCCGCGGGGTGCTGCCGCGGCGGGTCGACAAGGCGCTCGACGGGTTCCGGACCGTCCCGGACCTGGAGCGTGCGCTGGCAGCGGGCCGCCTGCCGTGACCGGCCGCGCGCCGGTCGGCGCCATGGCCGCGGCCTCGGTACCGTGCGAGCGATGAGCGACGGCACGGACGTGACGGGCAGGGGACCCCTGATCACCATCGACGGGGTCCGGCACGGCGAGACGTTGGTGCTGACCGTGGCCGGCGAGCTCGACGTCGCGACGGGTCCGCGGCTGCGGGCGGAGCTCGCCGACGCGCTCGAGGCACCGGGCGCCGTGGTGGTCCTGGACCTGACCGGGGTCACCTTCATGGGGTCGACCGGGATCGCGGTCCTGGTCGACGCCGACTGGCAGGCCCGGCAGCGGGGCGCGCAGCTACGGGTCGTGGTCGACGACACGCGCGCGGTCGTGCGGCCCCTCGACGCCGCCGGGATCCGCAGGCACCTGGCCGCCTACGCCGACCTCGACAGCGCCCTGCACAACCGGTGAGCCAGCGCGACGAGCAGTGGTGGAAGGTCGTCGCCGAGATCGTCCGGGAGACGCACAGCGCGTCGGGGACCGACGTCGCGCGGGTCGTCGACCGGGCCCTGGGCCGGGTCGGGATGACCTCGGAGGTCCACCTCGTGGACCGGGCTCAGCGGGTCCTGAGTCCGGTCGGGCCGGCGGTGGGACCGGCGAGCGGTATCGACGGCACGCTCGCCGGCCTCGCGTTCCAGCTGGTGCAGGTGGTGTCGGCGCCGCACGACGAGGGGGAGCGCGTCCTGTGGGTGCCGCTGGTCGACGGCACCGAGCGGCTGGGAGTTCTCCGCATGGGCCTGCCCCCCGGCGCCGATCCCGCGGACCGCGAGCTCCAGGAGCGGTGCGCGGTGCTGGGGAGCCTGCTCGGGCACATCGTCGCCACCAAGTTCGTCTACGGCGACGGGCTGGAGCAGGCGCGGCGGAGCGTGCCGCTGACCCCGGCCGCGGAGCTGCTGTGGCAGCTGCTGCCGCCACTGACGTTCGCCTCCGAGGAGCTCGTGATCAGCGCGCTCCTCGAACCGCACGAGCGGGTCGGCGGCGACGCCTTCGACTACTCGGTCGACCCGGGGGCGGCCTTCGTGGCGATCTTCGACGCGGTCGGCCACGACATGCGCGCCGGGCTGACCAGCGCCGTTGCACTGGCCGCGATCCGCAACGCCCGCCGTGGTGGCGAGCGTGACCTGGGCGAGCTCGCGCGCCGTGCCGACGAGCAGGTCCAGCAGAACGGCCCCGGCGCGCGGTTCGTCTCGGCCGTCCTCGCCTGGATCGACACCGGCTGCGGGCAGCTCACCTACCTGGTCGCCGGCCACCCGCCCCCGCTGCTGCTGCGGGCGAACACCACGCTGAAGACGCTGGAGAACGGTCCGCGCGTGCCGCTCGGGGTGCTCGGCGGCGCGCGGGTCCAGGCGGGGGAGGAGCGGCTCGAACCCGGCGACCGGCTGCTGCTCTACACCGACGGCGTCACCGAGGCCCGCGACGAGCAGGGCCGCGCCTTCGGCACCCGCCGGCTGACGGAGTTCGCCGAACGGAGCTCGGCCGCGGGCCTGCCCGCGCCGGAAACGGTGCGGCGCCTGTCCCACGCCGTGTACGACTACCAGGGCGGGCAGTTCCAGGACGACGCCACGCTGATGATGGTCGACTGGCGCCCGACGGCGGCGGACCACTATCCCACCGGACCGGGGCAGACCCCGCCGCACCCGATGTGAGCCCGGGCGCCGCGCGGGTAGACAGCGTCGTCCGACCAGCGAAGGAGAACCAGCATGGGTGATCACGTCTACCACGTCACCGAGATCGTGGGCACCTCGTCGACCGGCGTCGACGACGCCATCCGCAACGCCATCCAGCGCACGGCGAAGACGCTGCGCAACCTCGACTGGTTCGAGACGACCCAGATCCGGGGGCACCTGGTCGACGGCGCCGTGCACCATTTCCAGGTCACCCTCAAGGTCGGGTTCCGGCTGGAGGATCTGCCCGACTGAGGTCAGCCGGGGTCCGGGCCGTCGGCACCGGGCCCGCACGGTACCGGCTGGGGTGCGACGTCGGAGGATCTCGAGGTGACGGGGCTGTGCGCTTCCGTTGCTCGAAATGTGTCGGTGCGGTTCGTACCGGGAGTCCATCCATTCGAGAACGGGCCTCGGCGAAATCTCGTCCCCACTCTGCCATTCGTTCGTATGGAGCAGTTCGAGTCGCAGGGTGCCCAGAACGACTTCATCAGTGCATTGTCATCGGATGTGCAGGGCGATCGACGAGCCGACGAATCGGCGGCTGCACGACCGAGCGTCAGCCGGGGAGCCGGGCCGTCACCACCAGGTACTCGGCGTCGACCCGGACCGGGCCCCCGTCCGGGCTCGCGAGCCGCTCGACGGCCGTGAACATCTCCGCCGCCTGCTCCCCGAGCGCGTCGGCCGCCGCCTGGTGCGAGGGGGAGTGGGTGCGGAAGAAGGTCGTCATGGCGGCGGGCGAGTCGAAGTGCCACGGCAGTGCCGCCCGGCGCAGCCGCACCTGCTCGAAACCGGCCGCCGCCAGCCACTCGCGAACGACGGGCTCGCGGCCCCAGTCGAGGACGTCGGCGATCCCCGGCCGGGCCGGCAGCCACTGCCTCATCAGCTCGGTCATCTCCCCGATGAACCCGTCCGGCAGCCAGGCCGTGAACGCCAGCAGCCCGCCCGGCACCAGGATCCGGCGCGCCTGCGCCAGCGCCACCGCGGGTCTCGGGACGAAGATCAGCCCGAACGCCGAGAGGACGGCCTCGACCGACCCGTCCGGAAGCGGCAGGTCCTCCGCGTCGGCCTCGATCCAATCCACCGGCAGCCCGGCGGTGCGCACGCGGCCCAGCTCGACCATGCGCGGCGACAGGTCCCCGGCGACGACGCGGGCGCCGCGCGCGGCGGCGAGAACCGCGACGTTGCCGGTGCCCGCGGCGAGGTCGAGCACGCGCGCCCCGTCCGCCGGCGCGGCCTCCTCGACGAGTACGGCCGCGGCGGACGCGAGCCGTCCCGCCAGCCCCGTGTAGTCGCCCAGACCCCACAGCCGCCGCATGCCGTCGATGTAGTCGGCGACGTCCCCGTCCACCCGGTCCCCTCTCGCCGTGCTCCCGCTTGCCGCCTCCATCGTCGCGCAGTGC
>DATLGI010000154.1:0-2665 GCA_035540535.1 Pseudonocardia sp.
GTCAGGATCTGCCGGCGCAGGCCCTCGGGGTCGTCGAGCATGGCGTTGGTTATGCGCAGCGTCTGGATCTGCAGGCCGGCGAGCACCAGGTCGCGGTCGGCGTCAGCCTCGCGCCGGCGGTCGTGGTCCTTGCCGTCGTACTCCAGGTCCAGTCGCGAGTCGAGGTAGCAGAAGTCCATCCGGTGGTACTTGCCGTGCCAGCACACCCACACCTGCGCCTGGGGCCGGGGGTCATCGCGGCGGAAGATCTCGAACAGGCTGCGCTCCTTGGGGCTTTCGTTGACCAGGCGCCCCGTCGCGAGGTACCGACGCGTCGCCGGGGCGCCGTACGCCTTGCCGAGGCGGCCGGCGCATTCGGCGAGCTCCCCCGGCTTGATCAGCCCCTTGAACTGCGCGTCGTCGTGAGCGACCTCGAATCGGGCCCGCCGGGTCTTCCGCGCCGCGCCCACGAACCCGCGCGCCACCGTCACCGCCGGCAGGTCCATGATGCGGTCGCGGTCCTCGTCGGGCACCGGTGTGTGCACGACGTCGAAGTCGACACCTCGGACGCGGCGGTGGGGCGGCACGATGATGTGGTTGGTGCCGTACTGCTCGAGGGTGAACCCCTTGAGGCCGTGAAGGGCGAGCAGCAGGCCCCCGCCCAGCCGCGCGCCGGCGCCGGCGCGTCCCAGCATCGCCGCGAGCTGCTGCTGCAGCGACTCGCCGCTTCCCGGCACGCGCACCTCACCGCGCAGGGTGACCTCCAGCGCCCGCGACTGGATCCAGTAGTCGACCTCGACAGGCTTGAAGCCGACGGCGATGAAGTCGCGGCGCGACGCCGAGCCGTGGCCCGCCTCGAGCATCTGCAGCGCCTTGTCCGGCAAACGCATGGGCGCACTGTGGCGGCGGCGCCGGCGGCAGCGGTCAGATCGCCGGCGGCGCCTGTGGACACCGGTTTCTCGTACGCCGACCCCCGCCAGGTCCATGGAGGTGTTCGAGCAACGGGCGGGGCTACCAGATGGACAGCTCGCGCAGCGCCGGCAGTACGCCCCGCTGCGCTCGGACGCGGACGTACCGGGCGTGGGTCGCCGGCGGGGCGTCGAGGGCGGCGTGCTCGCGGGTGGTCTCGAGCGTGGCCAGCCGCTGCCACGTACGGCCGTCCTCCGAGGTGTGCACCACGAACGTGTCGGTGTCGCCTCGGATGACGACGAGGTCGACCGGGCGGGTCTCGCCGAGGTCGATGACCACCGACCTGCCGCCGGCGTCGAACGCCTCGTCGAGATCGCCGTCGGTGAACGGGCATGGTTCGTGTGCCACGCGCCCGTGCCCGGGGCGGTGAGTCGCACATGCGGCGCCCCGCGACGGGGGCGCGCCGGGGCCGGCGAGGCGCGCCTGGGCGGTGCGGTACGTCGCCCGTGAACCGCCAGGGGCGTCGTCGACCGAGGCCTCGACCGCGACCGCATGGACAGCGTCTTCGAGCACCCGGGCGTCGACGGGCAGCTCGCGCCGGCGGGCCGCCCACAGCAGCGCCCCCTCGGCGGACTCGAAGCGCACCTCGTACCGGGGGTCGCTGCCGTACTCCCCCGGCAGGCGGGGAACGTCCACGGTCACGCCACCGTTCTCCTCGACGACGCCCACGGCCGGCTCCCACAGCCGCAGCGCCGGCAGCTGCACCGACTCGGAGCCCACGGTGAACGCGGACGACGCCGAGGCGCCGGCCAGGTCACCGTCGGAGGGAGCGGCCGCGGTGGCCCACATCGTGCTCACCGTGCCGAACCCGCTCTGCACGTCGCGCCCGCGCAGGCGCACGGAGAACGTGCCGTCGTCGGCGACGTCGGCGCGGGCGCCGGCCTCGTCGCACAGGTCGAGGTCGATGCCGGCCAGGCAGCTGATCCCCATGGTCCCGAAGAACAGCGGCGCGCTGGCGGCGAAGTCGTCGGGGCCGATCTCCTTGATGACCATCGCGGTCCCGCCCTGCACGGGGGTGCCGTCGGCGTGGAGGACCTGTCCGGAGACGACGACCTCTGCGCGCGGGTCCACGGCGCTGGGCTCGCCACACGCGGTCAGGGCCAAGGCCAGCGCCGCGACCGCCGCCGCCACCCGTGTCACCGCGCACCCCCCTGCGCCCGGGCGGCCGCGCGGACGCCGGCGTTGAACGGGTACAGCGGCAGCGACGAGCGGGGCGGCACGTCGGCGGTGGCCGGCGCAGCGCCCCGTCCGCGCCGATGTACGCCTCGGCGCGCCAGGGCCCGTCCTCGGGACCGCCGCCGAGGGCGTCCGCGTCGACGCTGAAGGTGTAGCGCTCCAGGATCTGGCCGCCGACCTCGGCGTGCCCGCCGGCCCGGACATCGCGGGCGGCGCGGGCTGCACGCAGGATGGCCGTGGGGTCCAGCACCACCGAGCCGAGCGGTCCGGTGCGCCGGGGCAGGCGCGTCCACGGGCGGTTGCCGGCGCGGACGGCTGCCGCGTCGCCGTCAGCGACCAGCCCGAAGCGCGAGCGGCCGCTGCCGGCGCGGACCGTCCCGTCGAGCGCGACGCGACCGGCGGCGAAGTCGACGACACCCCTGCCGCGGACGACCACCTCGGCGTCGACCGCGGCGGGTGCAGTCGGGGGCTGAGGGGCTGCGGGATCCATGCCGGGCGCCGGCGGTGCTGCCGGGTCCATGCCCGGCGCCCGGCATGGATC
>DATLGI010000155.1:0-16066 GCA_035540535.1 Pseudonocardia sp.
GGTGGGCGGTGCGGTCAGCCGAAGGACAGGCCGTCGGGCTCGGGGCCCGGGTCCTCGACGCCGTCGGACGCTTCCTCGACGAACGGGTCGTCCTCGCCCAGATCGAACGCCGATCCGAGGGCCGCGAACGTCGGGGTGACGCCGTCGACGACGTCGAGCGCCGGCGGGGCGCCGGTGGCGGGGCCTTCCGCGACCGGTGCGACCGCCTCGCCCGCGCCGGTGCCCTGGTGGGCGGGGCCGTCCCCGGCCGCCTGCCCGTCCGAGGCCGGGGTGGGACCGGTGTCGCCGGGCAGGTCGAGGCCGGCGGGGTCGAAGTCCGTCTGGTCGTCGTCGGTCTGGGTCCCGTAGCCGACGACGTCGACGCCGCCGCCGCGGGCGAGCTCGCTCAGGTAGCGCTCGGCGTGCTGCTCGATGTCCTCGCCCGGTGCGGCGGCAGGCGGCGCGAGGCCGATCGCGGGCGCGCCGGTATCACCGTGTTGCGACCAGTCGGCCCGCGCGTTGTCCAGGACGAACGGCAGGAGGTCGGCGACCTCGGCCGCGGTGAAGCCGTGCGCCTGGGCGATCTCGGACGGGCTGGCGCCGGGGCTGTCCAGGATGAGGCGCGTCACCTCCCAGACGGAGGCACTCGGCTCGGCGCTCACGGTCTTCTCCCGACGTGGTGCGCGGGACGGTCCCGGCGCTGTGCCGACGATACGAAACCGTGCCGCACCCGCAATCGGGGATGCGGATCGCATTCGGCGGTGGCCGTACCGGGCTCCCGGTGACCGCGCCATTGGGGGATTAGGGGATCCGACCGCAATCTCCCGCGCCGGGGTTACCCCGGCGACACCGCCGGTGGGAGTCTCCGATCGACGACGAGTCGCGGCTCCCGCGACACCGATGACGCAACCAGGAAGCGGAGGGGCAGGGCCATGAGCTACCAGCTCGGCATCGACCTCGGCACGACGTACACGGCTGCGGCCGTGTCGCGGTCCGACCGCCGGCACGCCGCCCCGGAGATGGTGACCCTCGGCGACCGGGCCGTGCAGGTGCCGTCGGTGCTGTACCTCGGGCCGGACGGGTCGGTGCTCGTCGGCAACGCCGCCGAGCGCCGCGCCGTCACCGAGCCGGACCGCGTGGTGCGGGAGTTCAAGCGCCAGGTCGGCGACCCGACCCCGATCGTCGTCGGCGACAGCGCGCACCTGGCCCACGACCTGGTGGCGCTGATGGTGGCGTGGGTCGTCGAGCGGGTCGCGGAGCGCGAGGGCGGACCGGCGAGCGGGATCACCGTCACCCACCCGGCCTCGTGGGGAGCGCACAAGCAGCAGCTGCTCGGCGTCGCGCTCGCCGCCCGCGGGCTGGACGTGACCTTCCTGGCCGAGCCCCAGGCCGCGGCGCTGAGCTACGCCGCCGCCGAGCGGGTCGAGGCCGCGTCGACGATCGCCGTGTACGACCTCGGCGGCGGGACGTTCGACGCCGCCGTCGTGCGCAAGAACGGCACCTTCACCCTGCTCGGCCGCCCCGAGGGCATCGAGCGGCTCGGCGGTGTCGACTTCGACGACGCCGTCTTCGGCCACGTGCGCGACGCGGTGGGCGACGCGTTCGACCGGCTCGACCCCACCGATGCCGAGGTGCTCGCCGCGGTGGCCCGGCTGCGCCGCGACTGCGTCGAGGCCAAGGAGGCGCTCTCGGCCGACACCGAGGTCCGCATCCCCGTGCTGCTGCCCGAGCTCCGGACGACCGTGCGGTTGGTCCGGGGAGAGTTCGAGGCGCTCATCCGCCCGCAGCTCGACGACAGCGTCGAGGCGCTGCGCCGGGCGGTGGACTCGGCGGGTCTGGACTCCGCGGACCTGACCGCGGTGCTGCTGGTGGGCGGGTCCTCGCGGATCCCGCTGGTTGCCCAGCTGGTGTCGGCCGAGTTCGGCCGGCCGGTGGCGGTCGACGCGGATCCGAAGAACGCGATCGCGCTGGGCGCCGCGCTGGCGGCGGCGACGCGTTCCCAGGGCGGGATGGGTCCGGCGGGGTCGGCGCCGGTCGGTCCGGCGCCGTCGGGTCGGACCGCGGTGTCCCCGATCGCCGCCGCTGCGGCGGAGCGGTCCGGCACCGCCGGTGCCGGTGCGCACGCGCCGGGTGGGCCCGGGGGCGCGGATTCCGGTCCCGTCCGGTACGGGACCGCGGCCGTCGCGGGCGCGACCGCCGGCCCGCCGTCCGCCGCGCCGTCGGGTCCGCTGCCGGCGGTGCCCGGCCCGGCGAGGTCCGGGGCGACCGCGTCCGGGCCCTCGCGGCCGGGCGCGACCGGTCGGGCCCCCGCCATGCCGTGGGCGCCGCCGGAGGCGTCGTCGACGGGTGAGCGCGCCCGACGCCGCCCGGTCGGCGTCGTGTTCGGGGCGGGTGGGCTGCTCGTCGCCGCGGCGATGGTGGCGGCGCTGACGCTCTGGCCGCAGCCCGAGCCGACTCCGACGGGAGGCTCCACGACGCCGGTCGTCGAGGTACCCGCCACCACGCCGTCGGTCGTCGCGCCCGAGCCGGCCGGCGGCGAGGCGGAACCGCGACCCGACCAGGCCCCGGTCGACCGGGGCGAGGCCCCGCCGCCGCCCGCGCACCACGTCGAGCCGACCACGACCGCCCCCGAGACGACCACCGACGAGCGGCCGGAACCGACCACGGAGCCGACCCCGACGGGCGAGACGCACACCGGCGAGGTGACCACCACCGCCGCGGAGGGCGAGCCGGACGGCCAGACGACCCCGGCGGCCGGCGCCCAGGAGGGCGAGCCGGCCCAGGGCGTCTGAGACAGCCGGCGGGTTCGGGGGCCGCGGGGCACGATGACGGGATGGCGACCTGGGACGACGTCGTGGCCATCGGGCGGGCGCTGCCGGGCGTCGAGGAGTCGACGTGGTTCCGCTCGCCCTCGCTGAAGGTGGCCGGCAAGGGGTTCGTCCGGCTGCGCACCGAGGCCGAGTGCGGGCTCGTGGTGCTCTGCGGCCTCGACGAGAAGGCGGCGCTGCTGGCGTCCGGCGACCCGGCGTTCTTCACCACCCCGCACTACGACGGCTACGGCGCGATCCTCGTCGACCTGGAACGGGTCGACGCCGCGCAGCTCGCCGAGCTCATCGAGGAGGCCTGGCGGATCAAGGCGCCCGCCCGGCTGCGCCGGTCCCGGGACGATTGACCTTGCCGCTGCGTCAACCTCTACCGTCGGGTCTGCCGACGGGAGGGAGGTGCGCGGTGGAGTGGTCGATCCAGGACGTCGCCCGCTCGGCCGGGACGACGAGCCGCACGCTGCGTCACTACGACGACATCGGGCTGCTTCCGCCGAGCCGGGTCGGCGGCAACGGGTACCGCTACTACGACGAGGACGCGCTGGTGCGCCTGCAGCGGATCCTGCTGCTGCGCGAGCTCGGCCTCGGGCTGCCCGCCATCGCCGGGGTGCTGGCGGGCCAGCAGGACACCGCGGCCGCGCTGCGCACCCACCTGTCGCTGCTCGAGCGGGAGCGCGAGCGGATCGGTCGGCAGATCGAGTCGGTGCGCAGCACCCTGCGGAAGACGGAAGGAGGTGAACGACTGATGGCAGACGAGGTGTTCGACGGCTTCGACCACACGCGGTACCGCGACGAGGTGGTGGAGCGCTGGGGTCGGGAGGCCTACGAGAGCAGCGACCGCTGGTGGCGCTCGATGCCCGAGCAGGACCGGCAGCGGCTCCAACAGGAGCAGCGCGACATCGCCGCTGCCTTCGGCGCGGCCCGTGCGGCGGGCCGGCCGGTGGACGGCGACGAGGTCCAGGCGATCACGCACCGCCAGTACGAGTGGATCACGGTCGGCTGGCAGGGCCGCCGCCCGGACGCGGCGAGCTTCACCGGTCTCGGGCGGATGTACGTCGACGAACCCCGCTTCGCGGCGAACTTCGACCGCCACGGCGAGGGCACGGCGACCTACATCCGCGACGCGATGGCGGTGTACGCCGAGCGCAACCTGTAGGACCGGGTTCGGGCAGGGCTGCAGACCTGCCCGTCCCGCGCGCGGTCGGCCACGTGCGTTGCTGCAGCCCCCGCTCGAGTGGACGGTCATCAGGTGACCTTATTCAACCACCAGGTTGACAATCTGCCCGGTGACTCCTACCGTCTTGCTCAACCGAATGGTTGAGGAGGCTGCCGTGGAGGACCGTCTCTCGCGGGTGTTCGCGGCGCTCGCCGACCCCATCCGGCGCGACATGGTGGCCCGGCTCGCCGCCGACGACGCGACGGTCACCGAGCTCGCGGAGCCCTACGCCGTCACGGTGCAGGCGGTGTCGAAGCACCTCAAGGTGCTGGAGGAAGCCGGGCTGGTCAGCCGCACGCGGCAGGCCCAGCGCCGGCCCGTCCACCTCGAGGCGGAGGTGTTCGACCTGATGACGACGTGGATCGAGCGCTACCGGCGCGAGGCCGAGCAGCGCTACCGGCGCCTGGACGCCGTGCTGACCGCGATGACCGGAACCGAGACCCGAGAAGAGGAAGCATCATGACCACGACCACCCATCCCGAGACCCGGATCAGCGCCGACCCCGACCTGCCGACGATCCACATCGTGCGGGAGTTCGACGCGCCGCCGGAGGCCCTGTTCCGCGCGCACACCGACCCCGAACTGGTGCGGCAGTGGCTGGGCCCGCGCCGGCTCACCATGCGGATCGAGCACTGGGACGCGCGAACCGGCGGCGCCTACCGCTACGTGCACAGCGGCGAGGACGGCCTCGAGCACGCGTTCTACGGGTCCTTCCACGAGCTGCGCCCCCCCGGCCGGATCGTGCAGACCTTCACCTACCTGGGCTACCCGGACGGCGTCTGCCTGGAGACGGTGACCTTCACCGACCTCGGTGGGCGGACCCGGTTGCACGCCATCTCGGTCTTCGAGACGCGCGAGGGACGCGACATGGCGATCGCCAGCGGGATGGAGGTCGGCGTGGTCGAGGGCTACGAGCGGCTCGACGAGCTGCTGGCGGGGTGAGCGCGTCGCCGGCCGTGCAACCGGATGCGGCGTTCGCTGCGTCCCTGGCCGAGGGCCGGGCGGGCCGGCGGGAAGGATGCACCGATGGGATCCGACGGGTACCGGCGGTGGTCGTGGCGGCCCTGGCCGTCCCGCTCGCCCTGGTGGTCACGGCGCCGAGCGCGCTCGCCTGCTCCTGCGTGGTGTCCGACCCGGCCGAGCAGCTGGAGCGCAGCGAACTGGCCTTCCGCGGTGAGGTGGTCGCCGGCGACGCCGGGAAGGCGACGGGCAGCGCAGACCCGGTGACCTGGACGTTCACCGTCGACCGGGTGTACAAGGGCGACGCCGGAAGCGAGCAGGCGGTCGTCAGCGCTCGCGACTCGGCCGCCTGCGGGTTCGGTTTCGAGGTCGGTCGGACCTACCTGGTGCTCGCGTCACCGGCCCCGGGCCCGCCCGCCGGGGTGTTCGAGACCGGCCTGTGCGCGGGCACGCAGCTCCTGTCCGACGTCCGGGCCCCCGCCCTGGAACGTGCTCGGCCCCGGAGAGCCGCCGACCGCCGCCGGTGCCCCGCCGCCGCCGGGGAGTCCGGGTGGGAGTGCCGTGCCCGGGCAGGCGGTCGCCGGGCTGGGTGGAGTGCTCGCCGCGGGACTGGTCGCCGCGCTGCTGTACCGGTTCCGCCGTCGGCCCGGCTGAACCGGTGCCCGGACGTCGGTCGCGTCCTCGGCGCGGGCGGCACGGGCGGTTTCGCCCGCCGAGTACGTCGCGTCCCGGACGCTCACCCGGGTCATGGGCGGCCCCTCGCTCGCCGCACAGCTGATCGAACACGACCTCGTCGACGAGTACCGGCTGATGATCGAGCCGATCCTGCTCGGCGGTGGGAAGCGGGTGTTCCCGGAGGGCGGCGGGCGCGCCCGCTCGGGCCTGGTCTCGGTCAGCACGGCCGCCTCCGGCGTCCTGGTCTGCGCCTACCGGCCGGCAGGGCGGCGTGGATCATGAGGCGGCCGAACCGCGGACGGCCCATGCCCGCGCCCGGAGCGGGATGGTGCCGTCCGGCCGCTCGGGTAGCGCGGCGCGCAGTTGGTCACGGAGGACATGGCGATGCTTCTCGGGCAGCGCGGCGCAGTAGCCGGGTGCCGGGCCCTGGCCTCCCAGGAACGGGCGCCACAGGTCGTCGAAGTCGGCGAAGACCGTGGGGACCTCGATCGGGGCGACGTCCACGTCGAGCAGCCCCGCGGAAGCGAACAGTGCGCGCAGGGGTGCCGGGCGGCACAGCGGGAAGCGGTGCCCCTCGTCGAGCTCCACCGCAGCGGGATCCAGCGCGGACGCGACGTCCCAGAACGTCCGGATCAGTTCCATGCCGTCGGCGTAGTCCCAGACGTACGCGCTGATCAGGCCGCCGGCCCGGGTGATCCGGCGCATCTCGGCAAGTGCCGCTTCGGGTTGCGGCACGAAGTTGAGCACCAACGCGGAGACGACGCGGTCGAACTCGCCGTCCTGAGCTGGGATCGTCGTGGCGCTGCCCACCGCCGACTCGAAGGGCAGGTCCCCTGCGCCACCCTGGGCGGCGGCGAGATATGCCTCGGCGGGATCGACGCCGAGCACCCGGGCCGGCTTCTCGCTCGCGAGGATGGCGTGCGCCAGCGCACCGGTCCCGCATCCGACGTCGCACCAGGATGCCGACGGCGGCGCCTCCGGCAGCCACTGGAGGAACCGTGGCGCGACCAGCCGGCTCCAGCGCCCGACGTACGGTTCGTAGGCCTGATCACTGGTCCACGCCTCAGGACGGTTCGTCATCGGGGACCTCCTGTCGGCCGCTGTGCGACGCGGGGATCGCAAGGATGCCGAACCGACGAGCTCACGGCACCCTGTCGGCGGCGAACGTCGGCCCGAGTGCCGCCGGCCCCGGCGCCCGCGCCGAGAGAGATGACGTCGCAGTGGAGCGACGCGGCGGCAGGCGTGGCTCGACGGAAGCCCGGGTCTTGCCTCTGCGGTGATCGACCTGGGGCTTCGTGGTGGAGCGGATGACGGAATCGGAACCGAACCCTGCGGGACCGCGGGCGCCCGGGGGTGCCGTGAGTGCGCCACCGACCGCCCCTGACAACCCGCGGATGGTCCGCAGCGTATGACGGCGTGATCCTTTCGAGGGCGGCCGACGTGCCGCTGACTCGCCACTGCGGACCAGCGCGGCAGCGGGCCGGCTGGTGCCAGGCTCGGCGGCTTCGGCAGCTATTCGGCACGGGCAGGCCAACGGCAGACCAACGGCCGACCAACTCGAACCGCCTGCTCCTGGACCGGAGCGAGACTGGGCGCGCGATCGGCTTCGCCGACGCCGACGCGGTGTCGGTCGTCGGATGCGGGATGCAGGGCCGCACGCACCTGTTCCCGCTGTTGGAACACATGCCCCGGGTGCGCCGGGTCGCCCTGCACGACCACCACGGTGCGCCGGCCGTCCGCCTGGCCGGGCGGGTGAGCGCCGTCCAACCCGACATCGCGGTGTCGGGCCACGCGGAGGCCGAACCGGCCGTCAACGCCGGTGTCGTGGTGGTGTTCACCACGACCCGGGAGCGCCACCGCGCCAGCGGGCGGGACAGACCAGCTGCTCGATCGTCGTCATTCCAGCGTCTCGACGTGGGACTCTGGTGCGCGGCCGACACCCGCTGCGCGACCGCGGCACGACGGGTTGTTCCAGGCCCTCGTCCGACCCACCCCGACAGCCGGGAGCGGAACCACCCATGGCCACCGGGATGCGCCGAGCGGAACGGATTGCATGATCGAGCTAGCCTGCGACGAGTCCGGCTACGAGGGTGAGCACCTCATCGGCGGGGTGACGGACGTCTTCGCGCACGCGAGCGTCCACATCGAGCAGGCTGCAGCTGCACGCTGCGTGGCGGAGCTGCGCGAACGCATCCGTTCCCCGGCCACCGAGTACAAGGCAAACCACCTGCTGCGCGCCAAGCACCGCAACGCACTGGAATGGCTGCTGGCGCCCGACGGGCCGCTGGCGGGGGCGGCGGCGGTGCACCTGGTGGACAAGACCTACTTCGCGGCCGTCCGGCTCGTGGAGCTGCTGGCGGGGTGGCCGGCCTCGGCGGCGCGAACGGTGCACCGCGAGGCGCTGCTGGAGCTGGGGCCGCGCTGGACAGCGGTGCTGGCCGCGTTCGACGCCCTGATGCGGGTGCGGAGGGCCGACGAGCTGGCGGCCGCGGCGGCGCAGTTCTCCGGCGTGGCGACGAGCACCGCGGGGGCCGCTCCGGGCCGGGTCGGCGAGCTCCTGGGAGAGGTAGCCCGGGCTGCACCCCACGGGGTGCGGCTGCGCCGCCGCTTCCTCGACGACCCGTCGCGCGTGCCACCGCTGGACCCGCTGGTGCCCGCCATCCGGGCCACGGTCGCCCTGTGGAGCGGGCCGAGCGGGCAGGCGGTGCGCATCCTTCACGACCGCCAGACGGCGTTGCGCGCGGACCGGATGGCGCGCATCGGTGGTCGGCTCGCCGGACTGCGGTTCGTCGAGTCGCGGGCCGACGCGCGGGTGCAGCTGGCCGACTTCCTGGCGGGCGTGGCGATCCGGATCGCGTCGCAGGCGCTGGCGGGGCGGTCCGACGAACCGCTGGTGGCGGCGCTAATCCCGTTCACCGACGTGCACTCGACGTGGGCGCACGAAGGGAGCGGTACCGCGCTCGGCATCGCCTGACCTCTGAAGTCGGATTCACGTCCTGGTGAGGGCTGTGCCGGGCGTGACGGTTCCGGGGAGCGGTGTCGCTGCTGGTCGGGTGGTGCCTCGCGCCGGCATCCGGCTCCGGCGCCGCGTGCGACCGCTCCTGCGACCTCGCAGCCATCACCACCTCCGCGCCCGATGCGGACACCACAGCGAGCAACAGGGTGCGGTCAGAACTCGCCGACATTCAGGCTCGACCCGAGCACCGGTGCGGTCGGGGAATCACGAGCATCTGCGGTCGCAAACTCATCGACAGAACCCATATGCAGGGCGGCGCAGCCGCCCTGGACGCGGCCGGCGTGACGTGGACGATCGAGGCCGAGGGGGCTTCGCCACCCGGCCCCGTCCGCGAATGGTCCGCCGGCGCCCCCTCGCGCATCTCGCTTGCTAGGCTCGGCCCCCGCCAGGTTGACCATCTGGGTGCGGCGGCGCTCATGTCGATCTCGTCGGTCTGGTAACTCTTGCGTCCGGCGATCCACCGTGGTGGTCTTGGCGGATCATCTCGAGTACCACCCGCAGGGCAGCGTCAGGTCGGGGTCGCCACCTGAAGATCGATGAGAGCCGGGACACGGTCTGGCACTGTTGCCACTCCTCCCGTAGCGGGAGACGCGATGCACGCTACCGATGCAGTTGCGCGCGGCCGTGAGTCGTACCTGCGCCGTGCCTGGCGTGACGCCTATGAGGCACTGTCGGCGGCGGACGGGCACACACCGCTGGAGGCCCCCGACCTCGACCGGCTCGGAATGGCCGCCTACCTGATCGGTCGGGACGAGGTTGCGGTCACGGGTCTCGATCGAGCGCACCGCGCGTTTCTCGATCACGGTGATATCGGCCGCGCGGTTCGGTGCGCGTTCTGGGTCGGCATGTTCCTGATGCTGCGCGGACGGCACGCCGAGGGCGGCGGCTGGCTGGGCCGGGCGGGGCGCCTGCTGACCGAGCAGGCGTCGGACAGCGTCGAACGTGGCTACCTGCTGATCCCCGCGGCGTTGCAGGCGCTGGGGTCCGGTGACCCGGATCGGGCACACGAGGTGTTCGGCGAAGCCGGGGGTATCGCCGATCGTTTCGGTGACCCGGACCTGGTCGCGCTGAGCCGGCTTGGCCAGGGCCAGGCGCTGGTCGCGATGGGTGAGGTGCGCCGTGGCGTCGTGATGCTCGACGAGGCGATGGTCGCGGTGACCACCGGTGACGTCTCGCCCGTCGTCGCCGGAATCGTCTACTGCGCGGTGATCATCGTCTGCCGCGACATCTTCGACTGGGGGCGGGCCCGGGAATGGACGGTGGCGTTGAGCCGCTGGTGTGCCGGCCAGCAGGACCTCAAGCCCTATCGGGGGCAGTGCCTCGTTCACCGTTCGGAGATCATGCAACTGCGGGGCGAGTGGTCGGACGCCATCGTCGAGATAGAGCAGGCCTGCGAGCACCTCACCGAGCCGCCGGGCGACCCCGTGCTCGGGATGGCGCACTACCAGCAGGGCGAGCTGCTGCGGCTGCGTGGCGAGTTCTCGCGGGCCGAGCAGGCCTACCGCAAGGCGGGCGAGTCCGGCCACGCCGTACAACCCGGCCTGGCCTTGCTGCGCCTGGCCCAAGGCCGGGTCCGCGATGCGGAGGCGGCCATCCGCCGGGTCGTGGTGGAGATCGAGGGCGATCGGGTGAAGCGCTCCCGGGTGCTGGCGGCGTTCGTCGAGATCGTGCTGGGCGCCGGCGATGTCGCCATGGCCAGGCCGGCGATCGAGGAGTTGCACCAGCTGGGCCACGACCTCGACGCTCCCTATCTGCGCGCGGTCGCCGAGTCCGCGCGGGGCGCCTTCATGCTCGCCGCCGGTGACCCCCACGCCGCGTGTGCGGTGTTGCGCCGCGCATGGACGACCTGGCAGGAGCTCGACGCACCCTACGAGGCCGCACGGGTGCGCCTGTTGATGGCCCAGGCCTGCGCAGAGCTGGCCGACCATGACACGGCGAGCATGGAGCTGGACGCGGCGCGTCGCGTGTTCGAGCAGCTGGGAGCCGCGCCGGCGCTGGCCCGGGTCGCCGAGCTGTCCGGAATGCCGAAGCAGGACGCGCCGGGTGGGTTGACCCCGCGCGAAGTGGAGGTGCTCCGCGTCGTCGCCACCGGGGCGACCAATCGCGAGGTCGCCGATCGGCTGATCATCAGTGAGAAGACGGTGGCCCGCCACGTCAGCAACATCTTCGTCAAGCTCGGCGTCGCGTCACGTGCCGGTGCCACCGCGTACGCCTTCCGGCACGAGCTGGTGTAGCAGACCACGCCGCATCGAGGCCGGCGGACGGCTACACAGAATTGCCCATCCGCGGCCGGGCGCCCCGTATGGACAGTTTGCCCGAAGTGCTGCGGTCCCGGCTCGTTCGACCCTTGTCCCGGACGCGTACAGCCAGGCCACCTGGTTGCCGCCGGCAGGGGAGGTCGCGATGACCACACAGCAGATGGCGAGCATCGATCAGATCCGCGGCGCATGGAATGGCATCGCCCGCGCGTTCGACGAGTTCGTCACGCCGGAGAACCTGGTGCTGGGGAAGGAGGTCGTGCGCCGCCTCGGGCTGCGCCCCGGCACGCGGCTGCTCGACGTGGCCGCCGGCAGCGGTGCACTGAGCATCCCCGCAGCCAGAATCGGCGCTGACGTCCTCGCGACCGACCTCGCCCCGGCGATGATCGAACGTCTCGACGCGCGAGCGCGCGCGGAGGGACTGTCTACCCTGCGTGGCCGGGTCATGGACGGACACGCCCTCGATCTGGACGACGACGCCTTCGACGTGGCCGTCTCGGTGAACGGGGTCTCGCTGTTCCCCGAAATGGCGCGGGGCCTTGCCGAGCTCGTCCGGGTCACCAGGCCCGGCGGACGGGTGGTGGTCGTCGCGTTCGGACCGATCGAGACGGTCGAGTTCATCGTGTTCGTCATCGGCGCGGTACGGGCCGCGGCTCCCGGCGTCACGACGATACCGACCGACCCGCCTCCGCTGCCGTTCCAGGCGGCGGATCCCGAGGTGCTGCGTGAGCGGCTTGCCGACGCAGGCCTGCGTGACGTTCGGATCGACATGACCACCTGGGAGATGGCGTTCGACTCCGCCGTGCATCTCTGGAACCTGTTCACCGCCGGCAACCCGCTGGGCGCGCAGCTGGCCGCCGGGCTCAGCGACGTGCAGCGGTCCGAGGTCATACAGGTCCTCGACGGGATGCTCCGCGAGCGATCCGCGGGCGCCCCGGGGGCCGTGCTCCGCGCCGAGCTCAACATCGGAACCGGAACCGTGTGAATGAACGACACCGCAGATAACGGAGGTCCGATCATGTCATCGACGACAAAGGCACGCTACGGAGCCCTCGGCGTGGCAATCGCGCCGGCGGTGATGCTCTTCGTGTACCTCGCCCATCCCTTCATCGCGAGGTTGCCCGACGCGGATGCGGTGGCCCACGCGGTCCACGCCGATACGACGTGGTGGGGGTTCGTGCATCTGCTGACTGCGCTGGGCTCCGCACTGGTCGCTTTGGCATTCCTGGCGATCCGGGCATTCCTGCGCGACGCGGGCGAGGAGCGGTTCAGTGCGTGGGCGTTGCCGTTCGTGATTGTCGGCAGCGCGTTGTACGGGTTGCTGCCGGGTCTCGAGTTCGCTCCGCTGGCGGCCGCGCTCAGCGGAGCCGACGTCGGTGCCGCGCAGGCTGCGCTACAGCCGTGGTTCATGTTCACACTGGCCACGAGTGTGATCCTCTTCGCGATCGGGATCGTCGGGTTCGCGCGCGCCGTCGCGGCCGCCCGGGTCCTGAGCCGCCCGCTCACCCGCCTCGTCGTCACCGGGCTCGTCGTGTGGGCGGCAGCACGGTTCGTTCCGCTCGGGGCGGTACAGTTCTACGTGCAGGGTGTGGCCGGCATTGTCGCGCTGTGGCCTCTGGCATTCCGGATGTGGCAACAGCCCGAGCTGACGCCCGTCACAACTGCTTCCGCCGGGTCAGCGTCGGCGTTCTCGGGGTGAGGGTCGGCGTCGCCGGCCCGCACGCCGCCGGACGCGACGTCTTGATCTAGAGACGAACTCGGCAGCGGAGCGACGGGACCGGCCGGCCCGGTGACTACGCCCAGGCCCCGGGCACCCGGCCGGAGGTCGTGCTTCGCGACCACCTCCGGCGCTGATCCACCAGCGGGCGACGAGCGACGAGGACGGGGACGACGAGGGGCCGGCGGCGCCCTGGTTCCAGTCTCCTGGTTGCTGTGCTGTTGCTGGAGCGCGGGGCGACCCTGTTCACGACGAAGGCCCAGGTCCGGTGTGGACAGCCGGTGACCTGGGCCTTCTCCTGTGGAGCGGATGACGGGAATCGAACCCGCGTGTTCAGCTTGGGAAGCTGATGTTCTACCATTGAACTACATCCGCGAGGACCGGCTCAGAGCTTAACACCTCACCCACTGTGTCTCGAACAGCCCCTGCCGTACCCCCATCGGGGTGGTCTTCACCTGATTGAGACCTCAGCGCCGCACTGCCCTCGACGCCCGGCGACGTCGGCTGCACACTCTAGGGAGCCCGGCCAGCTCCCCGCTTCCGAAGGATTCACCTGTGACGGAGCTCGAACCGCCCCTGGGATCGTTCCCGGTCCCGGAGCACGACCACGACGTGCTGCTCGTCGCGGGCAGCCGCCCGGAGGTCGCGCGGCTCGCTCCGGTGGCCACGGCGTTCGCCGAGGCCAGCCGCATCCACGCCACCACGGTGGCCACCGGTGCCGACCCGATGACCGTCCACGAGGCGTTCGAGGCGCTCGGCGTCCCGGCGGACGTCACAGTGTTGTTGCAGGAGCCTATCGGCCCTGACCTCGCCGATCTCGCCGCCACGCTGATGACCCGGCTCGACGCGCTGCTCGTCGACCTGGATCCATCGGCGGTGATGATCCACGGTGGTGGGATGACGGCGGTCGTGACGGCGCAGCTGGCGTTCTGGCGCCAGATCCCGGTCATGCACCTGCAGGCCGGCGTGGCCAGCGACGACCTGCTCTGCCCCTTCCCGCAGGAGGCGAACCGGCGGGTGATCGGGCAGCTGGCGTCGCTGTTCCTCACCACCAGCGGCGCCGCGCTCGGCAGCCCGATCGGGCCGAACACCCTGCCGGTCGGCGACACGATGGCCTGCAACCCCGCGCCCGCGGATCCGCGGTTCGCGCGCCTGCTGCGCGCGGGTGGTTCGGCCGCGTCGAAGCTGGTCCTCGTCGCGCTGGACCGTCCGGACTCCCTCGGTGTCCTGGCCGGCCTGCCCGATCTCCTCGAGCGTGAGCCGGCCGTCGAGGTCGTCGTGTGCGGCGAGCTCGCCGGGCACGGTGCGGCCTATCCGCTGATGCAGCACGAGCGGGCCGCCGTGGTCCGCGAGCTGCCGCCGGCCGGCCTGATCGCGCTGATCGCGGCGGCCACCGTCCTGGTCTCCGACGACCAGGGCCTCGTCGCGGAGTCGCCCGGGTTCGGCACCCCGGCCGTCCTCGTCGACGGGCCGTTCGTCCCCGAACCCGGCGACTCCATCCGCAGCATCGGCAGCCCCGCCGTCATGTCCACGGTCCGGCAGATCCTCGGCGCGGGTCCCGGCTCGACGGTCGAACCCTCCGACGGGCTGGAGGCCGCGCGGGTCGAGCAGGCCGTCGCGTGGATGTTCGGGCTGACCCCGTCGCCGCAGCTCGCAGGGAACCACCCCACGAGCTCGGACGCCTGACGCCGCTAGGGTGACGCCGTGCTGCTGTCCGACGGCGACCTGCGCAAGGAGCTCGAGTCGGGCCGCCTCGTCCTCGATCCGTGGGATCCGGCGATGCTGCAGCCGTCCAGCATCGACGTGCGGCTGGACCGCTTCTTCCGCGTGTTCCAGAACTCCCGCTACACGCACATCGACCCGCGCCGCCAGCAGGACGAGCTGACGACGCCCGTCGAGCCCGAAGGTGACGATCCGTTCGTGCTGCACCCCGGCGAGTTCGTGCTCGGCTCGACCTTCGAGACCGTCGGGCTGCCCGACGACCTCGCCGGACGCCTGGAGGGGAAATCGAGCCTGGGTCGCCTCGGCCTGCTCACCCACTCCACCGCCGGCTTCATCGATCCCGGCTTCACCGGTCACATCACCCTGGAGCTGTCGAACGTCGCGAACCTGCCGATCACGCTGTGGCCGGGCATGAAGATCGGGCAGCTGTGCCTGTTCCAGCTGTCCAGCCCGGCGGAGCGTCCCTACGGCAGCGACGGCGTCGGCTCCCGCTACCAGGGGCAGCGGGGGCCGACGCCGTCGCGGGCTCACCTCAACTTCCACCGGGCGGACACTCGGCGCTGATCCTCGGTTGTGCGGGCGCGGCAGGCCGTCGCGCCAGTACTGTCGGGCGGCGATGGACGAGCGCTTCGATCCCCGGCCGCCGGTGCCGCCCGCCCACGGCGCCACCGGCCGGCCGCCGCGGTCGCTGGTTCCCGCCGAACGCGGGTCACCCCCACCGGCAGCGAGCCCGCCGGTGCCGTGGACGGGCTCGGCGGGCGGGCACGGCAACCAGGCGCCGCCGCCGGTGGACAGCTCCCGGGCGGGGCGGGCCCGGTGGCGGCGGCTGACGAGGTCGCCACGCGGTGCGGCCGGGCTGGGGATCCTCGCGGCCGCGCTGCTGCTGTGGCCGTTCAGCGGCTGGTCGCCGTGGCCGTGGCTGGCCGGGCTCGGCACGCTGGTCCTGCTGCGGCTGCTGCGGCTGGACGGCCTGATGCGGGGGTGGGTGCTGCACCTGGCCGGGCTGGCGGTCGTCGCCTGGCTGGTGAGCGTCACCGGGTTCTGGGCATGGGTCCTCGCGATGAGCATCGGGTTGCTCCTGGCAGGCCTGATGCAGCTGCCCGAGTGGCGGGTCGCGGCGGTGGGGGCGGTGCTGTGCCTGGCCGCCGGCACGGGCTACGTGATCAGCTCCGTCGAGACGGCGCAGGCGCAGGCGCGGCTCGAGCAGGAGCGCAACGTGCGGGGCGCGACGCTCGCCGGGGAACGCAGCGCCGAACGCGTGCTGCCGGCGCTGCTGGAGGGGATCAGCCAGACCGGGGCGGAGGGCGACGTCTGCCGCCTGCTCGACGAGCGTGCGGAGGCGCAGTTCGTCCGGGCCGCGGGTGCTGCGGATTGCCCGGCCGCGGTGGCGGCCTTCCGCCCGGTCCTCGGGCCGGCTCCCGAACTGCGCGATCTGGACGCGCCGGTCACCGGGAGCGGCGGCGCGATGGTGACCGACGCGTGCCGCACCGCCTGGGCCCGCCCCGGCCTCGGCGGCCGCGAGCTGGGCCGGATCGACGTGCGGTTCACCGGCCCCCCCGGCGACACGTTCTACATCGCCGGTTTCCGCCCCTGCTGAGCGCCGCGTCAGGCCGTACCGTCGCCCCGCGCGGGTTCGGCCGCGGTCGAGCCGCTGCCGGCCCCGCCCGTAGCGGTGCCCCCCGCCGCGCCGTTGCCCGAGCC
>DATLGI010000156.1:0-4618 GCA_035540535.1 Pseudonocardia sp.
GCCCTCCAGCGCCGATGGTACTGCACCCGCCAGGGTGTGGGAGAGTAGGTCGCCGCCGACATCAAATGTTGTGTTACGGGGTGGGTTCTGCTGGTTTCGACCGGCAGAACCCACCCCCCTTTTTTTCGTCGTGCCCGACGATGCCCTCGGCCGGGGTTTTTGTCCTCGAGCCTGCCGTACGGGACCGACAACAATGCCCCGCCGCGCACCCGGCCGGCCCGACTCATCCCCAAGTGGCGAGTTGTCCACAGCCGCCGCGAAGCGGCTGGCGGGTTCCGGCGCATCCGCGCACGCTTCGGTCGTCGATTTGGACGGACGAGCGAGGAGCGCGAGATGAACGAGACCTACCTGACCGTGCGGGGCACCCTGATCACCAACATCGACCGGCGCCGCATGGTGGACGGCACGACGGTGGTGCACTTCCGCGTCGCGAGCAACGAGCGGCGCTACGACGCGGCCATGGGCGACTGGACCGACGGAGACACGCTGTACCTGTCCGTCACGTGCTGGCGGCGCCTTGCGGAGAACGTGCACGCCTCCTTCGTCTGCGGGGACCCGATGTTGCTGCACGGCCGGCTGTTCAGCCGGAGCTACGAGAAGGACGGCAAGCGCCAGTGGGTGCAGGAGATGGAGGCCGTCGCCGTCGGCCCCGACCTTCGCCGCTGCACCGCGGCGGTCACGCGCTCGCCGGCGCGGGCTGCCGTCGTGGTGGCCGCGACACCGCTCGACGACCGGGGGCACGATCCCGCCCCGGAGTCGGTGCCGGGATCGCTGGCGGAGGTGCCGGCGGACGGGGCGGACGCGCGGGAGGTCGTCGGGGCTGTACCGGGCGCGGGAGCATGAGCGCCGCGCAACTACCATCGAGGCGTGGCGGAGTTCATCTACACGATGCAGAAGGTGCGCAAGGCGCACGGCGACAAGGTCATCCTCGACGACGTGACGCTGAACTTCCTGCCGGGAGCGAAGATCGGCGTCGTCGGCCCGAACGGGGCCGGCAAGTCGACGGTGCTGAAGATCATGGCGGGGCTGGAGCACCCGAACAACGGCGACGCGCAGCTCATGCCGGGCGCGACGGTGGGAATCCTGCAGCAGGAACCCCCGCTGACGGAGGAGAAGACCGTCCTCGGCAACGTCGAGGAGGGCCTCGGCGAGATCAAGATGCAGCTGGACCGCTACAACGCGATCGCCGAGCAGATGGCCACCGACTACTCCGACGAGCTCATGGAGGAGATGGGCCGGTTGCAGGAGATCCTCGACCACGCCGACGCGTGGGACCTGGACTCGCAACTCGAGCAGGCGATGGACGCGCTGCGCTGCCCGGCGCCGGACCTTCCCGTCACGCACCTCTCGGGCGGCGAGCGACGCCGGGTGGCGCTGTGCAAGCTGCTGCTGAGCAAGCCGGACCTCCTGCTGCTGGACGAGCCGACGAACCACCTCGACGCGGAGAGCGTCCTCTGGCTCGAACAGCACCTGGCCTCCTACGCCGGGGCGATCCTGGCGGTCACGCACGACCGGTACTTCCTGGACAACGTCGCCGAGTGGATCCTCGAACTGGACCGGGGGCGCACCTACCCCTACGAGGGCAACTACTCGACGTACCTGGAGAAGAAGGCCGCTCGGCTGGCGGTCCAGGGGCGCAAGGACGCGAAGCTGCAGAAGCGGCTCGTCGAGGAGCTGGCCTGGGTGCGCTCGGGCGCCAAGGCCAGGCAGGCGAAGAGCCGAGCGCGGCTGCAGCGCTACGAGGAGATGGCGACGGAGGCCGAGAAGCATCGCAAGCTGGACTTCGAGGAGATCCAGATCCCGCCGGGTCCGCGGCTGGGCAACGTCGTCGTCGAGGTCGAACACCTCGACAAGGGATTCGACGGCCGCATGCTGATCAAGGACCTCTCGTTCTCGCTGCCGCGCAACGGCATCGTCGGCGTGATCGGGCCCAACGGCGTCGGCAAGACGACCCTGTTCAAGACGATCGTCGGACGGGAACAGCCCGATTCGGGAAAGGTCCGCGTCGGCGACACCGTCCGGTTGTCCTACGTCGACCAGAACCGCGGCGGGATCGACCCGAGGAAGACGGTGTTCGAGGTCGTCTCCGACGGCCTGGACCACATCCGGGTCGGGCAGGTGGAGATGCCGTCCCGCGCCTACGTCGCGGCCTTCGGGTTCAAGGGCCCGGACCAGCAGAAGCCGGCCGGCGTGCTGTCCGGTGGCGAGCGCAACCGGCTCAATCTCGCGCTGACGCTCAAGGAGGGCGGGAACCTGATCCTGCTCGACGAGCCGACCAACGACCTCGACGTGGAGACGCTCGGGTCGCTGGAGAACGCCCTGGAGCAGTTCCCGGGTTGTGCCGTCGTGATCTCCCACGACCGCTGGTTCCTGGACCGCACCTGCACGCACATCCTGGCGTGGGAGGGGACCGACGAGAACCCGGCGGCGTGGTTCTGGTTCGAGGGCAACTTCGAGGCCTACGAGCGGAACAAGGTCGACCGGCTCGGCGCCGAGGCGGCCCGCCCGCACCGGGTGACGTACCGCAGGCTCACCCGGGACTGAGCCGCGCACGGCGGCGGATCGGCGCCGCGGCGCGGCGGGTGCCGCACGGGCTAGGGTCGCCACGACGACGTCCCGCGGAGCTGCCTGTGAACGGTCGGACACCTGAGCGGTCGGACGCGGCGCACGCCGAGCTGCGTGCGCTGGTCGAGGTGTACACCCGGCACACCCCCGACCTCGATCGGGTGCCCGGTGACCACGAGACGTTGCTGGCCACGGCGGCTCGGGCGCACCGGGTGCTGGCCGACCGCCGAAGCGCGGGCGAGCAGCTGATCCGGGTGCGCCCGCCGCACGTCGACCCGGACGACGACACCGCCGGGGGCAGGGCACCGGCCGCCGTCGTCGAGATCGTGGCGGACGACATGCCGTTCCTCGTCGACGCGGTCCTGGGCAGCCTGCGCCGGCTCGGCGCCGAGCCGCAGCGGGTGATCCACCCCATCGTCGTCGTCCGCCGTGACGGTGCCGGGGTCCTCACGGAGGTCCTCGCGGCCGCCGACCCGGCCACCCCGCCCGGGGATGCCGTCGTGGAGTCCTGGATCCACGTCGACCTGGAGGAGGCCCCAGCGGATCCCGGGGCCGTCGAGCAGGACGTCGCGGAGGCGCTGGAGGGCGTCCGCGAGATCGTCGAGGACACCCCGGCGATGGTCGCGGCCGCGGCGGATCTCGCCCGCCGGGTGCCCGACGCCGGGGTCGCCGCGATGCTGCGCTGGCTCGCCGACGGCCACCTCACGTTCCTCGGCCACCGCCGCTACCGCGCCGTCGACGGGGAGCTGCGGGCCGTGCCCGGGTCCGGGCTCGGCGTGCTGCGCCGGGCGCCGGCCGAGGCGTTCGCGGTGCACGGCGACGACGGCACGGCCGAGCCGCTCGTGCTCACCCGCGTCCGGGTACCCGGACCGCTGACCCCTGCCCACCCCTACTACGTGGCGGTGCGGACGTTCGACGCGTCGGGACGGCTCACCGGCGAGCACCGCTTCCTGGGGATGCTCACGGTGCCCGCGCTGTACGAGAGCGTGCTGGACATCCCGCTCGTCGCGCAGCGCGTGCGCGGGGCGATCCGCCGGGCGGGCTTTCCGCTGGAGTCCTACTCGGGGCAGCGGATGCTCGACGTGATCTCGGGCCTGCCCCGGGAGGAGCTGTTCGGCGCGACGGAGGCCGACCTGCACGACACCGCGCTCGGCGTGCTCGCGGTCGCCGGGCGGCGTGCCGTGCGGCTGTTCGTCCGGGCCGACCCCTACCGCCGTTTCCTGTCCTGCCTGGTGTACCTGCCGCGTGACCGGTACACGACGTCCTCCCGGATGGCGATGGCCGCCGTGCTGGAACGCCGGCTCGGCGGCCGGCGGGTGGACTTCACGGTGCGGGTCACCGAGTCCGACCTGGCACAGGTCCACTTCACGGTGCACACCGATCCGCAGGCGCCGACGCCGGACGTCGACCGGGCGGCGCTCGAGGACGAGCTCACCGAGGCCGTCCGCACGTGGGACGACCGGTTGCTGTCCGCCCCGGGCGGGGACGAGGTCGCGGCGCTGCTCGCCGGCGTCCCCGACGAGTACAAGGCGGTGGTGGGGCCGGCCCGCGCGGTCGAGGACCTGCGCCGGGTCGCGGCCCTGCGCGAACCGGGCGACTTCGGGGTGCGCCTGCACCCCGAGCCGGACGAGACCTCGCGCGCGCACTTCCGCTGCACGCTGCACCTGGCCGGCGAGCCGGTGACGTTGACCGCGGTGCTCCCGCTGCTGCAGCACCTCGGCGTGGACGTCCTCGACGAGCGGCCGGCGGAGATCGTCCGACCGGACGGCCTGCGGTGCTGGCTCTACGACTTCGGCCTGCGGCCCGACGACGCCACCCGCGCCGCCATCGCGGACCGCCCGGCGGCGGAGGTGGCCGCCGGGTTCTGCGCCGCGTTCACCGCCGCCTTGCGCGGTGACGTCGAGAGCGACCGGTTCAGCGCGCTCGTCCTGCGCGCGGGGCTGCCCTGGCGGGAGGTCGCGGTGCTGCGCGCCTACGCGCGCTACGCCCGCCAGCTCGGCCCCACCTATGGCTCGCAGTACATCGCCGACACCCTCCTGGCCCACCCCCGCGT
>DATLGI010000157.1:0-6413 GCA_035540535.1 Pseudonocardia sp.
GCCCGGGCAGCAGGCCGGACCAGCCCTCGGCGGGGGCGAGCAGCAGGACCCGACCGCCGCCGCGCCACCGGTCCGCGCCGACGAGCGCGCCGCGCAGCTCCGCCGGCACCAGCACCTGCGCGGCCGTACCCGGCCGCGAGCCGTAGGCGGGTCCGCGGACCGGCCGCGGGTCGTCCCGCACGACGAGCTCCAGGGTGGCCGCGGCGCCCCGCTCCGCCGCCACCCGCACGGGATGCCCCGTGACCAGCAGCGTGTGCGCCGTGATCACCACGCCGGCGGAGCTGCGCGGCGCGCTCGTCGGCGCGGACCGGTGGCGCGGCGGCGGTCGGGTCCTGCTGCTCGCCCCCGCCGAGGGCTGGTCCGGCCTGCTGCCCGGGCAGCCCGTGACGGCGGAGGGGCTGCTCGCACCGGCCGGCCGCAGCGACCTCACGGTGGCCCTGCTGCGGGTGCGGGGCGGGCCGGCCGACGTGGGCGCGCCTCCGTGGTGGCAGATCGCGGCCGGCACCCTGCGCGACGGCCTGCGAGCCGCGGCCGCCGGTGAGCTGGCCGAAGCGGAGGCAGGCCTGCTGCCCGGGTTGGCGATCGGGGACACCCGGGGCCTGACCGCCGAGGCGGAGGAGGACTTCCGGGCCGCCGGCCTCACGCACCTGCTCGCGGTGTCCGGCGCGAACCTGGCAGTCGTCGGCGGCGCGGTGCTCGGCCTGCTGCGGCTGCTGCGTGTCGACCCGCGCCTGGCCGCCGTCACGAGCGCCCTGGCGGTCCTCGGCTTCGTGGTGCTCGCCCGCCCGTCACCGAGCGTGGTGCGCGCCGCGATGATGGGGGCGGTGGTGCTCCTCGCGCTCGCCCTGGGCCGGGCGCGGTCGGCGGTTCCGGCCCTCGCCGTCGCCGTGCTGGTGCTGCTCCTCGCCGACCCCGCGCTCGCCGTCGACCCGGGATTCGCGCTGTCGGTGCTGGCCACGGCCGCCCTGGTGCTGGTGGCACCGGGCTGGGCGGCGGCACTGCGCCGCCGCGGCGTGCCGCGCGGGGCGGCCGAGGCGTTGGTCGTGCCGGCCGCCGCCTGCCTGGCCACCGCTCCGCTCGTCGCCGGCCTGAGCGGCTCGGTGAGCCTGGTCGCGGTCGTCGCGAACCTGCTGGCCGTGCCCGCCGTCGCCCCGGCGACCGTGCTCGGGGTCCTGGCGGCGGTCCTCTCCCCGGTCAGCGCGACGGCGGCGGCGGCGTGCGCGTGGGCCGCGGCGCCCGCGGTGTGGTGGCTCGTCACGGTCGCGGACCGCGCCGCCGCCGTCCCCGGTGCGGTGCTGGACTGGCCCTCGGGCACGGCCGGCGCGCTGCTGCTCGCGGCGCTGGTGCTCGCCGTGCTCCTGCTGTGCCGGGGGCGCCGGCCCCGGGCACTGGTCCTGGCCGTCGTGCTCGGCGCCCTGCTCGTGCTCGTCCCGACCCGGTTCGTCCCGGTCGGGTGGCCGCCGGCCGGCTGGACGCTGGTGGCCTGCGACGTCGGCCAGGGCGACGCCCTCGTACTGGCCACCGGCGTCGCCGGGCACGCCGTGCTGGTGGACACAGGTCCCTTCGACGGCCCGGTCGACGCTTGCCTGGGCCGGCTCGGCGTGCGCACCCTCGCCCTGGTGGTGCTCAGCCACCTGCACGCCGACCACGTCGGCGGGCTCGCCGGGGCGCTGCGCGGGCGGCCGGCCGCGGCGGTGGCCCTCGGCCCGGTCGACGAGCCACGCTGGGCGCTCGCCGAGGTGGCCCGCGACGCCGCCGCGGCCGGTTCGCCGCTGGTCCGGCTCGCCGCGGGGCAGCGGCTGCAGTGGCCGGGGCTGATCCTCGACGTCCTCGGGCCGGTGCACCCCGCGACGGCCGTGGATCCCGAGGACGGCACGGCCGTCAACGACGGGTCGGTCGTCCTGCGCGCGACGACGCCGGCCGGGACCGCCCTGCTCACCGGCGACGTGGAGCTCGCCGGGCAGGCCGACCTCGTGACCGCCGGGGTGCCGCTGCGCGCCGACGTCCTCAAGATGCCCCACCACGGCAGTCGCTACACGAACCTCGACTTCCTGGCCGCGGTGGCGCCGCGCGCGGTGCTGGTGAGTGTCGGCGCGGACAACGGCTACCGGCACCCGGATCCGGGCCTGCTCGGCGCGCTCACCCGGGCCGGTGCCGTGGTCCGCCGCACGGATCTCGCCGGTGACGTCGCGCTGGTCACCGCCGGCGACGGCGCCCCGGAGGTGGTGGCGCGCGGCGACCCGCGGCTGGGACGCCGGCGTCGGGTGGGCCCGGTCCCCGCCGAACGGTCAGCCCAGCGCGGCCAGCGCCGCGCGCACCGCCCTGCTGGTGGCGGGCACGGTGGCCGTCGGGCCTACCTGCCCCGCCACGGCGTCCAGGGTCTTCAGGCCGTCACCGGTGATCAGCAGCACGGTCTCGGCGTCGGGGTCGAGGTGACCGGCCCGGATCAGCCTGCGCGCGGTGGCGACGGTCACCCCACCCGCCGTTTCGGCGAACACGCCCTCGGTGCGGGCGAGCAGCCGGATGCCGTCGACGATCTCCTCGTCGGTGACGTGGGCGACCGCGCCGCCGGTGCGCCGGACGGAGTCGAGCACGTACGGCCCGTCGGCCGGGTTGCCGATCGCGAGCGAGCGCGCGATCGTGTCGGGCCGCACCGGCTGCACCACGTCGTGCCCGTCCTCGAACGCCTTGGCCACGGGAGAGCAGCCGGTGGCCTGGGCGCCGAACACCCGGTACGGAGTCGGCTCCACCAGGCCGAGCGCGCCGAGCTCGAGGAAGCCCTTGTCCACCTTCGTCAGCTGCGAACCGGAGGCCACCGGAACCACGATCTGCTCCGGCAGGCGCCAGCCGAGCTGCTCGGCCACCTCGTAGCCGAGCGTCTTCGAGCCCTCGGCGTAGTAGGGGCGGACGTTGACGTTGACGAACGCCCAGTCCTCGTGCTCGGCGGCCAGCTCGGTGGCGAGGCGGTTGACGTCGTCGTAGTTGCCCTCGACGGCCAGCAGCGTGCCGCCGTAGACGGCGGTCATCTGCACCTTCGCCTGCTCCAGCGCGGCGGGGACGAGCACCACCGAGTCCCACCCGGCGCGGGCCGCGGCCGCGGCCACCGCGTTGGCGAGGTTGCCGGTGGACGGGCAGCACAGCACCGAGAAGCCGAGTTCGCGGGCGGCCGCCAGGGCGACCGCCACGACTCGGTCCTTGAACGAATGGGTCGGGTTGCCGGTGTCGTCCTTCACCCACAGCGACCGCACGCCCAGCTCGGCGGCGAGCCGGTCGGCCTTGATCAGCCGGGTGAGGCCGGGCTCGGTGTTGGGGTGCGCCGCGACGTCGGCGGGCACGGGCAGCAGCGAGCGGTAGCGCCAGATCGACCGGGGGCCGGACTCGATCTCGGCCCGGGTGACGGCACCGAACTCGTAGGCGACCTCGAGCGGCCCGAAGCACTGCGGGCAGGCGAACTCCGCGGCGAGCGGGACCTGGTGACCGCACTCGCGGCAGGACAGTGCCCGGGCCGGGCCGAGCTGGTAGGTGGATCGCGCCGTCACGTCGGCGGTCGACGTCATCGAGGTTCTCCTCATCTTTCCCGCGCGTTGCGGGTCGGAATTGGCACCGTGATCGAGCGCGAGCGCGTCTCGCCGGTTGCCGGGGCGTCGTCGGGCCGTTCCCTCAACCCCTCTGGATGAGCCATCTGAAGTTGTGCCCAGGCGCCGGGCGCGTGAGGTGAGCCCACGGTACGACACCGGTCGTCCGCCGACCACCGTCGACCCACGATCTGGGAGCCGTGTCACGGTCGCGCGGACGTGCGCGAGAATGGGCGACCATGGCCCCGCCGGCGTCGCCCGCACCGCTGCACCTCGTGCTCGGCGAGGAGGAGCTGCTGGTCGAACGTGCGGTGCAGGAGGTCGTCGACGCGGCCCGCGCGGCCGAGCCTGCGGCCGAGCTGCGCCGGCTGCTCGCCCCCGGGCTGACCCCGGCCGACCTCGTCGAGAGCCTGAGCCCGTCGCTGTTCGCCGACGCCCGGGTGATCGTCGTGCTGGGCGCCCACGAGGCCGGCAAGGACCTCGCGGTGGCGCTCACCGCCTATGCCGCGGACCCCACGGACGGCATCGTCCTCGTCGTGGTGCACCACGGCGGGACGCGGGGGAAGGCGCTGGCCGACGCGCTGCGCCGGGCGGGCGCCACCGTCACCCGCTGCGACCGGCTCACCCGCTTCGAGGAGCGCGCGGACTTCGTCCGCTCGGAGGTGCGCCGCGCCGGCGGGCGGATCAGTGCCGGGGCCGTGGGCGTGTTGATCGAGGCCGTCGGCTCCGAGCTGCGCGAGCTCGCCGCGGCGGCGAACCAGCTCGTGGCGGACACCGGCGGGACCGTCGACGAGCGGGCCGTGCGCCGCTACCACCGCGGCCGGGCCGAGGCCACGGGCTTCGCGGTGGCGGACCGGGCCGTCGCGGGGGACCGTCCCGGCGCGCTCGAGGCGCTGCGCTGGGCCGCCGTCGTCGGCGTGCCGCCCGTGCTGGTGGCCGATGCGCTGGCCGACGCGCTGCGCACCCTGGCCCGCGTCGCGACGGCCGGCCGGGGCGACCCGAACCGGCTCGCGGGCGAGCTCGGGATGCCGCCGTGGAAGGTGCGCAAGGCGCAGGGCCAGGTGCGGGCGTGGCGCCCCGACGCGCTCGCCGAGGCGTTCGCCGCGGCCGCCGAGGTGAACGCCGACGTCAAGGGTGCCGCGGCCGACGCGGACTACGCGCTGGAGCGCGCCGTCCTGCGGATCTGCGCCGCCCGCGACGGCCGTTGAACCGCGCGTCCCGGGCCGGGCAGCACGACGGCGCCGCCCCGCGGGAGAGGGCGGCGCCGTCGTCGATCGGTGTGCGGCCGGTCAGAGCGAGTTGACCCGCCTGGCCATGGCCGACTTGCGGTTCGCCGCCTGGTTGCGGTGCACCACGCCCTTGCTGGCGGCCTTGTCCAGCGCGCGACCGGCCGCGCGCTGCAGGGCGCTCGCCTGCTCGACGTCACCGGCGTCCACGGCCTCGCGGAACTTGCGCACGGCCGTGCGCACCGCGGATTTGACCGACTTGTTGCGCTGACGGCGCTTCTCGTTGGTCTTGACCCGCTTGATCTGGGACTTGATGTTGGCCACGCGTCTGCCTCGAGTCTTCCTACCGCTGGTTCGGTCGTCGCCGCCCCGGCGGCGGGGGACGTGCTCGTGCTCCGGCCGGGCGCTCGACGGGCCATGTTATCAGCGGGGCGACGGCGTCCCCACCGGGGCTCTTCCCAGCGGCAGCAGCGCGACGAACGAGCCGGCCGCGAAGACCCCGGACACGACGATGGCCGCGCCGTAACCGCCCGTGACGTCGACGAGCACGCCCGCGAGCGGCGGGCCCAGCAGCGCCCCGAACCCGGCGGCGGTGTAGACCAGCCCGACCACCCCGCCGAGGCCGCGCAGGCCGAAGATCTCGGCGATGACGGCGGGCTGCAGCGCGATCCAGCCGCCGTAGCCGATCCCGAGGACGACGGCGAAGGCGAGCAGCGCGCCGTAGGAGCCGGCGAGGAACCAGATCGGGAAGCTCGCGGCGACGACGGCATAACAGGCCTGGTAGGTGCGGATGCGGCCGAGCCGGTCGGCCAGCGCGCCCAGCACGACCCGGCCGAGGACGCTGGCGACGCCGATCACCCCGACCAGCGCGGCGCCCGCCACCGGCGTCACGCCGATCCGCACTGCGGACGACGGCAGGAACACGAACGGGACGAACAGGGCGAGGGAGGCGAGAACCGTGGCGGCGTAGAGCGCGCCGAACGCCCGGGAGCGCACGAGCGCGCGCACCGGCAGCGCCGCCGCGCCCGTGGCCGGCGGCGGCCGGCGGGCCACCAGCGCGCACACCACCAGCACCACGGCGCCGACCACGCCGAACAGCACGTGCGTGCGCCGCCAGCCGTGGTCGTCGATCAGCGCGGCGGCGAGCGGCGCCCCGACGAGGGTGCCGACGCCGATCCCGGCCACGGCCAGCGCCAGCGCCAGGGCCCGCCGTCGCTCGAACCACGCCCCGACGACCGCGACCATCGGTACGTACCCGCAGGCGACCGCGATCCCGACGCCCAGGCCGTAGGTGAGGTAGCCGACCCACAGCTCCTGCACGCGGGCGGTGAGCCACAGCCCGATCAGCAACGCCGCGGCGCCGACCAGGAGCACGGGGCGCGGCCCGAAGCGGTCCACCGCGCGCCCGCTGACCGAGCCGAGCAGGAAGAAGCAGAACGCGGTCAGCGAGAAGACCGCGGACGTGGCACCGCTGCCGGCGCCGAACTCGGCGGCCATCGGCGCGAAGAACGCCCCGAAGCTGTACGCGACACCGAACACGACGCCCATCGCCACGAACGCCGCCGCGACCGTCGTCCAACCGGCGGCGGAGTCGGTCCGCGCCGGCTGCGCT
>DATLGI010000158.1:0-7129 GCA_035540535.1 Pseudonocardia sp.
CGATCGCCGGCCCGGTGGGGCCCGCGCCCGCCGCGGCGCCGGGCGCGGGCCCCACCGGGCCGGCGATCGGCACGGACAACGGCGCCCCGCCCTACCATCGCGACGCCGCCTCCTTCCGGCAGCCGGGGCCACCTCTGGCCCAGCCGCCGTGGCCGCCGGTCGTACCGGCGGGTGATCCCGGTGCCGGGTCCGGCCCGCCCCGGCCACCGGATCTCGGCCGCTGGCCCGGGCGCAACCGGGCACTGATCGCGACGGCAGCGGTGGTGGCGCTGCTCGCCGTCGTCGGTCTGGTCGGTTACGTCGCCGTCGACCGGTTCTGGTCCTCGGGAACCACGGGCGAGGCTGCGCCCGGTCCGGTCGCGGCCCCGCCGGCGCCCGAGCAGGCCACCATCGAGTCGAGCGTGCCGATCCCGTCCGTCGGGCCGACGATCCCGGTCGGCGCCACCCCGGGCTTCGTGGCCATCTCGCCCAACGGTCGCTTCGCTTACGTCGCCAACCGCGCCGCCGGCGTCGTGACGGTGGTCGACACGGCGGTCGACGAGGTCACCGCCACGATCCCGATCCCGGACGGCCCGCCGCAGTACCTCGCCTTCTCACCGGACGGCCGGCGAGTCTACGTCAGCGTCTTCAACGATCCCGACCGGTCGATCAACGAGGTTGCGGTGCTCGACACGTCGACCAACACCGTCCTCACCACGATCCCGGTGGGCACCCGGCCGTACGCGCTGGACGTCTCTCCCGACGGTAGCCAGCTGTACGTGCCCAACCACGACTCGGGCACGGTCTCGGTCATCGACACCGCGGCCGACCGCGTGCTCGCGGACATCGCCGTGCAGCCCAACCCGCACTGGGCGGAGTTCTCCCCCGACGGCACCCGGGTCTACACGGCGAACCACGACTCCGGCATCGTCACGGTGCTCGATGCCGCGACCCGGTCGATCGCCGCCGAGATCCCCGTCGAGATCGCGCCGCACAGCGTGGCCGTGCACCCGGACCGGCCGCTGGTCGCGAACGTCAACTACGAGAGCGACTCCGTTTCGGTGATCGACACCGACTCCGAGCGGGTGATCGCGACGGTGTCGGTGGGCAGGCACCCGCAGGACCTCGGATGGGCGGCGGACGGGCGGCACCTGTACGTCACCAACGTCGACGCCGACAACCTGATGGTGATCAGCACGGACACCTGGCAGGTCACCGCGACGATCCCGACGGGGGATGCCCCGACGAGCCTGGCCGTGCTGCCCAACGGCACCCGCGCCTACGTCACCAACCTGAACAGCGGCACCCTGACGGTCCTCGACCTCGCCGGCTGACACCTTCCCGCTGCGGCGTGCGTCCCCGGGGACGGGGCGGGGGCGGGCCCGACCGGAGAGACGGGGGTCCGCACCCGGCCGAGCGGGGGCGGGCTCGATGGTTCGCGGCTGCCGGGAACGGCATCGTTCGTGGTGGGCGAGGAAATGCGGAAGTGGTTCCGCAGCCCGGACCTACTAGGGGACGGCGATGTCCGAGGACCGTTACGACGAGTGCGACTACGACGACGAGCGCGACCACGAGGAGTGCGACGACTACTACGAGGAATGCCACTACGAGGAGCACGACGAGTGCACGGACGACCGGGAGCACGACTGGGAGGACGAGGACGACTGCGACGACTGGGCAGCCTGACCGCCGGACCACGCGAAGGCGGGGGGATCACGATGGACACGCAGCAGGCGCCGGGACCGGCCACCTCCGAGTGGTCGGGGCACCTGGACAGCGCCATCCACAGGGCCCGGTCCACCGACCGGGAGCACCTCGCGGAGGCCCTGGCCAGGGCCCGGCGCCTGCTGCGTACGCGACCGGTCCGGGTGCACCTGCTGAGCGGCACCCCGGCCGCGCGGGCCGAGCTCGCGGCCGCGATCCGTCCGGCGGCCTCCGCCGCCGGCGTCGTGGTGGTTGACGACGGATCCACCACCGGTGACGCCGCACTCGTCGTCGCGGAAGCGGCGGCGGAGCTCGACGGTGCGATGCGGGACCGGATCGCGGCCCTGCCGGCCGACCGGCCGGTCCTGCTCGCGTTCACCGGGATCGACCGCCACCGGCACTGGCGGCGCGTGCTCGCCGCCGACGTGGCGTGGCTGGCCACCGCCGGTCGCCCGGTCGAGGTGTTCGCCGTGGCCACCGGGTGGTTCCGGCAGGCCCTCGCGAGCGGCGACCACGCCCTTGCGGTGACCAGCGGCGTCCCCGCGCTCGCCGCGCGGATCGGCACGCTCCCCCAGATCGCCTCGGGCGAGGAGGCCCGCGCCGTTGCACGCGAGGTGCTGGACGTGCTCGCCGGACCCGACGCGTTGCCGCCGGCTCCCGCGCCGGCGGGCGGCGGTCCGGTGCGGCCCCGACCCGGGCGCACCGGCTGGCAGCAGGTGCTCGGCGACGGCGTCGCCGCGGCGGCCTCCGACGTCGACTACGACCTGCGGGTCCGGGCGCGGGCCGTTCTCGCCGACGCCGAGCAGCTCATCGACGCCGGCGATCCGGCCCGCGACCACGCCGGGCTCGACGCATGGGTGCGCGAGCGGCTCGTCTACGAGGCCCACCGGACCTGCGGGCTGCTGGCCGAGCGGGTGCGGCAGCTGACGAGCTCCCTCTCCGCCCACCTGGACCTGCCCGCGCCCGCGGCGCTGCACCCGCCGGCACCGCCCCCGCTGCCCGACCCGTTCGCCGCCCTTCCGCGGCGGAGCGGCCCGGTGAAGAACGCCCGCCCGCTGGCAGCCAGGGGCCGGACCCTGCTCGCCTCGGCGTACGGCGGCGTCATGATGATCGTGGTGCTGCCCCGGCTCGCGGGGCTCGCCCTCCCGCACTGGATGCTCGTGGCGGGGGCGCTCACCGCCGCGGCCGCCCTCGGCTGCGCCGCGCTGGCGGGCGAGCGCAGCCGCGGGCTCGAGCGCCGCCGCACCGGGGCGAAGGCCGACACCCGCCACTGCACCGACGGCTTCCTGCTCGCCGTTGGCAAGTTCACCCGCGACGCGCTCAGGGACGCCCAGCAGCAGCTGCGACAGGAGTGCACCGCTCGGGTGGCTCCGTCGGGCGCCCGGTCGACCGGCGGGGACGGTGCCGTTCGCCACCTCGCCGCGGCGGGCTGAGCGGCCGTCTCAGCTGCGCACGCTCGGCCCGCTCGCGGGTGCCCGCTGCGCCGGGACGGCGGCGTCGGGATCGTCCCCCTCGCCGCGTGGCGGTTCCGGTGGGACGACCCCTGATCCCCTCTCGAGCGACACCGCGCCGCCCGACACCGCGCCGCCCGACACCGCGCCACCCGACAGTGCCTCGAACCGTCGCCGCTGACGGCGCCCGAGGGCGACGAAGCCCGCGCCGGCCGCTGCGAAAAGGGCGCCGGCCAGCGCGACGGTCCACGCGACCGCTCCCGGAGGTTGGCCGGCGAGGGCCTCGTCCGCGGCGGTCACGGTGGCCGGGTCGGCGCGGTGGTGGTGCCCACCACCCGGCGCGGCGGCGGGCGGTGGTGCGCCGGCATAGGGCACCACGAGCGACGGATGTGCCGGAGCCGGCGCACCCGCGGTGGTTGTGTCCGACCACTCGACCCGCCCCCCTGCGGCGTCGGTCTGCACGGCACGGAAGCGCAGCGGCCCGGCGCCCTCGGGCAGCCGCCCCACCCGCACCGGGAGGTCGACCGCGGTCGACCCGGACGGTCTCTCCCACACGATGACCGACACCGGGGCACCGGACGGGTTGTCCAGCGGCACGGGCGGCTTGCCGGTGTAGAGCCGCACCGACCAGCCCTCCGGTACCGGCACCTCGAGGCCCTCCAGGGGTCGCGCCGCCGGCAGGTGCACCTCGAGGCGGGTCACCGGCACGTCGGGACGGTCGCTGGTGAGCCGGAACGTCAGCGTGACGTCGGTGGCCCCCGACGTGGCCCCGTCGGCCGAGACCTGGACGTCCGCGGCCGCGGCGCCGGGCAGCAGCAGCAGTGCGGCCACGACCGGCGCCACGACGACCGCGGCGGCCGGGCCGGCGGGTCGGCGCGGGCTGCTGGACATCGGCCACGCTCCGATCGTGTCGTCGGATCAGCCAGCATGGCACCGCCGATCCGCGCTGAGAAGGGCTCGCAACGGGCCGGACGCCGGTTCCCCTTGCGGGGAACCGGCGTCGGCGACGGTGCGGGCCCTCACGCGGCCAGGGCGGTCAGGGTGTCGTTGTCGTCGTCGAGCACGCCGGCGCCGTACAGGTCCTCGACCCAGTTGGTCTGGTAGACGGTGTCGAGGTAGCGCTCGCCCATGTCCGGCGCGATGGTCACCGCGGTCAGGAGGCCGTCCGGGTCGTTGCGGTCCAGCCACGCCGTCGCGCCGCTGACCACGGTGCCGGTCGAACCGCCGAACAGGAACCCGCGTCCGGCCAGCCGGTGGCAGGCCCGGATCGTGTCGGTCTCCTCGACGTGCACGACCTCGTCGACGAAGGACTCGTCGAGGTGCGCCGGGCGGACACTGGTGCCCAGCCCGGGGATCATCCGGCGGCCCGCGGGCGTCCCGAAGGTCACCGAGCCGACCGCGTCGACGGCGACGATGCGCACATGCGGCCGGTGCTCGCGGAACCAGCGCGCGCAGCCCATCAGGGTGCCGGTGGTGCCGGCGCCGACGAACAGCACGTCGAGGTCCGGGAACTGCCGCGCGATCGCCGGGGCGGTCGTGCGGTAGTGCGAGCCCCAGTTGTCCGGGTTGCTGTACTGGTCGAGCCAGACGTAGCGAGGGTCGGACGCGCACAGCGACCGGACGTAGTTGATCCGGGCGCCGAGCATCCCGTCGACGGGGTCCGGCTCGGTGATGATGTGCACTCGGCTGCCGAGCGCCTCGATCATGCGGCGGGTCGCCAGGTTGCAGCGGGTGTCGGTCACGCACACGAACCCGTACCCCTTGCTCGCCGCGATCATCGCCAGCGCCACGCCCAGGTTCCCCGACGAGGACTCGACCAGGACCGAGCCGGGCCGCAGGGTGCCGGCACTCTCGGCCGCCTCGACCATCTCGGTCGCGGCCTTCAGCTTCACCGAGCCGGCGAAGTTGAAGCCCTCGCACTTCAGGAACAACGACTGCCCGACGATCGCGCGGAGGTCGACGAACAGCTCGTCCTCGTTGAACCCCTGCGGAACGCTGATGATCGGCATTTCGGCTGCCCCCCTCGTGTCGTGACTCCGTGGGTGAGAGCTCCCCGGTGGTGCGGAAGTTCTCGTGGAACAGAGAGTGGGCGTTTCGTCGACGGCAAACGATGGTGTGCTCCCCCGCGCGCACGGAGCGCGCCCCCGGGCCTGAGGTGGGGCGTGCACCCCGCGCTGCGGGGGTTTCCCGGGTCGGGCATCGGGTGGTCCTGCCGCGGCCGACCGGGGGGTCACGCCCGGTCTACCGAAACGTCGGCGGGGGTTCGAGCGAGGTCTTCAGCACCTCGTACGCCCACCACCACCCGTCGGACGGGGCCGACGGCCGGCGGCCCGGGGGCCAGCCCTACCCGCGCACGGGGGAGCGCTCCACCGGGCCGGGGGACTGCCCCATCGATCGGCGCGGTCGCCGCTGACAACCTCGTCACCAGCGATAACGCCGCTGATCGCCCGAGGAGTCGCCGTGACCACGCCGCAGGAGCCCGACCCGGTGCTCCGGTCCGAGGTGGGCGTGGCCCTGACCACCGACCTGCCCGAGCTGAGCAGCCGCGACCGCGCCGACCTGCGGGCGATCCCGGCGACCCGGTCCACCGAACAGTCCGCCGCCGCACCGCTCGTGCCGATGTCCGAGCTGGTCCTGGTCGACCGGCACGAGGCCCAGGGTTGGCGGGTCCGCCAGGACGAGCGGTTGGACCGCCTGTTCGAGGAGCGCTGTGACTGGGTCCGCAGCTACGGCCGGCTCGGCCAGCTCGCGGTGGACTCCGACGAGCTGTCGCTCACCTACGACGAGCTGGACGCGCGGGCCAATCGCATGGCGCGGTACCTGCGCCTGCGCGGGGCCGGGACCGGCGACCGTATCGCGCTGCTGTTCGACCGGCCGGCGCACGCCTACGTCGCGATGCTGGCCGTGCTGAAGATCGGCGCCACGTACGTCCCGCTGGACCTCGCCTCCTCCGCCGGCCGCCTGGCCTACATCGTCGAGGACGCCCGGGCGCACACGGTGCTGTCGATGTCGCACCTGGCCGAACAGGTCGAGCAGATCGAGCTGCTGACCGGTGGTGGGGCCGAGCTGGTGTACCTCGACCGGGCCGCACGGCTGATCGCCGAGCTGGACCCGCGCCGGCTCATCGACGCCGAGCGGGGCACGGTCGCGGCCACGCTCGCCTGCGTCGTCTACGCGTCGGGCACCGACGGCCGCCCCACGGGCGTGGCGATCGACCACGCCAGCATCTGCAACTTCGTCAAGGTCGCCGCAGAGGTCTACGGCATCCGGCCGCGCGACCGCGTCTACCAGGGCACGCCGATCGCGCTCGACTTCTCGGTCGAGGAGATCTGGGTGCCGTGGACCTGCGGTGCGACCCTCGTGCCCCGGCCGGCCGGGGCGGCGGAGCTGCGCGGGCGAGCGCTGCACGCGTTTCTCGCCGAGCACCGGGTGACGGCGCTGTGCTGCGCGCCGGCCCTGCTGGCGGGCCTCGACGACCTGCCCGACCTGCGCTTCCTGCTCGTGTCCGGCGGACCGTGCCCCCAGGACGTGATCGCACGCTGGCACCGGCCCGGCCGGCGGTTCCTCGGGGTCTACGGGCCGGCCGAGGCCACGGTGTCCGCCGCCTGGACCGAGCTGCGCCCGGACAAGCCGGTGACCATCGGGACCCCGCTGCCCACCTACAGCGCGGTGATCCTGGACGTCGAGAACCCGTACCGCGCGCTGCCCCGCGGGGAGATCGGCGAGATCGGCATCGCGGGCATCGGGCTCGCCTGCGGGTACCTCAACCGCGACGACCTCACCGAGCAGGTGTTCGTCCCGGACCTGCTCGGCATCCCCGCGAACCCGTCGGGCCGGATCTTCCGCACGGGTGACCTCGGCCGGGTCAACGACGACGGTGAGATCGAGTACCACGGGCGGATGGATCCCGAGGCCGGGGTCCATCGCTACCGGACCGAGCTGCCCGAGACCGCGCCCGAGCCGGTGTCCGAGCGCACCACCCGCCTCCCGCTCGA
>DATLGI010000159.1:0-6621 GCA_035540535.1 Pseudonocardia sp.
CGCCGGACCCGGCGGCCGCGGCCTCGGCGCGGCGCTCGTCCCACCAGCGCGACTGCCGGTCGGCCTCGGTGTCGGGCCCGCGGAACCGCTGCCACACCCGCGCCATCGGCCCGGCGCCGACGCCGGGCACGATGCCGCCGAACTGCTCGCGGGTGAGCGAGACCATCGACACCAGCCGGCGGAACGGGCGCGCCACCGCCCACAGCACGACGGTGACGACGCCGGTGACCAGTAGCGCGAGCCACAGGTCGATGCCGGAGCCGGGCCGGAACAGCGTCACCACCAGCAGCGCGTGCAGGCCGGCCATCGCCCCGACGATCAGCGTGTTCACGATCGCGGCGCCGGCGATCCGCAGCAGCGCCGGCAGCAGGTCCGACTTCAGCACCGCGACGACGGCGAGCGCGGGCGCGGTCATCACCATGAGCCGCAGCAGCAGCATCGCGACGAGCACCAGCACCTTCGCCAGGAGCTGGAACAGCGCCACGCACGCGGCCTGCACCACCGCGAGGATCCCGACGCCGGTGCGGCTGCCCGCCTCACCCGTGAAGTAGGGGTAGCGATCGCCCACCCGCTCGGCGATGGCCGCGAACTGCTCCTTCTTCTGCTCGGCCAGTTCCGTGGTCGCGAGGCCGTCGACGACCTCCGCCTTGGTGAAGGTCTGCGCCCGCAGCAGGTCGCGACCCAGCTCCTCGGCCTGCGGGACGTCCGGGGCGCCGAACTCGCCGCGGAGCCAGTTCCGGTACACGACCTGGTCGACCAGCACCGTCGGCAGCGTGTCGCGGTCGCCGAGGCCGACCTGGTCGAGGAAGCCCTCCTGCATCTGCGTGACACCGTCGAGCAGCAGGCCGTCCGCGGCCCGCGCCCAGTCCACCGGGGCCAGGTACGCCGCCGACCCGACGAGCAGCGCCGCCGCCGCGAACCCCGCCTTCTGCGCCTGCCGGGCGAGGTCACCGCGCAGGGCCAGCAGGAGCAGCAGCACCGCCAGCACCAGCAGGACGGGGCCGATCCAGGTGGTGAACACCGCGTCGTACATGGCCCGGGTGGCGTCGGTGACCAGATCGTCGAGCGGGGCGAGCAGTTCGCCGCCGTCGGCGATCAGGTAGTGCGACCAGTTCACGCCGCCCACGACGAACTTCGCGACGTTGAACGTCTGGTTACCCAGCCAGGTGTCGGTGCTGGTGGCCGGGTTGAAAACCGCCGAGCCGACGCAGCCGAGGTCGTAGTTGTGCCAGACCAGGCCCGCGTAGCCCACCTCGTGGTAGACGCTGCCGGGCTCGCCGGCCGAGAGCGTCGGCGGGTCGAGCGAGCCGACCAGGCCGGTGCCGGGGCGGTCGGGTTCGGGGGACTCCTTGCAGTCGAACGGCTGCGCGACGGCGGGGCTGCCGAGCAGCATCGAGCCCGCGACCAGCGCCGTGACGACCGCCAGCGCCCCGCCCCGCCCACCGGCCCGCCGGGCGGTGTCGGGACGGCGGCGGCCGCGGCGGACCGAGGCGACGATCGCGGCGGCCAGGACCAGGGCGACCGGGAGCGCTGCCGCCCCGGCCGACAACCCCTCCGGGCTCACCGAACGGCCTCGCCCGCTACCCGGGGCGCCGGCTGCGTCGGGGTGGCGGAAGCCTCCGGTTCGAGATCGTCGAGCAGGTCGAGCTCCTCGTCGTCGAGCAGCTCGGCGTCCACTGCCGGCAGGTGCCCGTTCGCGGGGTGCCCGTTGCGCGCGCGGCCACCGGCGACCAGCCGGCCCTGGTCCTCGCCGCGGTCGGGACCGTTCCCGCCGGCGAGACCGTCCCCGAGGTCGGGATCGGCGTCCGGGCCGGCCAAGCCGTCGAACCCGGGACCGACCGCCCCGCGGCGCACCGGCTGGTCACGCGCGTGCACCACGGCCGGCGCCGGCGCGGCCGGGACCCCGCTCACGGCCACCCGGCTCGCGTCCGGGTTGGTGTCGAGCGCCTCGCGGACGTGCTCGAGGTGCGGTGCCTCGAGGTCGATCCGGATCTTCTCCACCCCGCCGTGGCCGTCGGCGAAGACGAACTGGCGCGGCGTGTCGTCGGGGCGGTCGTCGTGGCGGGGGCGCGGGGAGAGGGTGCCGAGCATCTGCTCGTAGCCGACGCCGGTGGGTACCCGCAGCAGCCGCAGCGCCTCGGCCTGCGCCTCCTCGTCGTCGGTGCGCCCGACGAACACGGCGTTGACGAGTGACGCGAACCCGGACACGCGCAGCAGGTCGCCGGCCAGCTGCGAGGCGAACAACGCGCGGACGTTGAACTTGCGCGAGTCGCGGGCGAGCCGGTCGATCAGGACCTTGCCGGTGGGCACCTGGGAGAGGAAGTGCGTCTCGTCGAGCGCCACACCCTTGCGCAGGTTGCGGTCGGCGTCGTAGATCGTGCGCTGGGTGAGCCACGACGCGAGGTTGAGCAGCTCGACCCCGAGCGACTCGTTGTCCGTCCACTCCTCGCGCGGGCTGCCCGGCCGCGGCAGCGAGAGCCCCTGCATCGTCAGCACCGTGAGGCGGTAGTCGCGGTCGGCGTGCCAGGGGTCGTCGCGGGTGGTGTCGGGGAACAGCAGCGCCGCCTGTGGCAGCTCGCGCCGCTCGTCGAGGAAGTCCGCGACGATGCCCGCGTGCTCCTCGCCGTCGCGGGCGTGCCGGCGCAGCGCGTCGATCACCAGACCGGGGTGGCGGTCGGCCGCGCCGCCCACCTCGCGCACGGCTCGCAGCAGCACGATCCGGGTGTGCGGCAGGCGGGAGACCTCGTAGGGCAGCAGCCCGGTGAGCACGTCGAGCACGAGCCGGCGGCGGGTGGCCGCGGCGAGCGACCGCTCGCGCCGCCACGCCCGCTCGGGGTCCTCGTCGTCGGCGAAGTGCTCGGGCCGCGGCTCGGCGACGACGCGGTACGGGTTGAGGATGCCCGGATCGGCCCGAAGCAGGTTGATGTGCCGGGAGAACGGCGCGAGCTCGGGGAGCCGGGCGAGCGCGGCCAGCGGGCCGGACGGGTCCAGCACCGTCCAGCGGGCGCCGGCGCGCAGGGTCTTGTAGACGATCAGGCCGGTCAGGAAGGACTTGCCGCTGCCCAGGCCACCCACGATCGCCGTGAGGCCGGAGGCGCGACGCACCTCCTGCGCGAGCCACGGGTCCCAGGCCACCGGCCGGCGGGTGGCCGTGCACGTCTCACCGAGCATGATCCCCCGGCGGTCGCCGACGCTGGCCGTCGCCGCCGGCACCGCCGCGGCCGCCCAGGTGACCGAGCCGCGCCGCCGGTAGGCGGTGGAGGCGAGCGGCTCGCCCGGAATGAACTCGCGGGCGTACCGGTACTGCGCCTCGGGATGCTCGATGCGCACCTTCGGGCGGTACAGGTCGAGCACCTGCTGGGCGCGGGAGATCGCCTCGGCCTCGTCCTTGCCGGCCACCGCGATCCGCCACCAGCCGTACAGGCGGGTGTTGAGCTGGGTGAGCCCGGTGGTGAGCTCGTCCTCGATCTCCAGCACGCGGTCGGCCTGCCGCGCCAGCGACATCGGCGGGTCGAGGTCGTGGTCGTGGGTGTAGTGCCGGATCTGGCTGCGGACCTTGCCCATCTGGCGCTGCAGCTCGCCGGAGACGTCCTCCGGCCGGCGGATGTACATGCGCGCGGACCACTCGACGGGGAACGGCAGCCGGTCCGAGTGCTGCATCCACGGGTCGTCGACCTCGGGTATCCGCAGCCCCTCCATCAGCCCGGTGGACAGCACCGCGAGGTGCCGGGAGACGGTCTGCGCGCGCACGCGCCCGATCACCTGGACGGTGGGGGCGTAGGGCTCCTGCACCAGCTCCACGCCGTCGGTGAAGGCGGCGAGGTCCTCGGTCTCCCACCGCGAGCCTGCCCCGGCCGGGACCCCCGCGAGGGTGCGCGGCGCGGGCAGCCCGAGCGCGCACGAGCGGTGCAGCAGCCAGGCGAGGTCCTCGGCCGTGGCGGGCACGGCGTCGAGACCGCTGCCGGAGACGAGCTCGTCGAGGTGCGCGACCTCCGACGACAGCGCGGCCAGCTCGGCCCGCACCGCGCCGGGCGCCACCCTCCCCAGCACCGGAGCGGCCTTCTCCACCCAGCGGTCGAGCATCCCGCGCCCGGACACCTCGACGCCGAGGAAGACCTCCTTGTCCGACATCGACAGTCCCATCAGGTGACGCTGCTCACCCTCCAGGAAGCCGTCCCACCCGAGGGCGCCGGCGACGTCGGGCAGCCGGCCCAGGGCGTTGTGGTCGAAGGACTCCGCCCACATGTGCACCGGGTAGGGCCGGGTGGTGACCCGCAGGTGCAGCCAGCGACCCTGCAGCTCGCCGAGCTGGGCGGCGATCTGCCGGATCAGGACCTCGCGCTGGGAGTCGCTGCGGAAGCTCCACGCCTGCGCGGCGAGCCGGTACCAGGCCATGACCTGGGTGCCGGTGCGGGTGAGGTGCCCGTCGATGGAGCGCAGCGCGATGTCCGGGACGTACTTCGGCAGGCGGCCCTCCCCCGCCAGGGCCCGCCCGCGCCGGCGTCGGGGCTGCCCGGCGGGGGCGTTCCGGTCACGCCGGGCCACGGGACGGCCCTCCGCGGGCCTGCCGCCGCCGGCCACCCGCGACGGTAACGTGGGTGTGCCGGACGGCGCCGCCGGCCGTCGCGGTGCGCCGACGCGGCCCGGTGACCTCGCTGCAGAACATCGCGGCCACCTGTCCGAGCGGGCGTTCGTAGTCGATGCGCTTGCCGACCAGCCGGGTGATCGCGACGGTGATCACCAGTGCCCACGCGACGGAGAAGAAGTCGAGGCCGATCCCGACGCGCCGCTGCACGAACATGATCAAGATCATCACCAGCAGGCCGACCCCGTAGGCGACGTAGCGCGCTCGCCAGGGGAAGGTGGCGCGCGGCGGACCCAGCCAGACGGAGTCGACCCGGTAGACCTCGTCGTCGGTACGGACGAGCAAGCCGTCACCCGCCGGTGATCAGGCCGGCGAGCTGACGTCCGATCGCGGGCCCCGAGTCGGACACGGCGATGCCGAGCGCGACGAGCCCGATGATCAGCCCGACGCTGCGCCGGGCGACCCCGGCGTTGTCCCCGCGACCGCCGATCCACAACAGGATCACCGCGATGGCGAGCAAGATCAGCGGGACGATGTTGTCCTGGATCCACTGCCGAAGACCGGTGGTCCCGAGCTCCTGGGCCAGGAACACGATCGTGTCCGGCGGGTTCATGACGGCTCCTCCCGGTGGTGAGCCTGCGCCGACCGCAGGGACCACCACGAGCGACCCGCAACGGAGCAGGCGGGCGCCGCCACCCGGGCGTGCCCGGGGTCGAGTAGAGCACGGCTCACCGGCAAAGCCTAGGGCGCGGCCCGACTTCCCGGACTCGCGGTCCCCGATCAGCAGCGGCTGAGCACCACCGGCGCGGCCCTACCATATCCCGGCCACGGGGTGGCACGGTCATGTCGTCGCCCGCGGGAGCGCGATTACCCGCCGGTAGTGTCGGCGCGAACTGCCGGAACGCATTCGGCGGCGAGCCGCCGGGCGGGTCTACCCTCCCCCGCAACGGCCGCGGCCCACCACCCGCCGGCCCGCACGTCCTGGGAGGACCCGTGGAAGCGAGACTGGCCATCGGCCTGGCCATGACGGTGATCGCCCTCGCCGTCTCCGGCCGGCGGGCGTTCTGGATCTACCAGCTGATCCGGTCCGGGCAGCCGGCCCACGACCGTGCCGGCGGGCTGGGGCAACGCGTCCGCGCCCAGTTGGTGGAGGTCTTCGGGCAGCGCAAACTGCTGAAGTGGTCGGTGCCGGGGCTGGCACACCTGTTCACCTTCTGGGCGTTCGTCATCCTCATCACGGTCTACCTCGAGGCGTACGGCGCGCTGTTCGACGAGCGGTTCGCCATCCCGCTGGTCGGCCGGTGGGCGGTCCTCGGGTTCCTGCAGGACACCATCGCCGTGCTCGCACTGATCTCGCTGGGCGTGTTCACGGTGCTGCGCGTGCGCAACTCCCCGGAGCGCCGGGCCCGCGACTCGCGGTTCTACGGCTCGCACACGGGCGGGGCCTGGCTGATCCTGTTCATGATCTTCAACGTGCTGTGGACGATGTTCCTGTTCCGCGCGCCGGCCTCCGCCCTGGGCTACCTGCCCTACGAGTCCGGGGCGTGGGTGTCGATCGGGCTGGGCAACCTGCTGGCCGGGATTCCGGCGGGCACCCTACAGGTCCTGGAGAGCGTCGGACTGCTGCTGCACATCGGCGTCATGCTGGCGTTCACGGTGATCATCGCGTACTCCAAGCACCTGCACATCTTCACCGCACCGATCAACGTCTCGGCCAAGCGCCTCCCGAAGGCGCTGGGCCCGCTACCCGTGATGGAGTCGGACGGCAAGCCGATCGACTTCGAGGACCCCGGCGAGGACGACGTGTTCGGCCGCGGCAAGGTCGAGGACTTCACCTGGAAGGGGATGCTCGACTTCGCCACGTGCACCGAGTGCGGCCGCTGCCAGAGCCAGTGTCCGGCGTGGAACACCGGCAAGCCGCTCTCCCCCAAGCTCGTGATCATGGACCTCCGTGACCACCTGCTCGCGAAGGCGCCCTACATCATCGGCGGCCAGGACATGCCCGAGGAGGGCGCGGTCTCGGTCAAGGGCGGGGC
>DATLGI010000160.1:0-22195 GCA_035540535.1 Pseudonocardia sp.
GGGGGTGGCCCGTCCCGGAGATCGCGGTTGCAGCCCAACCGGAGATCCGGGCGGGGCCACCGCCGAACCGGAGATCGGGGCGCCACCGGCGGCGGCCCCGGGGCTGAGGCGGGGGTACGGGAGGCGTCTACTTGAGCAGGCGGCTCATGCGCCGGTCGGCCAGCGGCTTGCCGCCCGTCTGGCACGTGGCGCAGTACTGGAACGACTTGGTGGCGTAGCTCACCTCCCGGACGGTGTCGCCGCACACCGGGCAGGGCTGGCCGGTGCGGCCGTGGACCCGCAGGCCGGAGCGCTTCTCCGACTTGAGGCCCGCCGCCGGCAGCCCGGCCGAGCGCTCCAGGGCGTCGGCGAGCACGCCGACCAGCGCCTCGTGCAGCACGGCGACCTCGTCGTCGCCGAGGTTGGCGGTCGGCTTGAACGGGCTCATCCGGGCGGCGTGGAGGATCTCGTCGCTGTAGGCGTTGCCGATGCCGGCGAGCACGGCCTGGTCGACGAGGAGGTTCTTGATCCGCTCGGTGCGTCCGGCGAGCAACTCCGCGAAGGCGTCGCGGGTCAGCGTCAGGGCGTCCGGACCGAGCCGGGCCACGCCGGGGACCTCCCGCGGGTCGCGCACCAGGTACACCGCGAGCCGCTTCTGGGTGCCGGCCTCCGTGAGGTCGAAACCCGGCCCGCCGACGGCGTCGAGGTGCACCCGCAGGGCCAGCGGGCCACGACCCGGCTTCGGCGGCGCGGCCGAGGCCTGCTCGTGCCACCGCAGCCAGCCCGCGCGGGACAGGTGCGTGATCAGGTGCAGCTCCTCGCCCGGCCGGTCGGCGAACTCGACGGACAGGAACTTCCCGTACCGGCCGGCGCCGGTGACCACCCGCCCGTGCAGCACCGACACGGCGGGGTCGAACGTCTTGAGCGCGCTCATGCTCGCCAGGTCCACCCGGGCGACGGGCCGGTAGACGGCGTGCTCGCGCAGGTGGTGGGCCAGCGCCTCGACCTCGGGGAGCTCGGGCACCGGTCAGTTCACCTTCTGCAGGGGGCTGTCGGCATGCCCGGGCGTGGCGCGGGTGCGCAGGCTGCGGATCACCACCCGCATCTCCTCCCGGGCCCGGCTGCCGCCGCGGACCATGCCCGACCAGTGCTCCGGGCCGCCCTGCTCGTCGTAGCCGCCCTCGGTCTCGGCGACGATCGTCCACGGGCGGCGCAGGTACCACCGGATCGGGAAGAACGACAGGACGGCGAACGCGATCACCCAGTAGTAGCCGGGGACGTGCAACCCCTCCGGCCGCCACAGCAGCAGCACCACCCAGAACAGGATCAGTGCCGAGAGGATGAAGACGACGCCGGTGCGCTGGCCGTCGACGTCGTGCTCGAAGTCGTCACCCGTCGCCGGGCTCGACCACTCGATGTTGCGACGCACCGACCAGGTACGCCCGTCGGCGCCGGCGACCGTCTTCGTCCGCATCCGTTCCTGCCGTGGGTGTGCGGGCCGCCCGCCGGCCCGTGCCGCTCCCACTGTCCCACAGCGGGCCGACACCGCGGAGCCGCCGAGGCGATCAGGTGCAGGCGGCCGGCGCGTCCGAACGGTCCTGCACGCCCGGCGCGAGCAGGTAGGTCACGACGATCTCGGCCGGCTCCGTGCCGTCGTTGCGGGCCAGGTGCACCTGCCGGTCGGGCACGAACACCGCGTCGCCGGCCGACAGCGTCTCCTCCGCGCAGCCGTCCGCCCGGACCAGGGTGATCTCGCCCGCCGTCACGATCGACATCTCCGTGCCGTCGTGCCGGTGCCAGCCCGTGGAACCGCCCGGGGGCACCGTCACCGTGCGCACCGAGAACACCGACGGGCCTGTGGTCTCCAGCGACACCGGACCCTCGACCGTGCCCGAACCGATCTGCACCGGCCCCGCGGCGGGCGACGGCGGGGTCATGGTCTGCGCCGCGGGCGGGGCCGCGTCGGACCCGGCGCAGCCGCCGAGCAGGACCGCGGCGACGAGGGCGAGCGGCACGACGGCGCGGCGGGCGATGGGCTGCACGGATCCTCCCCGGGGTCCTCGGATGCGGCCCGGAGGGTAGCGGGCATGATCAGCGAGTCGGCGTCCAGGTCAGCGGCAGCCTGGTGAGCCCGTTGATGAAGTTCGACGTGAGCCGCCGCGGTGGCCCGGCGAGCTCCACCGGCGGCAGGGTGAGGAACTCGCGGAAGAACGCGGTCATCTGCAGCCGGGCGAACGCCGCCCCGAGGCACAGGTGCGGGCCCTGGCCGAAGGCGAGGTGGTCGTTGGGCTCGCGGGCGGGATCGAAGCGGTCGGGGGCGGGGAACGCGCGCTCGTCGCGGTGTGCCGAGCAGTGGTAGACGACGACCTTGTCCCCGGCCCGGATCGGCGTGCCCGCCAGCTCGAGGTCCCGGGTAGCGGTGCGGCGGAAGGTCAGCACCGGCGGGTGCCAGCGCAGCATCTCCTCGATCGCGGACGGCAGCAGCGCCGGCCGGGCACGCAGGGTGCGGTAGGCGTCCGGGTGCTCCACCAGCGCCAGCACCCCGCCGGGCAGCGCGCTGCGCACCGTGTCGTTGCCGGCGATCACCAGCAGGAAGAAGAACATCTGCAGCTCGGGCGCCGTGAGCCGCTCGCCGTCGACCTCGGCGTGCACGAGCGCGGTCATGACGTCGTCGGCCGGGTCGCGGCGCTTGGCCTCGGCGAGCCCGTCGGCGTAACCGAACATGTCCGCGAGCATCGCCGGCGAGCGCGGGTTCACCGGCTTCCCGTCCGGGCCGGTGACCGCGCTGCCGTGCTCCGGGTCCTGGTAGCCGATCACCCGGTTCGTCCACTCCAGCAGCAGCGCCCGGTCCGCCACCGGCACGCCGAGCAGCTCGGCCAGGTTCAGCAGCGGCAGGTCGTCGGTGACGTCGGCGGGCAGGTCGCAGCGCCCGCGCGGCGCGACGGCGGCGAGCGCGGCCGCCGTCCGCGCGGTGATCGCGGCCGCGAACCGCTCCAGCCTGCGGCGGGTGAACGTGCCGGCCACGAGCCGGCGCATGCGCACCTGCTCGGGCGGGTCCATGTTGAGCACCATCCGGCGGATGAACGGCAGGTCGGCGGGGTCCGGGTCGCGGATCTGGGTGGCCCCGAGGTGCGAGGAGAAGTCCTGTGGGGTGCGCAGGACGTGGCGCACGTCGGCGTACCGGGTCACGGCCCAGAACCCGGGCCCGGCGGGCCACGCCCCGACCTCGTGCTCGTCCTGCCACGCGACCGGTGCGGTGTCGCGCAGGGCGCGCAGGGCCGCGTGCGGCACGCCCGCGGCGAAGATCCGGGGGTCGAACACGTCCGGGACGGCGGTGGTCACCGGCCCTGCCTACCCCGCCGGCTCCCCAACGTCGAGATCCCCGACATGGACACGTATTGGGGTCTCGGCCGACCCCTCGGCCCCGACGTGGCGACATGTCGGGGTGAGGGTCGGCCGTCCACTGGCCCTGACCGCGCTGGTGATCGCCGTGGCGTTCCGGCTGGACACGGTCGTCCGCCACCTGCGCCGGCGCCGGCCGGTCGGGTAGGACGCCGGGTCAGGCTCCTGGCTCGACCCCCGTGCCGACCGGGCAGCTGACACCCGTGCCGCCGATGCCACAGTAGCCGCCGGGCACCTTCGCGAGGTACTGCTGGTGGTAGTCCTCGGCGTAGTAGAACGCGCGCAGCGGCGCGATCTCCGTGGTGACCGCCCCGCGGCGCGCCGCCTCCAGCGCCTCGCCGTAGATCTTCGCCGTGGCCTCGGCGAGCTCGCGCTGGGTGTCGTCGGTGTAGTAGACGGCCGACCGGTACTGGGTGCCCCGGTCGTTGCCCTGGCGCATGCCCTGGGTCGGGTCGTGGCCCTCCCAGAAGACCTTCAGCAGCGTCTCGTAGGACACCTGCTCGGGGTCGAACACGATCAGCACCACCTCGGCGTGGCCGGTGAGCCCGGAGCAGGTCTCCTCGTACGTCGGGTTCTCGGTGAACCCGCCCGCGTAGCCGACGGCCGTGCTGTAGACCCCCGGGGTCTGCCAGAACAACCGCTCCGCGCCCCAGAAGCAGCCCATGCCGAACACCGCGGTGCGCAGCCCGTCGGGGAACGGCGGCTGGATCCGGTTGCCGTTGACGTAGTGCTCGACGGGCACGCGCAGCGGGGTCGACCGACCCGGCAACGCCTGCTCCGCGGTGACCATCTGCGACTTGTCGCGTCCGAACAGACCCATGGTCCCAGGCTACGCCCGCACGTCGGCCCGGGCCGGTGATCGACCGCGTCCGGCGCATCCGGCTTCACAGCGCTGCGGCGGCGCCGACCCCGCTGCGGGCGTCGGCCGCCGCGCGCAGCAGCGCGCCGTCACCGCGGCCGACCGCGCACAGCCGGCCCAGCGCCCACGGTCCAGCGTCGGTGATCGAGTGCCCGCGCCGGGCGAGCTCGGCCAGGGTGCCGGCGCCGAGCCGGGACTCGACGACCAGCCCGCCCGGCTGCCAGCCCCGCGGCGCGAACGACGACGGGAACGCCGTGCTGTGCCAGGCGGGCGCGTCGATCGCCGCCTGCAGGTCCAGACCGCCGGCGGTGTGGGCGAGCCAGAAGCACAGCTGCCACTGGTCCTGCTGGTCGCCACCGGGGGTGCCGAAGGCGATCCGCGGCTCGCCGTCGCGCAGCCCGAGCGACGGCGAGAGGGTGGTGCGCGGGCGCCGGCCCGGCACCAGCGACGCGGGCAGGCCCTCCTCCAGCCAGAACATCTGCGCGCGCGTGCCGAGGCAGAACCCCAGCGCCGGGATCGTCGGGGACGACTGCAGCCAGCCCCCCGACGGTGTCGCGGAGACCATGTTCCCGGCGGCGTCGACGACGTCGAGGTGCACGGTGTCGCCGCGGCCGACCTCCTCGGCGCGGGCGGACGTCGGCTCACCCAGGCCGGGGGCGGTGACGCCGTCGCCGCGACGACCCCCGGCGCGGGCGGCGGCGGCGAGCCGGGGGACACGTCCGTCCGGGGCCCCGGGACGCAGCTCGAGCGAGGCCGCCGTGCCGATCAGGGCCCGCCGGGAGTCCGCGTACCCGCTCGACACGAGGGTCCGCGCCGGCACCGCGGCGCTGTCGCCGTACCACGCCTCCCGGTCGGCGAACGCGAGCTTGACGGCTTCCACGGCCGTGTGCACGGTGTCCGCCGTCGCCACGCCGTCGACGAGATCCGGACCGGTGCCGCGCAGCAGCTGCAGCGCCTGGGCCAGCACCGGACCCTGCGACCAGGGGCCGCACTTGGCGATCGACCAGCCGTCCCCGACCTCGACGAGGAGCGCGTCCTCGTACGTCGCCGACCAGCCCGCCAGGTCGTCGGCGGTGAGCAGGCCCGCGTGGTCGCGCCCGGTCTCGTCGCGGGCCGGGACGGTGCAGAAGGCCGCGACCTCCTCCGCCACGAAGCCCCGGTACCAGGCGGCGCGGGCGGCGTCGATCCGGGTCTCCCGGCTCGGGCCGGTGGCGGCGGCGAGCAGGCGCCGCCAGGTGGCGGCCAGCGCCGGCAGCCGCAGCACCGTGTCCACCCCGGGCACCCGGCCTCCGGGCAGCCACTGCGCGGCCGACGACGGCCAGTGCTCGCGGAACTGCTCGGCGACGGCCGCGATCGTGGCCGGGACCCGCGGGACCAGCGGGAAGCCGCCGGCCGCGTAGCCGAGCGCCGGGGCCAGCGCGTCGGTGAGCTCCCAGGTGCCGTGGTCGCGCAGCAGGGTGAGCCAGCCGTCCCAGGCCCCGGGGACGGTCGCGGCGAGCAGCCCGGTGCCGGGCACGGCGGTGAGCCCCAGGCCGTCGCGCAGGTGTGCCACGGTGGCCGCGGCCGGCGCGACGCCCTGCCCGCAGAGCACCCGCGGCACCGGGTCGGCGGCGGTGACGAACACGGCGGGCACCTCGCCGCCGGGCCCGCACAGGTGCGGCTCGACGACCTGCAGCACGAACCCGGCCGCGACCGCCGCGTCGAACGCGTTGCCGCCCCGCGCGAGCACCGCCAGCGCGGTGGACGTGCCGAGGTGGTGCGTGCTGGACGCGGCCGCGCGCGTCCCGCGCTGCTCGAACCGCCGCGGGCTGGTCATCCCGCCACCCCCATCCGACCCTCCCCGGCCCGACATGGAGTCATGTCGGCCTCGGCACAGGGTCGACGACCCCGACACGTGACCATGACGGGCCTCGGTGGGCGCGTGCGGCGGGAGCCCGGCGCACGGTCACGCGCCCACGCACAGCCGGCGCAGGGTCCGCCCGCACCAGCGGGCGTAGGCACGCTGCAGCAACGGGGCCACCGGACCCGCGGCGCGCATGTACCAGCGCGCGGGCCGGCTGAACGCGGTGATCGTGAACCAGACGCGCCCGTCGTCCGCCCGCTCGGCCACGAACGACTCCTCGCCCGTGGCCGGATGCCCGGGCAGGCTGCCGTAGGCGAACCCGACCCGGTCCACCTCGTCCACCACCGCGACCACCCGGCACGGCGCCGACAGGCGCAGCGGCCCGATCCCCAGTCCGCTGGTGACGACCACCCCGACGGCGGCACGCGGCGCCGAGGCCTCGATCCGCACACCCGCCGCCCGGTGCATCCGCCAGGTCAGGATCGCCTCACCGGCGGCCTCCAGGCTGCAGGCCCCCAGGCACGTGCGGTGCCGGAGGTGGCGGTAGCCGGGCGGGAGCGCGCCCGGCGCGCAGCTGGCACCGACCTCTGCATACGTCAGCTCGTCCACGTCGTCCTCTCCGTCCCCGCCGCCGGGCCCGAGCCCGCCGGGCACACCGTGGGTGGCGACCATCCGGCTCGGGGAGGGATGCGGCAACCCGAAGGCCCGCCCGGGCGCCCGGCTCAGGGCGAGCGGCGTGCGGGTGAGCCGGTCGGCCGCGCCCGAGCTCAGAGATCCGCGGCGAGCGGGACGGCCTCGACCGCCGGGGACGACATCCACTCCCGCAGTGCCCGGGTGGCGGCCACGTCGTCGGCGTTGTACTCGAGCAACCGCTGCCGCTGCCGCACGTCGGGCGGGACGCCGTCCATGCCGACGGCGGCGCGGTACCAGCGCATCGAGTTCTCGCCCCCCGCATCGGGATCGCGCCAGGAGAACCCGGCGACCGGGGCGATCCGCTTCAACCCCTTGCCCTGCGCGCACAGGAACCACTCGCCGACCACGGCGAACAGATCCACCCACGACGGCGCGGCGATGAACTCCTCCACCTCGGCGACCGGCGGGATGCCCGGCCGGCCGGCGAACCGGGTGGCCGAGGCGAGCAGCCAGCGGTTCTCGGCCTGCTCGTTGTAACAGTAGGCGGCGAACGTGCGGCCCGACCGCTCGGCGCCGCGCCGGACTTCCTGCAGCCACGTCCAGAACTCGGCGAACGAACGGGCCTCGTCGTCGGTGGGCACCGGCTGCCAGGTGCCGAACGCGCGGTAGCCCTCGGGCTCGTCGCCGGGCCGCTCCCCGCCGGGACGGCTGAGCAGGGCCCCCCAGAGGTAGGCGCCGGCCTCGCCGAAGCTCTCCATGTCGACGTCCACCTCGACGTCGGCCCGGGGCACCGGGACCCGCTCGACGCGCCGCACCACCGCCAGCCCGCGCCGCCAGGCCCGGGCCAGTGCCACCAGGTCGGCCAGCGACGGGCCGCCGAGCGGGACCGGCGGCTCGCCGTGCGGATCGAGCTCGGCGAGATCGTCGACGGTGGCGACGCCGGCGGCCCGCAGCGCCACCGCCGTCTCGCCGCGCACGACCAGGCTGACGTCCCCGCCGTCGGCGAGCTCGGCCTCGCAGGTGGGCCACCACGGGCAGCGACGGCACTCGGTGACCCGCGAGGGCAGCGCCAGCGCCGGCCCCCCGGTGGCCGCGGCGGTGGCCACTGCTACCCGGTCGGCGAAGCGCACCCGGTACTCGGCGAGGGTGCTGCGGCCACCGGGCCAGTGCCCGGCGTTCAGGTCGTGCCAGACGACGACGTCCGCGTCCAGGCCGATCACCCCGCCGTGTTGCGCGTGCGGGCCGTCCGGCGGCGCCCACCCGACCGCCTGCAACATGCCGTGCAGGTGGGCGAGCCGCAGCAGGTCCCGCGGCTGAGAGCGGACCTTGCGCTCCGGGTCCGGCGCGGCCCGCCGCGGCCACGGCTCGAGCACCGGCGAGGTGAGCGCGCCCTCCCCCGGATCGGTGACGCGGTGGCGCACCACCAGCACCGGCACGTAGCCGCCCCCGGGCAGCCGGACCAGCAGCTCGGCGCCACCGCGGCGGCCCTCGGCGTCCATCGGGAGGACGGCGTCGCGGACGATCGACGCGCCGGCGGCCACCGCCGCGGCCGTGGCGGCCGCGCGCAGCCGGGCCGGGCCGTCGGCGGGGACGCTGCGCACGGCGGACCCGTGCGCCGCGGCGAGCAGCTCGCCGATCCGCACGCGGTGGGCGGCGGCGTCCGCGCGGCGCTGCTCCAGCGCCGGATCCGGCTGCGCGCGCGGGCGCTCGCCGGCCGCGGGGTCGTGATCGAGGTGGACGCGGCGGCGACAGCGCGTCATGGCCGCGGCGTCCAGGGAGACCAGCGGGGACGCCGGCGACCGGGCCACGTCGCTCACCGCCTCGGACACGCCTCCGAGCCTAGTGAGCGCCCCCGACAGCCGCCTGCTCCCGGCCGTCCGTCACCGCTCGCCCGGGCGGCCGCGCGGATCGGCCGGGTGAACGCGGCCAGGTACTGCACCCACCACCGAATCCGGCCCGGCTGAGCGATTCCCCGTGTCCTCCCCCCGAGCCACCGCCCCGTCCGCGTCCTAAGCTGCCCCGAGATCACCGGTGGCGAGGAGGACGGATGGCTCTGCGGCGACGGTCCCGGCCCGCCGGCACGACGGGGCGCGCACCGCTCACCCCGAAACGGGCCCGGCGGGCGATCGGCGTCGGGAAGGCCGTCGCGCCGCTGCTCGCCCCGTACGCGCTCGCGGTCGCGGGGCTCGCGCGGGCGTCCTGGGACGCGCACCGCGCGGCCCGGCTGGGAGTGGCGGCGGAGGAGCTCGGGTCGTACCGGGGCCGCGGCGGGGCGCTGCACGCGCGGATCTCCCGGATCGCGGAGGCCCTGAACGAGCTCGACACCGGCGCAGAGGTGCACGCCACCGGTGCCGCCCGGCGGTTCGCGGGGGCAACCCGGCCGCGGCTGGCCGATCTCGCCGTCGCCGTCCGGGCCGCCGAGCAGATGCCGTCGGGACGGCGGCGCACCGCGTACCGGGCGATCGGCGGCGAGGTCGACCGGATCGAGATCGAGTTGCTGACCCATCTGGGCGTCGACGCCCACTGACCCGACGCCTCGCGGGGGGACCCTGCGGACGTTAGATGACTGCACGGCCACCGAGCCGACACCCCGGCGGCTGGGAACCGGACGGCCCGGGCGCTACCTTCGTGGCCGTGGACGCCACCGCGCACCGGGCGCTGCGCGCCGGCGTGCTCGCCGTGCTCAGCGCGCTGCTCGTCGCGTCCGCGCACGTGGCCGGGGGCGGGGCGGTGCCCGACCTCGCCGTCGTGCCGGTGCTGCTCCCCCTGGTCGGCGGCGCCGTCGCCGGGCTCGGCCGGCGGTGTTCCGGCCCGGTCGGCCTGCTCGCCGTGCTCGCCGCCGGGCAGGGCGCGCTGCACGGGCTGCTCGAGCTGCTGCACCACCACCCGCCCGGCCCCGCGGTGACCGATCCCGCGACCATGCTCGCCGCGCACGTCGCCGCGACGCTGGTCACCGCCGTCCTCGTCCGGCACGCCGACCGTGCGCTGCGCCTCGTCGCCCGCGCGCTGCGCCGCCTGCGCCCGCGCCGGATCCGGACGGCCGCAACGGTGCGCCCGCTGCCCGTCCGCCCCGTGCCCGCCGGACCCGCCGCCGTCCGGCGCCTCCTGCTCGCGGCGCACTCCCGCCGGGGGCCTCCGGTGGCCTGCTGAGGCCCCGCTTCCCGACAGCCACCGGAGACCCCATGACCCCGCACCTCCCGGGCCGCGTGCTGCGCGCCCTCGCCCTCGCCGCCGCCACCGGGTTCGCGCTGCTGCTGGGCGCGACCCCCGCCCTCGCCCACACCCAACTGGTCGGCACCGATCCGGCCGACGGCGCCAGCCTCGACACCGGCCCCGAGCAGGTCACCCTGACGTTCAACGAGGACATCCCCGCCGAGTTCAGCACCATCACCGTCGTCGGCCCGGACGGCGGTGAGTACCAGACCGGCCCGGTCACCGCGAGCGGGAACGCCGTCAGCACGGCGGTGGGTCCGCTCGGCCCGGCCGGCCCGTACGAGATCGGCTTCCGCGTCGTCTCCGACGACGGCCACCCGGTGACGGGCAGCGTCACCTTCACCCTCACCGCACCGGGGCCCGCCGCCGGGGCCGCCCCGACCGGGGCCCCGCCGGTCGCGCCCGCGCCGCCACCCGCCGCCGAGGACGCCGGGATGCCCGCGTGGCCCTGGATCGCCGGTGCGGCGGTGCTCGTGGTCGCCGGGGTCGGCACCGCGCTGCGCCTCGGCCGGAGCTGACGGTGCCCGGCGCGCCCGCCACCGAGCGGCTCGCACCGCTGGGCTGGGCCGCCCTGGCCGTGGTCGCCGGGCTCGGCGCCACCCTGCTCGCCGGGTCCGTATCCGCGGCTCCGGTGACCACCCTCGTCGGCGCCTCCATGACCCGCACCGGGATGGACGTCGCCGGGACGGCGTGCGTCGGCCTGGCCCTGCTCACGATCCTGCTGCCGGGCGGGCGCGCGGCGCGCGCGGTGACCGGACGGGCCGACCGGCTGCTCGTCGTCGTCGCCGGTGCCTGGCTGGTGCTCACCGTGCTCGGCATCGCGTTCCGGGCCGCCGACGCCGTCGGCCGGCCGGTCGCCGGGCTCTCCGGCGGCGAGCTCGTGGCCTGGTCGACCCGGCTCGCGGCGGGGCGCGGGATGGTGCTCGCGGCCTGCTGCGCGGTCGTGGTGCTGGGGTGCGCCATCGCCCGGCTGCGCGACCCCGACCTCGTCGCCGCCCGGATCCCGCTGGTCGCCGCGCTGCTCGGGGTGCTGACCCCGGCGGTGACGGGGCATGCCGGTGCGGCGCCGAACCACCAGGTCGCCGTCGTCACCGCGGCGCTGCACGTCGGCGCGGCCGCGCTGTGGGTCGGGGGCCTCAGCGCGCTCGTCGCCCTGGTCGCCCGCCGCCGCGACCTGCTCACCGACGCGCTGCCCCGCTACTCGCGGCTCGCGACGGCCTGCCTCGCGGGGGTGGCCGTCACCGGCGTGCTCAACGCGCAGGTCCGGCTACCGGGTTGGGACGCGCTACTGGGCAGCGGCTACGGCCTGCTCGTCGTCGCCAAGGCGGGGGCACTCGCCGGGATCGCGGCCCTGGGCCTGGTCGCGCGCCGCCGCCTCGCCGCCGGGCGGACACCGGTGCTGCGGTGGGCCGGGTACGAGGTGGCGCTGATGGCCGTCGCGCTCGGGCTTGCCGCGGCTCTCACCCAGACCGCCCCCTGAGCGCGAGTGCACCCCTCCGTGGGCGCGAAAATCCCTCCTGGTGCGAGGTGGCCCCGCGCGAAAGGGGTCGTTCAGGCGCGCGGAACGGCGCACTCGCGGGTCACGCCACGACGTCGAACGCCCGGGTCACCGCGCCACCGCCGCGGCGGCCTCGACGACGTCGTCGTCCCCCTCGCGCAGCTCGAGCGTCAGCCCGGCCGTGGCCGGAGTGTCGAGCAGCGCGACGAGGACAGCGGCGGTGTCGTCGCGGGTGACGTCGGAGCGGTCCACCGGCGGTGGCGCGAGCAGCACCCGCCCGGTCCCGGGCTCGTCGGTGAGCCGGCCCGGCCGCAGCACGGTCCAGTCGAGGTCCGCGGCGCGGACCGCCTCCTCCGCGGCCTTCTTCGCCCGCAGGTACGCCGCCCACACCTCGTCGGTGCCGGCGGCCGGCGGCGCGTCCACGCCCGTCGAGGAGATCAGCAGGTACCGGCGCACGCCGGCGCGGACGGCGGCGTCGGCCAGCAGCACCGCCGAAGCCCGGTCGACGGTGTCCTTGCGCTCGGCCCCGCTGCCCGGCCCGGCCCCGGCGGCGAACACCACGGCGTCGGCCGTGACGAGGTGCTCGGCGAGCTCGGCGGCGTCCACGCGCTCCAGGTCGAGCACGGTGGCGCGTCCACCCGCGGCCTCGACGTCGGAGCGGTGGTCCGGGTTGCGGATCAGCCCGGTCACCAGGTCGCCCCGGTTGGCGAGCAGTGCCGTCAGCCGAAGCGCGATCCTGCCGTGTCCTCCTGCGATCACCACGTGCACAGCAGCGACGCTAGCCGGACACCCGGGACCTCGCACCGCGCGCGGCGGGGACGGGTTGGGCCGCGTGTCCGGCAGCGGTCATCCGGGGCCTCGCGCTCGAGCCGTCGACGCCGCGAGCACGACCGCGCCGGAGGCCCTCCCGCCCAGCTCCGAAGATCGTCGACGGCACCCACCGGCGAAAGACTACTGAGCGGTAGCCCTCCCTTTTCGTCGGTGTTCGGTGCAGTCTCAACTTGAGACGGCCACCACACCTCGCCGTCCGTAGGTTTTCTCACCATGCGGAATCGCCGTGCTTGTGACCTCCGGCGCCGCGGGGTTGAGATCGAAGCAGACCGCGTCGACATCGAGGAGGTAGGCCCGTGAAGGCCGTCCGGGTGCACCAGTACCACTCCGATCCGAAGATCGACGACATCCCCGAGCCCAAGATCCAGGGCCCGTTGGACGTCATCGTGAAGATCGGCGGTGCCGGCGTCTGCCGCACCGACCTGCACATCGTCAACGGCGACTGGGCCGAGGCGATGAACCCGGACCTGCCTTACGTCATCGGGCACGAGAACGCGGGCTGGATCCACGAGGTGGGCGAGGGCGTCACGAACGTCGCCGTCGGCGACACCGTGATCCTGCACCCCCTCGCCACGTGCGGGCTGTGCGAGGCGTGCCGGCGGGGCAAGGACATGCAGTGCGGGAACAACTACTTCCCCGGGCTGTCGAACAACGACGGCGGCATGGCGGAGTACCTGCGCACGAGCGCCCGTTCCTGCGTGAAGCTGAACCCGGAGACCAAGCCGCAGGACGTCGCCGCGCTGGCCGACGCCGGCATCACCGCCTACCACGCCGTGCGCAAGTCCATCCCGTGGCTCCACCCGGGCACGGCCGCGGTCGTGCAGGGTGCCGGCGGTCTGGGCCACATCGGCATCCAGGCGCTGGCCGCGCTCACCGCCACGAAGATCATCGTGGTGGACAGGAACCCGGACGCGCTCGCGCTGGCCAAGCAGATCGGTGCCGACGAGACGGTCCTGGCCGACGGCACGCACGTCGACGCCGTCAAGGACCTCACCGACGGTGCCGGCGCGAAGGTCGTGTTCGACTTCGTGGCCGAGCAGGGTGCGGAGATCGACGCCTGGGGCATGACCGCGGCGGACGGCTACATGTTCGTCATCGGCTACGGCGGCGAGTTCCGGGCTCCGACGCTGGACTTCGTGGCGGGCGAGAAGAACGTCATCGGCAACATCGTCGGCACCTACGCCGACCTGTCGGAGCTGATGGTCCTGGCGCAGGCCGGGAAGGTCACCCTGCACACGAAGCAGTACCCACTCGACGCAGCCCTGGACGCGCTGCACGACCTCGACGCCGGACGGGTCCGCGGCCGCGCGATCCTCGTCCCGTAACACTTCCTGAGGACGTCAATCAGTTCTCCCGAGATACACCTGACGCGAGAGGCCACCACATGTACGAGAAGGATGGCGAGAAGTACTTCGTTGTCGACGCCCACATGCACTACTGGGACGCGAGCCGGGAGAACTGGCGAGAGGGCCGCGAGCAGTACTCGAAGGGCTGGATCGACTGCTTCTACGGCTACCACCAGCTCGCCCCGCCGGAGACCCACTGGGACTACGAGCACTACCTGAAGGTGTCCGAGGACGACCTGATCAAGGACGTCTTCGAGGACGGCTACGTCGACGTGGGCATCTTCCAGTCGACCTACCTCAAGTACTGGTACACCGAGGGCTTCAACACGCTGGAGCGCAACGGTGCGCTGGCCCGCAAGCACCCGGGCAAGCTCATCGCCAACGGCGGCTGGGACCCCCGGGACGGGGACGCCGGGCTCAGGCAGCTCGAGAACGACGCCAAGGAGTACGGCCTCAAGGGCGCCAAGCTCTACACCGCCGAGTGGCACGAGAACGGCTCGCGCGGGTGGAAGCTCACCGACCCGGAGGCCTACCGGTTCTTCGAGAAGTGCCAGGAACTGGGCATCAAGAACCTGCACGTGCACAAGGGCCCGACGATCTGGCCGCTGAACAAGGACGCGTTCTCCGCCGAAGACGTCGACCAGGCCGCCACCGACCACCCGGACCTGAACTTCATCATCGAGCACGCGGGCATCCCGCGGATCGAGGACTTCTGCTTCATGGCGGTGCAGGAGCCGAACGTGTACGCCGGCTGCTCGGTGGTCATCGGCGGTCTCATGCACGCCCGGCCGAAGTTCTTCGCCAAGGTGCTCGGCGAGCTGCTGTTCTGGGTCGGCGAGGACCGCATGACCTTCGGCAGTGACTACAACATCTGGACGCCGAAGTGGCAGGTCGAGGGCTTCGTCGACTACCAGATGCCCGACGACGAGCAGTTCGCCGACTACCCGAAGCTCACCACCGACACCAAGAGGAAGATCCTCGGCCTCAACGCCGCGAAGCTCTACGACATCGAGGTTCCGGCGGAGTGCCAGATCCCGACGCGGGCGGCCGAGGAGCGGGCCCCTGGCGAGGAGCTCGTGCGCGACGAGGCGGGGGCGGGGGTCGCGGGATCGTGAGCGACACCGTCGCCGGCGTGTGGGCGGCGCTGGGGACGGTGCTCGACCCGGAGATCGACGAGCCGATCACGGACCTGGACTTCGTCGAGTCCTGCACCGTCACCGAGGGCGTGGCCACGGTCCGCCTGCGGTTGCCGACCTTCTTCTGCGCGCCCAACTTCTCGTTCCTCATGGTGGCGGACGCCTACGACGCGGTGACGGCCGTCCCCGGCATCACGCATGCGGAGGTGTCGCTGATCGACCACCACGCCTCGGCCGAGATCAACGGCGGGGTGGCGGCACAGGCCGGGTTCGTCTCGACCTTCGCGGGCGAGGCCGTCGAGGAGCTCGACGAGCTGCGGGCGCAGTTCCTCACCAAGGCGGTCCTCGCCGGCCAGGACCGGGTCGCCCGGCCGCTGGTCGACGGCGGCGCCCTGCCCGAGGAGCTCGCGGCGATGACCCTGGGTGACTGTCCGCCGTCGGGTGACCTGGAGCGCCTGCGCCAGCGGCGGGCCGCGCTCGGGCTCCCGGCCGGGGACGACGCACCCCTGCTGATGCACGCCGACGGCAGCCGGGTGAGCACCGAGCAGGTGCCGCTGCACCTGCGTCGCGCCCGGCTGCAGCGGATCGGGATCGAGACGAACGGCGAGTACTGCAAGAGCCTGCTGCAGTCGCGCTACGCGAAGGCGGGCGCCGGCGCGCCGTAGCGGGCGCCGTCCGCACCACGCACACGGGGCCCCGGGTGACCACCCGGGGCCCCGTGCCGTGTTCCGGGTTCCCGCCGTCGCGGCCAGCCGCCCTGGGCGATCCACCATGGGTGCCGACGGCCGCCTGAACGGGTGGTGCGAGGTCCGAACGGCGTATCGCCGACCACGTCCCGGCGTTGAACAGGCGGATCCGCCGTTCGAGTCGACAGGAGTGGCCGTGCGCCGCACGAAGTTCCTCACCGCACTGTTGGCGGCCTCCGCGGTCGTCGCGGTCGGCGCCACGACCGGTATCGCCCAGGACACGGGCAACAACAACATGCGGCCACTGAAGGTCAACCAGACCGAGGGCTACTTCGACGGTCAGGTCCAGGTCTTCACCTACGCGCAGAACTTCTTCTGCACGATCGAGGCGTTCGACGACCTCGACGGGATCGCCCGGGAGGGCGACGGCGTCCCGGCTGCCGGCGATCCGGACGAGATGATCATCCCCGAGTGCATCGCCGGCGAGACCGCGGGCGGCGCGGAACCGCAGATCGACCCCACCGGCCTCCCGGTCGCCGAGGCCCGCGAGTTCTTCGTCACCGTCCCGGTGTTCGACGCCGACGGCGACGGCATCCCCGAGACCTTCGACCCGAACCCCGGCGTCGACCTGCAGTGCCCGGAGCCGGGCCCGCCCTTCACCGAGGAGGACCAGCCGGTCGGCAGCTGCACGACGCACCCGAGCTTCGTCTCCTCCGACCCGATCCTCGAGGAGTCCCTCTCCGCGGTCACCGGCTTCGAGCTCCCCCGGGTCCCGCGGATGCCGGGCTTCCCGGGCCCCCTGCCCGTCGACTCGCCGGTCGTGGTCCCCACCGCGTCGCCGAACCTGATCCCGCTGCCCGGGCACAGCCACATCGTCGACACCGAGAACGACGAGACGGTGTGGTGGCAGGTCATCGTCAACCTCGTCGAGGACCGCTCGGTGTGGCCGACCTTCGACGGCGACTGCCCTGCCGGCCCCGACCGGTGCCTCACCTCGATCGAAGCCCTGCGCGCCTCGCAGGCCGACGGTGGCACCGGGCGCGACATCCCCACGAACATCTGGCTCTTCTTCGCCAACGAGCCGCTCCAGCACGGCGCGGGCGAGAAGGCCGACCACAGCGGGCACGACAACTGATCGCTCCCCAGCGCCCGCTGCGCGATGGGCACGTACGGCACTTCCGTACGTGCCCTTCGTGCTATTTCAGCTCGATGAACAACGCATGACCGGGTGCGTCGCCGATGTTCTCGCCGGCGTGGGTCATCGCATCGGCCCACGCCACGTCGTGGGCGGCCTTCTCGAACTCGACCACCCGGTCCCCGCCCATCCGCTGACGGCGGCGGAACGTCGTCAGCGGGACCACCACCATGTCGGGGTGGTCGTGCTCGCAGGTGTGGTCGCCCGGCCGGTCCCGGTACTCCAGGACGCGCACGCGGTCGTTCTCCAGCACGACGCGGTACAGGCCGGGGTCGGTGACAGCAGGATCGCGGTACATGGCCGCTCCTTCGTGGTATTCGAGCCGCAACCAGAAGGAGCGCACGCGGCGCGCCCTCGTCGCCGCGGCCCGCGAGCTGCTCGCCCGCGGCATCACCCCGACCGTCGAGCAGGCCGCCGTCGAGGCGGCGATCTCCCGCACCACCGCGTACCGGTACTTCCCGAACCAGCGCCGGCTCGTCGCCGCGGCGCACCCGGAGATCGAGCACCGCACCCTCCTGCCGGACGACGCCCCGGCCGATCCCGCGGAGCGGCTCGACCTGGTGCTGGCCGAGCACGTGCGGATCCTGCTCGACTGGGAGCCCCAGCTGCGGGCCTCCCTGCGGCTCTCGCTCGAACCCGGCCACGCCGCACCGGTGCTGCGCCGCGGCCGCGCGATCGGCTGGATCGCCGACGCCCTCGCGCCGCTGCAGCACACCCGTCCGGAGATCGACGTCCAGCGACTCGCCGTGGCGGTCCGGTCCGCCACCGGCATCGAGGCGTTCATCTGGCTCGTCGACGTCGCCGGCCTGTCCCGCGAGGACGCCGCGGCGCAGCTGCGTTGGAACGGCCGGGCCGTGCTCCGGGCCGCCCTGGACGGCCACCCGCCGCCGCGCTGACCCCGCCCGGTGCCGATCGTCAGACGGGGCGGGCGAGGAGCACCCGGAACAGGTTGTCCAGCCGGTAGCCGCCGTCCGCGGTGCGGTGCGGGGCGAGCCGGTCCAGGACCGCGGCCCGGACCTGCGCGGGACCGGTGCGCCGGGCCGCGAGCCGCCCGATGCCGGAGTCGAGCACCGGCACCACGACGGCGTCCTCGTCAGGGTAGGTGAAGGGGCATACCACCTCGGCGAGCTCGACGACCTCGAGCCCGGCCAGCTCGACGAGCTGCCGCAGCCGCGACGGTTCGGTGACCGGGGCTGCGCCGTCGGGCTGCCGCCGCGGGGGCAGCCACGCGGCCAGCGCCTCACCGAACGCGCGGACGTCGCACTCGGCCTCGCGCCCCCACACCGTGAGGACCACGCTCCCGCCCGGTGCCACCCGCGCGGCCTCCCGCAGGGCACGCACCGGGTTGCGGACGTGGGCGAGCAGCTGGACGGCCGTGACGACGTCGGCGCGCAGCGGGCCGAGATCGTGCACGTCGCCGACGGTGAAGGTGCCGTCGGGCACGGCGGTGGCGGCGGCGGCCACGGCACTCGGGTCGAGGTCGATGCCCGAGACCCGGGCGCCCCGGTCGGCCGCGGCGCGGGCGAGGTCACCGGGCCCGCAGCCGAGGTCGAGCAGCGCCGTGCCGGCGCCGACGCCGGCCAGGTCGAGCACCCGGGTGTGCAGGGGCGCGGCCCAGCCGCGTGGGCCCTCGTTCATCCGCGAACCCTAACGCCCACCCGTACCCCAGACGTCCTCGGCGACCTGCACCACGAGCCGCAGCTTCGCCACCTGCTCGTCCAGGGTGAGCGCGTTGCCGTCCACGGTCGAGGAGAAGCCGCACTGGGGTGAGAGGCAGAGCTGGTCGATCGGGACGTAGCGGGCCGCCTCGTCGATGCGGCGCTTGAGGGCGTCGGGATCCTCCAGCTCACCGCGCTTGGTGGTGATCAGCCCGAGCACCACCTGCTTGCCCGGCGGGACGAACCGCAGCGGCTCGAAGCCGCCCGAGCGCTCGTCGTCGAACTCGCAGAAGAAGCCGTCGACGTCGAGCTCGCCGAAGACCGCCTCGGCCACGAAGTCGTAGCCGCCCTCGGCCGCCCAGCTCGACCGGAAGTTGCCCCGGCACATGTGCGTGGTGATCGCCATGCCGTCGGGGCGGCCGGCGGTGGCCGCGTTGATCTGGCGGATGTAGCGCAGGTGCTGCGCGTCCGCGTCGTCGCCCCTCGCGGCGAGCTCGGCCCGCTGCGCGGGATCGTTGAGGTAGGCGAGGCTCGTGTCGTCGAGCTGCAGGTAACGGCAGCCCAGGTCGGCGAGCGTGCGGATCTGGGCGGCATAGGCGGCCGAGAGGTCGGTCCAGAACTGCTCGAGGTCCGGATAGACGCCACGGTCGATCGCCGCCGTGCCCCCGCGGTAGTGGACCATGCTCGGCGAGGGGATCGTCAGCTTCGGCACCGCCGTGGTCGTCTGCCCGGCGAGGAAGCGGAAGTCCTCGGCGAAGATCGGCTCGGTGAGCCTGACCCGACCGGTGACGGCGATTCCGGCCGAGGTGAACGCGTGCTCGCCCGCGGTGTTGCGCATCGCGACCCGGATCTGCTCGTCGGTGCGCTCGACACCGCCGAGCCGGTGGATGAAGTCCATGTGCCAGGAGGTGCGGCGGAACTCGCCGTCGGTGGCGGCCGGCAGGCCGATCTCCTCCTGCATGGCGACCGCATCGCGGATCGCGTCGTCCTCCGCGGCGCGCAGCTCGTCCTCGGTGATCTCCCCGGCCGCACGCCGGTCCCGGGCGGCCAGCAGGGCGGGCGGGCGGAGCAGGCTGCCGACGTGGTCGGCCCGGAACGGGGGTTCGTGGCGGCGGGTCATGTGGGTCGAGGGTAGGAGCTGCACGATAGGGGCGTGGACCACGGCATCGTCACGTTCCTGACCGACTACGGCATCGACCCGCTCACGCTCGCCCGCGCCGCCGAGGAGCGCGGCTTCGACGCGCTGTTCCTCACCGAGCACACCCACATCCCGGCCAGCCGCGAGACACCATGGCCGGGCGGCGCCGAGCTGCCGCGCCGGTACTCCCACACCTACGACCCCTTCGTCGCGCTCGGCGCGATGGCGGTGGTGACCGAGCGGATCGCGCTCGGCACCGGGGTGTCGCTGGTGGCCCAGCACGATGCGATCATCCTCGCGAAGGCCGCGGCGAGCGTCGACCAGCTGGCCGGCGGGCGGTTCGAGCTGGGCGTCGGTCCGGGCTGGAACGCCGAGGAGGCGGCGCACCACGGAGCGGGAACGCACCGCACCGCGCGGATGCTGGAGACGGTCGAGGCGCTGCGGGCGATCTGGACGCGCGACGAGGCCGAGTACCACGGGCGGTTCGTCGGGTTCGGCCCGATCTGGTCGTGGCCGAAGCCGGTCCGGGTGCCGCCGGTGCTGATCGGCGGCGGCGGGCCGACGGTGCTGGACCGGGTGCTCTCGCACGGCGACGGCTGGATTCCCCTGCGGGTGCCGGTGTCCGGCCTGGACGCCTTCGCGCGCCGGGTCGACGAGCTGGGCCGGCGCGCCGCGGAGGCCGGGCGCGGGCACCTGCCGGTGACGATCTACGGGGCGGCCGCCAGGCCCGAGGCGCTCGAGTCCTACGCGGCGGCCGGGGTGGACCGGGTGCTGTTCGAGCTGCCCGACCACGGGCCCGGCGGGGGCGACACGGCCGACCCGGGCGCGGACGGCCGCGGCACCGACGCCACCCTGCGCGAGCTCGACCGGCTCGCCGCGCTCCGCGGCTAGCGGCGGCACCCCGCGCACGTCGTCGAGGTGGCTTGCAGACCTCGGGTGTCCGCAGGATGGCCATGCGGACCTCCCGGACCGGTGGGCGCGCAGCGGCGCGGCGGCTACCGGCCGCGCCAGACGGGCGGGCGGCCCTCGCGGGCCGCGGCGGCGCCCTCGGCGGCGTCCTCGGTCGCGCCCGCGACCCGGCGCATCGTCTCGCCGAAACGGATCGCGTCGACCGCCGCCATCCCCGGCCCGCGCACCGCCATCTCCTTCGTCGCCCGCTGCGCGAGCGGGGCGGCGCGCACGAGCCGGGCGGCGAGCGCGCGCGCCTCGTCGATCAGGTCGTCGTGGGCGACCACCCAGCCCGCCAGCCCGATCTCCTTCGCCCGCGCGGCGTCGATCCGCTCGCCCGTCAGCAGCAGCTCCATCGCGTACTGCCACCCGATCCGCTGCGGCAGCCGCACGGCGGCGACGATCGTCGGGATCCCGACGGTCACCTCGGGGAACCCGAACGTCGCGCGCTCGGAGGCGATCACGAAGTCGCACCAGGTGACGAGCGTGAGCCCGTAGCCGAGGCAGTGGCCGTTCACGGCGGCGATCACCGGCTTGAAGATCTCCCAGCCGCTCTCGAAGGAGTTGACGGTGGGCCGTTCCCAGAAGGTGCCGGCGAAGTCGCCGGCCGGGTTGCCGGTGTCGGAGCGCAGGTCCGCACCGGCACAGAACGCGCGCCCGCTGCCGGTGACGATCGCGACCCAGGCGTCCTCGTCGGACCGGAACCGGTCGAACGCGGCATTGATCGCCCGGCGCATCGCCCCGTCGATCGCGTTCAGCTTCTCCGGTCGCCGGTAGGTGATCGTCGCGACGTGCCCGTCGAGGTCGTAGCGCACCAGGTCGTCCACCGGCCCAGGCTAGGAGCCCCGGCCCACGGCCCGCGCGCCGGTGACGGTGCCGGCGGCCGCCTCGCGCAGAACCCGTTCCAGCTCCGGGCGCCGGGCGAGCAGGACGACCTGCGGCACCGAGAGCCCGATGGCACCCGCGACCTCACCGCGCGGCCCCCGGATCGGCACTGCCACCCCGGCCAGGCCGGCCCGGAACTCCTCGCCGACGACGGCGACACCGGCCGACCGAACCCGGATGAGGTCGCGGCGCAGCTCCGCGGGATCGACGCCGGTGTCGGCGACGAGGCGCGCCAGGACGTCGTCGACCCGGGCCTGCTCGATCCCGGCGAGAAGCACCTTGCCGGTGGCCGTGGCGAGCGCGGCCACCGCTTCGCCGACGTGCACCGGGGACGCGTGCCGGGCGCAGCCGTCGACCGGTACGCCGTGGGCAGCGGGCAGCCGACACGGCGGGTGACGACCTTCGCCGTCACCCCGTCGCCGGCCGCCGCGACCGCCTCGACGATCCGCAGGGCACGGTCAGGGAGGAGCCTGCGGGGGCGCGGGAGGTGGTGGGACCGCGCTGTGCCACGGCGCCGGTGTTTCCCGCGGCCGGGTTGCGCGCAGCCCCCTTTCGGAGGGGGCACGCCGCACGTCCGCCCCCGATGGCCGGTGGGCTGCGGACGTAGCCTGCGGCGGTGCGGATCACCCCGGTCACCCCGGAACGGCTCGTCGCCGCGGTCGCCGACCTCGCAGCGACCCGGCCGGGGCGGGTCCGGCTCGCGGTGGACGGCCCGCCGCCGACGACGCCGCAGCGGCTGGCCGACGCGGTGGCCGTGGAGCTGCGCCGGCGCGGACGGCCCGTGCTCGTCGTCGCCGCCGCGGACTTCCTCCGCCCGGCGTCGGTGCGCCTCGAGCGCGGGCACCGCGACCCCGACGAGTTACTCGACGGCTGGCTCGACGTCGGCGGCCTGCGCCGCGAGGTGCTCGACCCCGCGGGACCGGGTGGGACGGGGCGGGTGCTGCC
>DATLGI010000161.1:0-10327 GCA_035540535.1 Pseudonocardia sp.
GTCATCGTGCCGTCCCGCCCGTCCTCGGGGGCCGGCGGGCGGGACGGCACGATGACAGTCGGCCCGTCGACGGCGGCGGCGGGGGCGCCCCGCCCGCCGGCACCGTTCCGCTCGGGCGCGTCCGCGGGAGCCGACGGCGAACCGGTGCCTCCCGCGGATGCCGCCCCGTCGCCCTCGCCCCTCGGGTCGCCGGGTGCGAGCCCGCTATCCGGGCCCGGGCCGACCGGATCGTCGGCGGGCGCCGGGCCGGGGTCACCGCCACCCGCGGCGACCGGCGCACCGGCCGGGGCCGGGGAACTCGCGGCACCGGAACCGGCCGGCGCGCCGCCGGCCGCGCGCACGTCCCCGTCGTCGCCGGCGTCGGCCTGCGCACCGGGCGGAGCCGACCCGGCCGGGTCCCTGCCACCCCGGTCCGCGGCACCGGTCGGGGCCGCGGCACCGACGGGAGCGGCGGCTCCGGCCGCGGCGCTCGACGCCGCCGTTCCCGCGGCGGTCCGCTGTTCACCCTGCGCCGGAGCCGGATCGGCACCGGTCGCGGCGGCACCCGGACGACCGGCGGCGTCCGTACCAGACTCGGCACCGGCCGCGCCCCCGACGCCCGCCGCGACAGCACCCGGACCAACGGCGGCGTCCGTACCAGACTCGGCACCGGCACTCCCCGGACCACCCGCAGCGCCCTGGCCCGGCTCGGCACCAGCGGCCCCGGCACCGGACGCGACCGCTCCCCCGGCACCGTCCGGACCACCGTCCGGCCCACCGTCGGCGCCCTGGCCCGGCTCGGCACCAGCGGCCCCGGCACCGGATGCGACCGCTCCCCCGGCACCGTCCGGACCACCGTCGGCGGGCGTGTCCGGTTCGGCACCGGTTGCGGGAGTCCGCGGACCACCCGCGGCCGCGCCCGCAGCGCCGGCCGCCGCGGCACCGGCCGTTGCGCCACCGGACGGCCGCGGACGGGGTCGGGGGCGCTCGCCGCCCTGCGCCGGCCGGCCGGCCGTCTCCTGCTCGACCGCGGCGGCCGGCACCGGGTGGGCGGTCCCGTGCGGCGCGGCCGATGCGGCGGCACCGGCGGATCCGGCGACGTCACCGGCCGGTGCCGGGTCCTGCGTCCCCGCGGTAGCCGGTTCGGACGGTGCGGCGTCACCGGGCGGCGGGGCGCTCGCCCCGCCGTCGGCCCCGGGACGAACACCGCGGGACCCGGCGTCTCCGGAACCCGCGGCTGCGTTCGCGCCGTCGACGGATGCGTGCGTCTCCCCGTTCGAGCCCGGCCCGGAGCGCTCGCTCCCGGCCCGGCCCGCCGGATCGGCCAGGGCGGCCGCCGCATCCCCGTTCAACACGGGCTGATCACCGGCTGGCGGCACGTCGGCGGGCTCCGCCGGGGCCGGCTCGGCGGCGCCGGGTCCGGCGGCGACCTGGTCGGCCACCTGCGCGGCCGGGGTCGCCTCCGTCGGGTGCGCGCCGTTCGCCGGGTCGTCCGGGCCCGTCCGCGGACGGGTGGTCACCTCGCCGGACGAGGACTGCCGCTCGGGCATGAGGTCCGTCTTCCCTTCACCACGTTCGCCGGCCGGGTCCGCCACGGGCCCCGCCGTCACAGGTAGAGGCCCGTGCCGTGCTCCGCACGGTCGGTGGCCACGGCATGCAGCTCGCGCTCCCGCAGCACGAGATAGGTCGCGCCCTGCACCTCGACCTCGTACTGGTCGTCGCGGTGGAACAGGACGTGGTCGCCGACCGTAACCGCCCGCACGTGCTGGCCCACCCCCAACACCTCCGCCCATACCAGACGCCTGGCGACCTCGGCGGTTGCCGGGATGACGATGCCCGCCGTGCTCCGTCGCTCCCCGCCGCCATCGGCCACCCTGACCATCACGCGGTCGTGCAGCATCTGGATCTGGAGCCTGGCGTCCTGCACCGCGCCGATGCTACGACCCGGCACGGCGCCCCCCTCGTCGGCCCGGCCCCGGGCCGGCAGGCCCGGGCACGGAAAAGCCCCGCGGTGCTGGCAGGTCGGGGGTCCGACAGCACCGCGAGGCCGTAAGGGATATCGGCACGCGCGCCGGATCCGTTACGCCTCCAGCGCCGTCTGCGGCTTTTCACCCGTTCGGTCGCAGGGGATCAGCCGTGCGCGAGCAGGTACCGCCCGAAGTGCGGCACCGTGAACGCGATCCGGCCGCGCTGCGCGGAGAAGACCAGGCCCTTCTTCAGCAGGCTGTCCCGCGCCGGGGAGAGCGACGACGCCCGCCTGCTCAGGTGCTCGGCAACGCCGGCGGTGGCCACCGGCTCGTCCCGGCCGTCGGCCAGCTCCGCCATCGCGCGCAGGTACTCGCGCTCGGCCGGCGTCGCGCGCTCGAACCGGGAGCCGAAGAACCCGACGGCGAGCTCCGCCTCCGCCTCGGGCGCGGCGACCTTGACATCGGCGGCGCCGATCGGGTCCCGGGGTGCGGCGTCCCAGCTGGCCTTCCCGTAGGCCTGGATGAAGTAGGGGTAGCCGCCGGAGGCGTCGTAGAGGGCGTCGAGGGCGTCGAGGTCGAAGGACGCGTCCTCCCGCCGGGCGGGTGCGAGCAGCGCGTGGTCCGCGTCGGCCCGGTCCAGCTTGTCGATCCGCACGTAGCGGAACAGCCGCTCCGAGTAGGACTTGGACGCCGACAGCACGGCCGGCAGGTGTGGCAGCCCCGCCCCGACGACCACCAGCGGCGCGCGTGACTGCGACAGTTCGTGGCACGCGGCGCACAGTGCGGAGACGTCGTCCGGGCGCAGGTCCTGCATCTCGTCGATGAGCAGCGCGACGCCCGTGCCGACGTCCGCGGCGAGCTCGGCGACCTCGGTGAACAGCTCGACGAGGTCGATCTCGATGTCGCCGGAGTCCGCGCGGCCCTGCGTGACGGGCACGTCGATGCCGGGCTGCCAGCGGTCGCGCAGCTTCGCCCCGTCCGGCGCCGACCGCAGCGCGAACGCCTTGAGCACGCCCAGCACCTCGTCGACCCGGTCCGGGGCACGGTGGCGCACGGCGAGGTCGCGGATCGCGCGGTGCAGGGCAGCCGACAGCGGCCGACGCAGGTCGGCCTCGGGCCGGGCCTCGATCTTCCCCGACCCCCAACCGGCACGCAGGGCCATCGACCGCAGCTCCCCGAGCAGCACGGTCTTGCCGACCCCGCGCAACCCGGTGAGCACCAGGCTGCGCTCGGGGCGCCCGCGGGCCACCCGCTCGAGCACGATCTCGAACGCGTCGATCTCGCGGTCGCGCCCGGCGAGCTCGGGGGGCCGCTGGCCGGCACCGGGGGCGAACGGGTTGCGCACCGGGTCCATGCATCGGACGGTATCGGGCAGTCTTGCCCGGATCGTAGAACCGGATATCGACGGCGAGCGTGTCGCCGTCATCGGCCCGTATCCGCGTTTCTAGCGAATTCGGGAGACACGTGGATAGAGCCCGATCCGACCTTCGCCGCCATCGCGGGCCATCCGATCTGGTTGGCTGGACGCGTGACGGACAGCGTCCGGGCCCCGGAGATCGTCACCCGGGGCACCGGCCACGACGAGCGCGACGCCGACCGGGCCGAGGTCGAGCTGAGCTTCGTGGGCCGCGGGCCGGACCGGGCGGCGGCGGTCGCCGAGCTCGGCCGGCGGGTGGCGGCCGCGGAGGGCGCGCTGGCCGCGCCCGGCCTGACCGTGCGGCACCGGCGGCTGTGGGTCGCCGACGACTGGCACCGCCGCCGGGTGAAGGGCTGCTCGGCCACCGAGGACATCGGCGTGCGGCTCGGCGAGCTGGACCGGCTCGACGAGGTGCTGGCGGCGCTCGTCGCGGCCGAACCGGCCCGGCTGCACGGTCCGCGCTGGTCGCTCGCCGAGCCGTCGGCGCTGTTGCGGGAGGCCCAGCGCCGTGCCGTGGCCGACGCGCGCGAGCGGGCCGAGGGCTATGCCGCGGCACTGGGCGGGCGGCTCGGCGGGCTGCTCCGGCTCGAGGACGGCGACAACGTCGAGCACGTGTACCGCGCGGCGGCGATGGAGGGCGCGCCCCAGGTGCCGGACGTCGCCGATCTCCGGCTGGACCCCGAACCGGTCCGCGTCACGGTGCACTGCACGACCACCTGGAGCCTGCTGCTCTGACCGGGTGAGGCAGGCGCCGGACCGCTAACGGGCGCGGCGCCGGCGCGACTGTCCCGACGTGCACCCGCGGCCGGACGGCCCGTCGCTGCTGCGCCCGACCGACCGGGCGCGGCAGGTGATCCGGCGGGCGGAGATCCTCCTCGGGGCGGTGGCCGTCCTCCTCGCGGTGCTGGTGGGTTCCGCGGTGCACGCCTCCGAGCTGGAGCGCGCCCGAGCGGGCAGTGCGCTGGGCCCCGTCCCCGCGGTGCTGCTGGAGGCATCGCCCTTCCCGGCACAGGCGCACGTCATGGGGGCTCCGGTACCGGTCGCCGCCCGGTGGACCGCGCCGGACGGGACCCCGCGCACCGGAAGGCTGTGGGCCGAGCCCGGGCTGCCCGCCGGCGCCACCGTGCCCGTCTGGGTGGACGGCCACGGCCTGCGCGCCGACGCCCCCCTCTCGCCCGCCATGGCCCGGCTGGGCGGCTGGCTGGCCGGGATCGGCACCGCGGTGGGGTGCGGGATCCTGCTGCTCGGCCTCGCCGGCCTGGCCCGCCGGGTGCTCGACGTCGCCGACGACCGCCGTTGGTCGGCCGAGTGGGCCCGGATCGAGCCGCGATGGAGCGGGCGGGTCCCGCCGTGATGGACATCCCCGGCGCGGGTTCCGCACCGGGGGTGTGGTCGTCGCCGATCAGACGCCGATGGCGTGCCCGGAGCCGAACACGTCCGCCGGGTCGACCTGGCGCTTGATCGCGAGCAGGCGTTCCCGCACCGGTTCGGGCCAGATGCGGCGGACCCGCTCGGCGTTGGCCGCGCCGAGGTGATTGAGCAGCGAGCCGCCCGTCGACCACGCCGCGACGCCGTCCACCACGGCCTGGGTGAGCGCCGGCACGACCTCCACCAGCGGCCCCGCCATGGGTCCGACGGCGAACACCTCGAAGGCCGCGTCCCGGCCGGCGACGGCGTTGGGTGTCGCCGGCATCCGGCCGAGCGCCCCACCCAGGTGGCGGATCTCCACCATGATCAGCGGCGTCTCGACACCGGGACCGGCGGCGGCCAGCAGGGCGTCCACGCCGCCCGCCGGCAGCTCGCGCAGGGCGCTGCCGCGCTCCCACGCGGGCAGGGGATCGGTCGGGTCCATGTGGATGGAGTCGACGGCTGCGTAGGGCATCTCGTCGACCAGGTCCATCAGCGCCGGGGCGACGGCACGCATCGGGGCGAGCAACGCGGCCCCCGCCTTCGCCGGGCCGAGGTGCGCGAACCGCAGGTGCACCACGAACGCGCCCTGCAGCGGCGGCGGGAGGTTCGGGTCGGGGGGCAGCCGCAGCAGCGCGACCGACGTCGTCGTCTCCTCGGGCAGGGTGTCCACCCAGGTCCGGAACGTGTGCAGCAGGTCGGGCGCCGCAGCCCCGGGGAAGAACACGCCGCCGCCGTAGAGGCGGGCGACCGGCACGAGATCGAACTCCAGCTCGGTGACGATGCCGAAGTTGCCCTTGCCGCCCCGGACGGCCCAGAACAGGTCGGGCTCGCCGACCGCGTCGACCTCGCGGATCGTGCCGTCGGCGGTGACGAGCTCGAGGCGGCGCACGTGGTCGGCGGCGAAACCGTACTTGCGCGCCATCACCCCGGCCCCGCCGCCGACGGTGTACCCGACGACCCCGACCTGCGACGACGACCCGTTCAGCGGGGCCAGCCCGTACGGCGCCGCGGCCTCGATGACCTGCGCCCAGCGCACACCGGCACCGACCCGCGCGGTACGGGCGACGGGATCGACCGTGACCCCGTCCATCCGGCGGGTGCTGATCAACACCGTGCCGTCGAGGTCGCCGAACAGGCCGTGCCCGGTGGACTGCACGGCGATCGTACGGCCCGCGGCGGTCGCCCAGCGGACAGCGGCGGCGACGTCGGCGGCGGTCGTCGCGCCGACGACGAGCGCCGGGGTCGGGGTGTACGCGGTGTTGAAGCCGGCGATCTCCTCGGCGAAGCCCGGCCCGACGGGGCGCAGGACGGGGCCGGCGACGCGGGTGGCGAGGTCGGCGCCGAGGTCGACGGTGGCGGTCGCGGGGGAAAGGACGATGGTCACGGGGGCCTCCTGGGAGTCCGGTGGCGGCGCCGTGGCCGCCCGGATGGGAGTCACCGTCGACGGCACTGCTTGGGCCGTGGTTGCGGCCCGCTCACCGCGACTTGCCGCCCGCTTGTGCGGCCCCGCCCCCGCGAGTGCGCCGCTCCCCGCGCGCGAGTGCGCCGCTCCCCGCCCGCGAGTGCGCCATGCCGTGGGCGCCGTTCCCCGCTCCGCACCCGCGACAGCCCATCGGCGACGCCAGCTTCCGGTAGGCGCAAAGAGGGTCCCTCGCACGCACGGAGCGGCGCACTCGCGGTCAGGTCTGGAGGGCGTCGAGCTCGTCGAGGGCGCCGCGGGCCCGGGCCTCCCACGGGGCGGCGCCCAGCGCGGTGTCGACCCGCACCGCTTCGTCCAGGTGCGCCCGGGCGGCCGTCACGTCGCCGGTGCGCAGCGCCAGCCGGCCGAGCACCCCGTGCACCGAACCCCAGCAGGCGTTCGCCGAGCCGGCGACGACGAGCTCACGGGCCTGCGGCAGCAGGTCGCGATATATCGTCGCCGGGTCGGGGGTGCCGAGCGCCGCCGCCACCTCGCCCCACGCGCTGAGCAGGAAGTCGGTGCTCCAGTCGACCGGCAGGACCACCGGCGAGGCGTCCACCAGCCGGCGCGCTGCGGCCTCGTCGCCGGCCTCGACGAGCGCGAGCGCCACCACGGGGCGCAACCCGGCGAACGCACCGCTGGTGGCATCCACCAGCTCGGCGAGCACCTCGTCCAGCCGACCCTGCCCCCAGCGCACGGTCATCAACTGCACCACCCGGCACCACTGCGCACCCCACAGCCCCGTCTGCCGCTGCAGGGTCCAGGCCTCGTCGGCGTGCTTCTCCGCCAGCTCCCACTCCCCGCGCAGGGTGGCGTGCCCGGCCTCCTGGTAGCTGACCTGGGCCCGCAGCTCCGCCAACCCGACCTCGACGGCCAGCTGGTGCGCACGCTCCAGGTCGCGCACGGCGACGGGGAGCTCGGCGAACCGCAGCGCCAGGGCTGCCCGATGCAGCCGCGCCACCGCCTCGGTGTGCACCGGCAAACCCCGGCCCACCAGCCCGAGGGCCTCGTCGAGGACGGCCCGCCGCTCCGCCTCCCCACCGGGCACCCAGCCCGACGTACAGGTTGTTCAGCACCCGCCCCAGCAGCGGCACGTCGTCGAGCTCGCGGGCGATCCGGGCGGCTTCGCGGGCCGCCGCCATCCCCTCGGCGCGCCGCTCGGTGTAGCAGAGCTCGCACGCCAGGGTGCCGAGCAGCTCGGCCCGGCGGCGCGGCGCGTCCGGGCCGGTGCCGGCGAGCAGCTCATCGAGCAGGCCGATGACCTGCTCGTCACGACTGCCGTACGCCCGCCAGTTCCACAGCGACACGCCGCCGAACACCCCGGCCGCCGTGACGGCGAGATCGTCGTCGCCCAGGCCACGGGCCAGCTCGATGCCCTCCAGCAGCGCGGCCTGGGCACCGGCGAGGTCCCCGGCCGCGCGGCGGTCGCGCCCGAGGGCGACCAGCATGCCCTGACGCTCCCGGCGCAGGGCCTGGTCCGCGTCGTCGGAAGCCGACAGCTCGACGGCGCGCTGCATGTGCCCGGCGGCCGTTCCGAACGCGAAGCGTTCCCGCGCCGCGGCGGCCGCCGCGAGGGCGTACCGCAGCGCCGCGCCCTCCTCGGCGAACGGGCCGGCCAGGTACGAGTGGTGGGCCAGCGCGTCGAGCCGCTCGCGCCGGGCCCGCACCGGCAGGCTCTCGATGCCGCCGGCGATCTGGCGGTGCAGCCGGGCCCGCTGCAGGCGGGTGAGCCCCGCGACGATCGTCTCGCGCACCAGCTCGTGGCTGAACCGCCACACCCAGCCCTCGCCCTCCTCGACGACCAGCCCGGTGATCACGGCAGCCTCGATCAGCGTGCCGATCCGCTCGGCGTCGAGCTCGGCCGCGGCCTCCAATACGTCGAGCGGGAACTCCCGGCCGATCACCGCCGCGAGCGTGAGCAGCGCCCGCGTGTCGGGGGGCAGCCGGGCGAGCCTGCGGTCGAGCACGTCGCGGACCGACGCGGGCACGTCCGCCGGGGTGCGGCGGCCCTCGCTGCGCAGCAGGGCCACCAGCTCGACCAGGAAGAACGGGTTGCCCTCGGTGCGCCGGCGTAGCTCCTCGGCCAGCCCCTGATCGGTCAACCCGCGGTCGACGAGCAGCTCGGCCACCTCGTCGGTCTCCAGCCCGCGCAGCGACAGCCGGACCACCGCCCGCTCGCGCGCCAGGTCGGCGAGGGTGTGCACCAGCGCGTCGGTGCGCTCGTCGGCGGAGTCGCGCAGGGTCGCGACGACCAGCAGCGGCAACCGGGCGATGCGGCCGACGAGGAAGCGCAGCAGGTGCAGGGAGGTCGGGTCGGCGCCGTGCAGGTCGTCGAGCACGACGAGCAGCGGGGTCCGCGCGGCCGCGGCGGCGAGGGCCTCGGTGACGCGCTCGAACAGCGCGGACCGGCCGGCGTCGACGTCGGGCGGCGGGACGCCCGCGGGCTCCGCGGCCGCGGTCGGCACCCGTGGCGCCTCGACGCCGAGCGTGCGCAGCACCTGCGTCCAGGGCCAGAGCGTCGGCGCAGCGGCCTCGTCGGCGCAGCGACTCCACGCGACGCGCAGGCCCATGTCCGTCGCGGCGGCCGCCGCCTCCTCGGCGAGGCGGGTCTTGCCGATGCCGGCGTCACCGCCGAGCAGCACCACGGCGCCGCGCCCGGCGGCGGCGGCGGCGAGCCGCTCGACCAGCGCGTTCAGCTCCGGCCGGCGGCCGACGAAGCCGTCACCGGGGGCGGCCGCGCGAGCCGGCGGGCCGAGGTCCAGCGCGTTGCCGCGCTCGCCGGCACCGGCCACCCCCGCATCACTCACGCCGGCACCCGCCACCTCGCGGTCGCCCGGCCCGGCACCGGTTGTCCCGACACCGACCGCGTCCCGCTCATCGGCAGCCTGCGCCGCACGGCCACCGCCCGACCCCGCCGGGACACCGACGGGCCGACCAGCGGTGCCCGCAGACGGAGCCGAGGTCCTGACGGTGGGCGCCGGACCGTCAACCCGCGGGTCCTGGGTGAGGATCGCGCGCTCCAGCTCGCGCAGGCCCGGCCCGGGGTCGATACCGAGTTCGTCGCGGAGCCGGTCGCGGCAGGTCGCGAACGCCCGCAACGCGTCGGCCTGCCGGACCGGTACAGCGCGAGCATCAGCGCGTGCCACAGCCCCTCGCGCAACGGGTGCACAGCGACCAGCCGCTCCAGCTCCGGCACGGCGGCGGTGGGCCGTCCGGCGGCGAGCAAGGCCTCGACGTGGTGTTCCAGCGCGACGAGGCGCAGTTCCTCCAGCCGGGCGCGGTCGGCCTGCACCGCGTCGCCGAGCTCGGCATACGGGTCGCCGCGCCAGAGTGCGAGTGCGGCCAGCAGCGTGGCGTCGGCCTCGACCGGGCAGCCCCGCTCGAGCAGGCGCTCGCCCTCCGTCACGCGGCCCTCGAAGTCGAGCACGTCCAGGTTCTCCGGACCGGCGACGACGAGGTAGCCGGGCGGGCGGGTGAGCAGCACGCGCGAGGCCGCGCGCGGCGGGCGGTCCGGTTCGAGCAGCCGCCGCAGTTGCGAGATGTAGGACTGCAACGTTCCCGTCGCGCTGGCCGGAGGCTCGCCCGCCCAGAGCGTGTCGTTGATCCGGTCGAGGGCGACGGCGCGGCCGGCGTCGGCGAGCAGCAGGGTGAGCAACGCGCGCAGCTTCGGGCTGCCGAGATCGACCGGACGGCCGTCGTCGGTGGCGACCTCCAGCGGGCCGAGTACCCGGAACTGCACGCGGTCACAGTAGGTGACCGAGCTTGGGTCGACCAGCACCCGTCCGGTCCACCCGGCCGGGGTTGTTACAACTCGAGTTCGAGAACGCCGGTCGCCGCGGGCCGGAAGCCGAGCTGCAGCAGCATCCGCAAACCCGGTCCGGGGGGCGGTTCGGCGGTGCGCACCAGGCGGCAGCCCTCGGCCCGCAGCTCGGCCATCACCTGCCGGCCCAGACGCTGCCCGTGCCCGCGCCCGCGGTGCTCCACCGGCACCCCCCCGCCGACGACCGTCGCCACCCCCGCGGCCCGCCGGACCTCGATGACGGCCTTGGGTGCCTCCCCGGGGGAGGCACCCAAGGCCGTCATCGAGGTCCGGCG
>DATLGI010000162.1:0-5408 GCA_035540535.1 Pseudonocardia sp.
CCCTTGCGGCGGGTGGCTCGTCGGGGTCGCGGGTGGCGGGGAGCGGTCGCGTGGGCATCGGGTCTACTCGTCGCGCCTTCGGTCGTTGAGGGCTCGATCGCGCCTCCCGGGCAGTTCGCTCCCGGGCCCGGCCCGAGCGACACGCCACCGCCGGGGGACGGTGACCGGCCGCTGGACCGGGTACGATCGACAAGGCACACGTGCGTTCTTCAGGGCGGGAGTGTAGCCCCGGGTGCACAGGCCCCCGAGGGCGGCGTCGTCCGCGGCCCACAGGTGCTTCCCGACGACCGTTCGGCGCTCTCGCCGCACCGAGTAGCGAAGATCACCCGGCGGTCACCGACCGGGTCGCAGAGCAGGGGAGACCCACCGTTGAACGACGGGCCGTTGATCGTCCAGTCCGACAAGACGCTGCTGCTCGAGGTCGACCACCCCGACGCCGCCGCCGCGCGCGCCGCGGTCGCCCCGTTCGCCGAGCTGGAGCGCGCCCCGGAACACGTGCACACCTACCGCGTCACGCCGCTGGCGCTGTGGAACGCCCGCGCCGCCGGGCACGACGCCGAGCAGGTCGTGGACGCGCTGGTCCGTTGGTCGCGCTACGCGGTCCCGCAACCACTGCTGGTCGACGTCGTCGACACCATGGGCCGGTACGGGCGGCTGCAGATCACGAACTCGCCCGTGCACGGGCTCGTGCTCGCCGCCCTCGACCGCGCCGTCCTCGAGGAGGTGCTGCGCCAGAAGAAGATCTCTCCGCTGCTCGGCGCCCGGATCGACGACGACACCGTGCTGGTGCACCCGTCGGAGCGCGGGCACCTCAAGCAGGCGCTGCTCAAGGCCGGCTGGCCGGCCGAGGACCTCGCCGGCTACGTCGACGGCGAGGCGCACCCGATCGCGCTGGCCGAGGACGGCTGGTCGCTGCGCGACTACCAGCGCCACGCCGTCGACGGCTTCTGGGACGGCGGCTCGGGCGTCGTCGTGCTGCCCTGCGGCGCGGGCAAGACCCTCGTCGGCGCGGCGGCGATGGCACGGGCGCAGGCGACCACGCTGATCCTCGTCACCACCACGGTGGCCGGGCGGCAGTGGAAGCGCGAGCTCGTCGCGCGCACCTCGCTCACCGAGGAGGAGATCGGCGAGTACTCCGGCGAGCGCAAGGAGATCCGCCCCGTCACGATCGCCACCTACCAGGTGATGACCCGCAGGACCAAGGGCGAGTACAGGCACCTCGACCTTTTCGACTCCCGCGACTGGGGCCTGGTCATCTACGACGAGGTGCACCTGCTGCCGGCGCCGGTGTTCCGGATGACGGCGGACCTGCAGTCGCGGCGCCGGCTCGGCCTCACCGCCACCCTGGTGCGCGAGGACGGCCGCGAGGGCGACGTCTTCTCGCTCATCGGCCCCAAGCGCTACGACGCGCCCTGGCGCGACATCGAGAACCAGGGCTGGATCGCGCCCGCCGAGTGCACCGAGGTCCGGGTGACCCTCACCGAGGCGGAGCGGCTCGGCTACGCGGTGGCCGAGCCCGAGGAGCGCTACCGGATGGCGTCCACGGCCCGCACGAAGCGCAACGTCGTGAAGGCGATCCTGGGCCGCCACCCCGGCGAGCCGGCGCTGGTCATCGGCGCCTACCTCGACCAGCTCGAGGAGTTGGGCGAGCTCCTCGACGCCCCGATCATCCAGGGGTCCACGAAGAACCGCGAGCGGGAGGCCCTGTTCGACCGCTTCCGGCGCGGCGAGCTGCCGGTGCTGGTGGTCAGCAAGGTGGCGAACTTCTCGATCGACCTGCCCGAGGCGTCGGTGGCCGTGCAGGTCTCGGGAACGTTCGGCTCCCGCCAGGAGGAGGCGCAGCGGCTGGGCCGGCTGCTGCGGCCCAAGGGTGACGGGCGGCAGGCCCACTTCTACTCCGTGGTCTCCCGGGACACGCTGGACACCGAGTACGCGGCCCACCGGCAGCGGTTCCTCGCCGAGCAGGGCTACGCCTACCGCATCGTCGACGCCGACGATCTCATCGGGCCGCAACTGCCCGAGATCAGCTGAGCACGCGTCCGACCGTCCGGGTGATGTTCGCTCGGGCCGGTCGTGTTCCTGGCGGGTAACCGGCACACTCCGTGCAGCTCGGGTCACTAAGGAGTGAGCCACATCTCATGACCGCCTGGATCGTGGCCGCCGTCGTGGTGTGGCTGATCGTCGCCGCAGGGGTCGCCCTCGTCATCGGCCGGGCGGTTCGGCAGCGCGAGCGCCAGATCCCCACGCCGCCCACGGGCGTCCCGGCCGTCCCGCGTCCGCGGTCGGCTCCGGCGGCCGAGAACGCCGACCGCGTCGGTGACGGCGCCCCCGGCTCCGGCGGCCGTCCGGCCGCTCTCTGACCGTCCCTGCATCCGGGTGTGTCGCCGGACCGCCGGCGTGTGCGATCGTCGCCGGATGACCCCGAGCGAGCGGGCCGCGGCGGAGCGCGCCCTCGAGCAGGAGCACCTGCTCACCACGCTGCTCGCCGAGCGGGACGGGCTGCTGTCGGTGCTCGACCGGGTGCTCGCCCTCGACGGCACCGCCCGCCTCATCCGCGACGCCGCGGGCGCGGACGCCGGGTTCGTCGCCGACCTCGACGGCCCGGGACGCGCGGTCATCCGCTGGCTCTCGGGGAACCGCACGGAGGCGCTCAAGGACCTCGTCGTCCCCGAGGGGCAGGGCATCGGCGGGCGGGTGCTCGCCCTCGGCCGGCCCGTGCGGGTCGACGACTACGTCAACGCGCCCACCATCACCCACCATTTCGACGGGCAGGTCCGCCGCGAGCAGCTCGGCGGGATGCTCGCGGTCCCCGTGCTGCAGCAGGGCGACGCCGGCGGGCCCCGCACGGTGGCGGTCGCCTACGCCGCGCTGCGCCGGGCCGGCGCGTTCGGCGACGACGCCGTCCGAGCCGTCCAGGGGGTCGCCGCGGACGCGGGCCGGGCGCTGCGGATGGCCGAGCGGGCCGAGGCCGGGCGGACGACGGCCGTGGCCGCCGAGCGCCAGCGCATGCAGGCCGCGCTGCACGACTCCGTGGGAGCGATGCTGTTCTCGATCGGCGCCCAGGTCCGCGACCTGCGCACGACCCTGCCGGACAACCCCGTGCTGCGCACGCGGCTGGGCCGGCTGGAGGCCGACGTCTCCGCGGCGTCGTTGGCCCTGCGCGAAGCCCTGCTCGCGCTGTCGGAGTCCAGCCCGGAGCGGGCGCTGCCCGTGGAGCTCGCCGAGCACTGCCGCAGCTTCTCGGCCCGCACGGGCATCACGGCCCGGTTCGTGCAGCTCGCCGCCGTGGAGCCACTGGACTCCGAACGGACGACGCTGCTGGTCGGCGCCGTGCGGGAGGGCCTGCTGAACGTCGAGAAGCACGCGGGAGCGAGCATGGTGGTGGTCAGCCTCGGCGCCGACGACGGGCAGGTGCAGGTCGCGGTCGCCGACGACGGCTCGGCCGGCGAGCTGGACGTGGATGCGGCCGGCGCGGGGATGGGGGTGCGGATGCTCGCCGACCGCGCGGGCCGCCTGGGCGGGCGGGTCAGCCTGGTGCACGACGACGACGGCGGTACGACCCTGCGGGTGATGCTCCCGGCAGCGGGCTGCACGATGCCGAGATGACCGCGGTGCCGGCATGACGGTCGCACGGGTGATGGTCGTCGACGACCACCCGGTGGTGCGTGACGGCGTCGCGCTGCTCCTGCGCGGTGAGCCGTCGCTGGCGGTGGTGGGCGCGGCCGAGAGCGGGCGCGCGGCCATCGAGCGCGCGCCCGAGCTGCGACCGCACCTCGTGCTGCTCGACCTGCGGTTGCCCGACATGCTGGCCCCCGAGGTGGTCGCGGGGCTGCGTGAGGTCGTCCCGGCCGCGCGCGTCGTGGTGTTCACCGCGCACGGCGACCACCACGGCGTGCAGGCCGCGATCGACGCCGGCGCGCACGGCTGCCTGCTCAAGGACGCCGCCGCGACGGATCTGGTGGCCGCTCTGCGCCGGGTGCTGCGCGGCGAGCGGGTCGCCGACCCGCGGATCGTGCCCGGGGAACGAACCGACCGCGCGGCGCTGGCGCGCAGCGGCCTGACCCGGCGCGAGTACGAGGTGCTGCGCCTGGCCGCGCAGGGCCGGACCAACCCCGAGATCGCCGGGTCCACCGGACTGGCCCGGAACACGGTCAAGACCTACCTGCAGTCGGCGCTGCACAAGCTGGGCGCGCGCAACCGCGTGGAGGCGATCGGGAAGGCGAGCGAGGCCGGGCTGCTGTAGCGCGAGGCCAGCACCCGACGGAACGTGATCACTGCACTCCTCTGGGTCCCCGAACGACGCAATCGTGTAACGGACTGTCAACATTCGCCACCCAACCCCTCCATCTGGGGGTGTGCGGGCTGTGGGATGACTCGCACGCTGTGGCGGCCGGTCGTTCGGTACCGGCCGCGAGAGCCGGAGGGAGCGCCGTTCGTTGCGTCAGGGCAGGTCGAAGTGCTGAGCGTCCAGGGGTTGTCGGTGCGGTACGGGCGGTCGGTGCGCGCCCTGACCGGGGTCGACGTGCAGGTCCCCGGCGACGGCGTGCTCGCGGTGCTGGGCGGCAACGGCGCGGGGAAGTCCACGCTGCTGCGGGCGGTGTCGGGCACGCTGCGGCTGCACCGCGGCGCGATCACCGAGGGCCGCATCGAGTTCGACGGCGAGCGGATCGACGGGCTCGACCCCGCCCTCGTCGTCCGCCGGGGCGTCGTCGCGGTGCCGGAGGGGCGGCAGATCTTCGGCCGGATGACGGTGGAGGAGAACCTGCGGGCCGGCGGGCTCGGAACCCGCTCCGCCGAGGTGCGATCCGCCGCGCGGGCCCGGATCCGGGAGCTGTTCCCCATCCTCACCGAGCGCGCGGGCCAGCAGGCCGGGCTGCTCTCCGGCGGCGAGCAGCAGATGCTGGCGATCGGCCGGGCGCTGATGTCCGGGCCCAGGCTGCTGCTGCTCGACGAGCCGTCGCTGGGCCTGGCACCGCGGATGGTCGGCCGGATCGCCGAGATCGTCCGGGAGATCCACGACCAGGGCACCGCGGTGGTGCTGGTCGAGCAGAACGCCACGATGGCGCTGCGGGTCGCCGACCACGCCGTCGCCCTAGAGGTCGGGCGGGTCGCGCTGGCCGGTGCCGCCGCGGAGCTCGCCCAGAGCGACGAGGTGCAGCGGCTCTACCTCGGCGGGCACGCGGAGACCGAGGCGCAGGCCGCCGCCGAGGCCCGCGAGGCCGAGCAGCACCGCCGCGGGCGCCACCTGACGCGGTGGAAGGCCGACGCATGAGACACCCTCTGTCAACCTCGGGCTCAGGCGGCGTGTCCGAGGGCGCGGTTGCGGTTGGCGACGTGCACGTTCTCGTCGTAGAGGATGCCCTTGGTCAGGCAGTGCCACAGGACTTCCAGCCAGCGGTTGCTCAGCG
>DATLGI010000163.1:0-7492 GCA_035540535.1 Pseudonocardia sp.
GCCCGACAGGACGGCCAGGGCGAGCAGCCCCGCCACGACGTGCATCCGGTGGCGCACCCCGTTCACGACACCACGATCTCGGAGACGGCGACCCGGTCCACCGCCGCCTGCGTGCCGACCTGCTCGCCGGGCACCGAGCGCAGGACGACGACGCGCAACCGATCGGTGACGATCTCCTCGACCGGCAGCTCCTGCACCACCCGCCCGTCCGGGCCGGTGTCGAACGTCTGCGTCACCGAGGCGCCGCCGCCGAACTCGTAGCGGACCTCGGCGACGCGGCCGTTCTGCAGGTAGCGGTCCGTGCCGTCGACGGGGTCGATCTTCGCGTAGCCCGGGAGCAGACCGACGGAGCGGATCCGGCTCGGCCCGGCCAGCGTGAGGTCGAGCACCTGCCCGACGCCGCTGCCGTCGCAGCGCCAGGCGGTGTCGGCTCGCCCGTCGACCGCCATCTCGGGGGTGTAGCCGACCGGGACGCCGCCGGCGTCCCGGCTCGGCGGGGACACGCAGGTCGCGGTGACCGACGCGATCACCGGCGGGCCGGCGTCCGGGACGGTGTCGTCGGGGGAGGGGCCGCTGTCGGGGACCGGCGGGACCGTCGGGCCCGCTGCGCCGGCCCGGACCGTGACGGCCCCGGCGACGGCGAGCACCAGGACCGCGACCAGGGGCAGCGCCACCAGCACCGCCGGGCGCGCCGTCCCGGCGGACCGGTCGGCCACCAGGAGGTCGGCGGCCGCACCGACCACCGCGACGAACGCACCGAGCAGCGCGAGACCGTACCCGGCGAGCAGCACCGTCGACGTCCCCGGCTGGTCCGGACGGGCGCCGGCGGCGAGGGCGATGATCGCCACCGCGTAGACGGCGGCGAGCAGACCGGCCGCCGCCGGCACGGCGGCGGCGGCCGCGCGCGGGGCGCCGGCCCCGGCGAGCCCCCGCCAGGCGCCGAGGGCGAGCACCGCCGTGGCGGCGATCGCGACGAGCACCGGCAGGACGGTCCCGGTGACCGGGCCGCCCAGGGGCGTGCCGTCGAAGCTGCCGGCGGCCGGGACGCCGACGGCGAGCAACGCGAGGAACGCGGCGAGCACCACGAGCCCGCCCGCGGCGGCGGTCAGGGCCCAGGGCGCGCGAGCCTGCCGAGCGCCGCGCGGCCCCGGTTGCCGGGGCCGGTGCGCTTCCCGAGGCTGCTGGCCCCACTGTGTGTCGGGCGGCTGCGGCCACTGTGTGTCGGGAGGCTGCGGCCACTGTGTGTCGGGAGGCTGCCGGCCCCACTGTGTGTCGGGAGACTGTCCCTCCGGCGGCGGGGTCCACCGCCGGTCGGCGGGCCATGGGCCGCCCGGCGGTCGGGGCCCCGGCGGCGGTGGGTGCCACGGCCCGTCGGGGTGCGCGCCGGAGGACGACCCGATCACGGTCTCCCCGGCCTGCGCCGGTGGCATGGGGACACCCACCGCGGTGCCGCCGGCTTCGGCCAGCAGCCGGGCCACGGCCAGCGCGTGCTCCTGCTCGTCGAGCACGCCGGCCCGGTGCAGCTCGTCGAGCTCGCGCCGCTGTCCGGCGAGGTCGTCCGACCCGTTCACGCCACCTCCGCTCCCGCGGACGAGTGCCCGCCCGGCCCGCCATCCTCCTGTCCGGGCGCCCGCGGCGACAGGCCCTCCCGGCGCCGGCTCCCCGGTGCGCGTGCCCGCACCACGCGCACCGGGCCACGGGCGGACCCGTCCGTCGACGTCAGGCGTCCGCAGAGTCCGTGGTCTGCGGGCCGGCGGCCTGCGGGTCGTCGATGCGGTACTTGGCAGCGGCTTCGGCGACCGTGTCCCGGTCGACCGCCCCCTGCCCGGCCAGCGCCGCCAGCGCCGCGACGGTGATCGACTCGGCGTCGACCGCGAAGTGCCGGCGCACCGCCGGGCGGGTGTCGGACAGGCCGAAACCGTCGGTGCCGAGCGAGATGAACGGCGCCGGGACGTACTGGCGGACCAGGTCGGGCAGGGCGCGCATCCAGTCCGACACCGCGACGACCGGGGTGTCCCCGGCCAGCGCCCGGGTCAGGTACGGCACCAGCGGCTCCTCGTCGGGGTGCACGAGGTTGTGGTGGTCGGCCTGGACGCCGTCGCGGCGCAGCTCGCCCCACGACGTCACCGACCACACCTCGGCCCCGACGCCCCACTGCTCGGCGAGCAGGTCACGGGCCCGCAGCGCCCACGGCACCGCGACCCCCGACGCCAGCAGGCGCACCCGGGGGCCGTCCTCCCGCGCGGCGGGGGCGTACCGGTAGGCGCCGCGCAGCAGGCCGTCGACGTCGAGGTCCGCGGGCTCGGCGGGCTGTGGGTAGGGGTCGTTGTAGACGGTCAGGTAGTACATGACGTCCTCGCCGCCGAGCACCCCGTCGTCGCCGGACTCGCCGTACATCCGGCGCAGCCCGTCGCGGACGATGTGGGCCACCTCGTAGGCGAACGCCGGGTCGTAGGCGAGCACCGCGGGGTTGGTGGCGGCCAGCAGCAGCGAGTGCCCGTCGTTGTGCTGCAGCCCCTCGCCGGTGAGCGTGGTCCGCCCCGCGGTGGCGCCGATGAGGAAGCCGCGTGCCATCTGGTCGGCGGCGGCCCAGATCGAGTCGCCGGTGCGCTGGAAGCCGAACATCGAGTAGAAGACGTACACCGGGATCATCGGCTCGCCGTGGGTGGCGTAGGAGCTGCCCGCGGCGGTGAAGGAGGCCACCGACCCGGCCTCGTTGATCCCCTCGTGCAGCAGCTGGCCCTGCTCGGACTCCTTGTAGGCCAGCATCAACGAGGCGTCGACCGAGGTGTACTGCTGCCCGTTCGGGTTGTAGATCTTCTGCGTCGGGAACATCGAGTCCATCCCGAACGTGCGCGCCTCGTCCGGGATGATCGGCACGAACCGGGCGCCGATCTCGTCATCCTTGATCAGCTCGCGCAGCAGCCGGACGAACGCCATCGTCGTGGCGACCTCCTGCTTGCCCGACCCCTTGCGGACCGTGTCGTAGGCCTTGTCGCCCGGCAGTACCAGCGGCTTCGCCCTGACCTGTCGCGCCGGCAGCGGCCCGCCCAGGTTCCGGCGCCGCTCCTTCATGTAGCGGATCTCCGGGGCGTCCTCGCCGGGGTGGTAGTAGGGCGGCAGGTACGGGTTCTCCTCCAGCGCGGCGTCGCTGATCGGGATGCGCTGCTCGTCGCGGAACTGCTTGAGGTCGTCGAGGGAGAGCTTCTTCATCTGGTGGGTGGCGTTGCGCCCGGCGAAGTGCGTACCCAGCCCGTATCCCTTGATCGTCTTGACCAGGATGACGGTCGGCTGCCCGACGTGCTCCAGCGCCGCGGCGTAGGCGGCGTGCACCTTGCGGTAGTCGTGCCCGCCGCGCTTGAGGTTCCAGATCTGCGCGTCGGTCATCGGCTCGACCAGGGCCTTGGTCCGCGGGTCGCGGCCGAAGAAGTGCTCGCGCACGTACCCGCCGTCGTTCGCCTTGTAGGTCTGGTAGTCGCCGTCCGGGGTCGTGTTCATCAGGTTGATCAGCGCGCCGTCCCGGTCGGCGTGCAGCAGGGCGTCCCACTCCCGGCCCCAGATCACCTTGATGACGTTCCATCCGGCGCCGCGGAAGAACGCCTCGAGCTCCTGGATGATCTTGCCGTTGCCGCGCACGGGGCCGTCGAGGCGCTGCAGGTTGCAGTTGACGACGAAGGTCAGGTTGTCCAGGCCCTCGGTCGCCGCGATGTGGATCAGCCCGCGCGACTCCGGCTCGTCCATCTCGCCGTCGCCGAGGAACGCCCACACGTGCTGGCGGGAGGTGTCGGTGATGCCGCGGTCGTGCAGGTACCGGTTGAACCGCGCCTGCATCAGCGCGTTCATCGGGCCCAGCCCCATGGAGACCGTGGGGAACTCCCAGAAGTCCGGCATCAGCCGCGGGTGCGGGTAGGACGGCAACCCGCGGCCGGGGCCGCCGTGCGAGAGCTCCTGGCGGAAGCCGTCGAGGCGGTCCTCGCTCAGCCTGCCCTCCAGGTAGGCGCGCGCGTAGACCCCGGGGGAGGCGTGGCCCTGGATGTAGACCTGGTCGCCGCCACCGGGGTGGTCCCTACCGCGGAAGAAGTGGTTGAAGCCGACCTCGTACAGCGTCGCCGAGGACGCGTAGGACGAGATGTGCCCGCCCACCGCGATCCCGGGCCGCTGCGCGCGGTGCACGGTCATCGCGGCGTTCCAGCGGATCCAGCGGCGGTAGGCGCGCTCGGCCTCCTCGTCGCCGGGGAACCACGGCTCGCGGTCGGTCGGGATCGTGTTGACGTAGTCGGTACTGGTCAGCGACGGGACGCCGACGTGGCGCTCGCGGGCCCGCTGCAGCATGCGGAGCATGAGGTAGCGGGCGCGCTGCTGGCCGCCGGCGTCGAGCATCGCGTCGAAGGAGTCCAGCCACTCGGCGGTCTCCTCCGGGTCGATGTCCGGCAGGTGCGCCGCGAGGCCGTCGCGGATGACGTGCACCCGCGGTGGGCGGCTGCTGGTCTGGCCGGTCAAAGGGGTCTCCTGGCGTGGCTCGGGTGGATGTGGCCGATACGGGTGTCGGACGCGCGGGGCGCTGGCCCTATCGTGGCCCCTGAGTGCGCGATCCCGCCACGATGGATGGTTGCGCCACGACGAGGCGGCATGTTCGGATGCCGCATCCACAGGACGGACAACCAGGGGGTACAGGCGTGGTCGCCGCGGATGATGGCGGACGGGGGTCCGACATCGCGGGCAAGCTCGGGGTCGAGCCGGGCATGGTGGTCCAGGAACTCGGGTGGGACTCCGACGTCGACGACGCGGTACGCGACGCCGTCGAGGAGCGGTGTGGCGACGAGCTGCTCGACGAGGACGCCCAGGAGGTCGTCGACCTCGTCCTGCTGTGGTGGCGCGAGGGCGACGGCGACCTGGTCGACGCCCTGGTCGACGCGATCGGCCCGCTGGCCGACAACGGCGTGATCTGGGTTCTGACGCCCAAGACGGGCCGGTCCGGCCACGTCGAGCCCAGCGAGATCGCCGAGGCCGCGCCCACCGCCGGGCTGTCGCAGACCTCGAACGTCAGCGTCTCCGACGAGTGGGCGGGGGCCCGGCTCGTGGCGCCCAAGGCGGTCAAGTCCCGGCGCTGACCGGGACCTACCACCTGCCTCCTTCCCGAGGGCGTCCCGGGCTGCGATCCTGGCGCCATGGCCCGCTACCACGTCACCGTCGAGGCCCTGCCCGCGGAACGCTCGGCCGAGGAGGCCGCCCTCGCCGCGGGCGCCGAGGTGATCCGCAAGGCCGCGCCGGGCGCCGGCGCGGTGACCGCCCTCGCCGACGACGCGCAGATCGCCGCGCTCACCGAGGCCGGCTGCGTCGTGCACCGGCACGAGGACCTCGCCGAGGGCGCGGCCGGGCGCCTCGCCGAGGTGGGCCGGGGCGACCGGTACGCCGAGGCGCTGCGCCGCCTCGCCGGGCAGTGACACCGGACGCGGGAACGGGGGGATCGTGTACCTGAACGTCGTCGAGGTCGAGTCCGCGCTGCAGGTGCTCACCGCCGGGCCGAACGCCGCGTTCACCGAGCTGGTGACGCTTCCGCACCGCACCTGGGAGAACCGGGTGTGCCGAGCGGTGCGGGTGGCCGCGGACCCGACGACCACCCGCCCGGCGGTGTACCTGATCGGCGGCGTGCACGCCCGCGAGTGGGGCAGCCCCGACATCCTGGTGTCGTTCCTGGAGCGGCTCACCGCGGCGTACTCGGGCGGCACCGGCATCGACCTGCCGGGGTACTCGGTGTCCGCGGCCGACGTCACGCGGATCGTCACCGGGCTGGACCTCGTGGTGTTCCCGCAGGTCAACCCGGACGGCCGGGCCTACAGCATGGATCCCGACGGCGACGAGATGTGGCGCAAGAACCGCCGCCCGGCGCCCCCGGGGTCGCCGTGCCCCGGCGTCGACGTCAACCGCAACTACGACTGGCTCTGGGACTTCCGCCGCCACTTCCACCCGGCGTCGCGGGTGTCGAACTCCACCGACCCGTGCAGCGAGGTCTACGTCGGCCCGGCCGCGTTCTCCGAACCGGAGACCCGCAACGTCGCCTGGCTGTTCGACCGGTTCCCGGAAACCCGCTTCTTCGTCGACGTGCACAGCTTCTCCGAGCTGGTGTTGCACCCGTGGGGCGATGACGACAACCAGGCCGTCGACCCGGCGATGGACTTCCGCAACCCCGCCTTCGACGGCCGGCGCGGCATCCTCGACGCGACCGGCCGCCCGGACGCCGGCGACTACCGCGCCTACCTCGACGCCGGCGACGGCCGCTCGCTCGGCGAGCTCGGCCGCCGGATGGCCGACGCCGTCGCCGCGGTGCACGGCCGCCGCTACCGCGTGCAGCAGGGGGCGAACCTCTACCCGACGGGCGGCACCTCCGAGGACTGGGCGTACGCGCGACACCGGGCGGATCCGGCGCGGGCGAAGGTCTACCCGTTCGTCGTCGAGTGGGGGCGGGAACGGGCGAGCATCGCCGAGAGCTTCCACCCGCCGTACGCGGAGATGGCGCGGATCATCGAGGAGAACGTGGCGGGGCTGCTCGAGTTCTGCCTCGCGGCGCTCGACCGGCTCGACGCCGAGCGGTTCGAAGGCCTGCGCCCGGGCCGGTTCGCCGAGCTCGTCCGGGTGCTGTTCGGGGTGACCAGCGACGGTGGTGGCGTCGTGCTGGGACCGGACGGCCGTCCCGTCCCGATCCCGCCGTGGGATCCGGCCCACGGACTGGAGCCGGCCCACCGGCAGCTGCTGGCCGGACTGGCGGCGGGCGAGCTGGCCGGGCTCGTCGACGACGCCGGGGCGCAGGAGGCGCTGCGCGCGGCGGGCCTGCGAGCCGCCGTCGAGGCGGCCGGCCGCATCGACGGCGGCTGACGCGGGCGGCCGACTAGGCTCGGTGCGACGTACCGCCGCAGTGAGGAGAAACGCCCATGGCGCCCGAGGTCGGCACCGAGGCCCCCGATTTCACGCTGAAGGACCAGAACAACCAGGAGGTCACGCTCTCGTCGTTCCGCGGCGACCGCGCGGTTCTCGTCGTCTTCTACCCCTTCGCCTTCTCCGGCCTCTGCACCGGTGAGCTGTGCGCGGTCCGCGACGACCTGCCCTCGTTCCAGAACGACGACGTGCAGATCCTGGCCGTGTCCGTCGACCACGTGTACGCGCTCAAGGCGTGGTCGCAGGCCGAGGGCTACGAGTTCCCGCTGCTCGCCGACTTCTGGCCGCACGGCGCGGTGGCGCAGGAGTACGGCGTTTTCCACGACAAGGCCGGCATGGCCGTGCGCGCCACGTTCCTCGTCGACACCGCGGGGATCGTCCGCTTCGCCGAGGTCAACGGGCCCGGCCAGGTCCGCGACCAGGACGTCTGGCGCAAGGCCCTCGCCGCACTCTGACGACCCGGCCGGTTCCGCGGAACCGGCCGCGGGGCGCGTAGCTCAGCGGGAGAGCACTCGGCTTACACCCGAGCGGTCGCAGGTTCGAACCCTGCCGCGCCCAC
>DATLGI010000164.1:0-15453 GCA_035540535.1 Pseudonocardia sp.
CGCCGTCCAGGTCCGCTCCTACCGGCCGGGCCGGCGTGCCGTGCTGGAGCTGGCCGGCGGCGGGTCCGAACCGCGCAGCACCGTCGCGAGTCGGGGGTCGTCGCTGCCGTCGAGCAGCGCGGCGAGCGAGGCGGGGTCCGCGGCGCTGGGGAGGGCGGGCAGCGCCGGGTCGTGCGGCCAGCGCCAGAGGCCGACCTCCACCGGTTCGCCGCCGACCTCCCCGGCCAGCACCGCGGCACCCTCGGGGATCCGCGACCCGGTGGTGGCCGCGATCAGTTCGCGGTCCGTCGTGCCGTCTGGACGCTCGACGGTGGCCGCCCAGCGGACGACGGTCGCACCGGACGGCTGCACCGCGACCGAGGACACCCGCAGCGCACGCACGCCGCCGCCCAGCAGGGTCTGCACGAGTGCGCCCGCCTCCGGTCCGAGGAGCAGGGCGAGCGGAGCCGGCCAGGCGGGATCGACCGTCGGTGCGGCGAGGGTCATCCCGTCAGGGTCACGCTCCGGGATTCAGCGGGGATGAGACCCGCCTGAGAGCGTTCTCATCCCGCGATCGACCTCGCGCGGCGGACCCGTCAGCTCCCGCAGCGCGACCTCGACCGTCGGGTACGTGCTCACCCCGGAGAGCAGGTCGGCGACGCAGCCCGGCAGCAGCAGCTGCCGGCCGGACAACCCGGTCAGGTGCACGCCGACCCCGCACGACGCGGCGTCGTCGCGCAGCGCGAGCAGCGCCGCCGGGCCGACGGTGTCGCCGAACCACCGCACGCAGGCCAGGTCCATCACCAGGTGCGCCTCGCCGGCCCGCGGCGCCTCCTGGAGCACCCGGTCCAGCAGCACCTTGGCGAGGGCCTTGATCCGCAGCGCTGCCGCGTCGTCGAGATCGCCGGCGACCCGCACCACCCGGATGCCCGGAGCGGGAACCTCCACCGCCAGCAGCGCACCGGTACGCACCCGTGTCATCTCTGCCTCCAGGCCCCGCCGCGGCCCCGCCCTCGGGAATCGCGCCACCAGGCGCCGGATACCCGTTCCGCGGGCGAATCAGGCACCGGAGCGGGCACGACTACGCTGGACCGTCGTGTCACTCACCCTGGGGATCGTCGGCCTGCCCAATGTCGGCAAGTCGACACTGTTCAACGCGCTCACGCGCAACGACGTGCTCGCCGCGAACTACCCCTTCGCGACGATCGAGCCCAACGTCGGGGTGGTCCCGCTGCCCGACCCCCGCCTCGACGTGCTCGCGCGGATCCACGGCTCGGCCAAGGTGGTGCCCGCGGTCGTGTCCTTCGTCGACATCGCCGGGATCGTCAAGGGTGCGTCCGAGGGCGCGGGGCTGGGCAACAAGTTCCTCGCCAACATCCGCGAGGCGCACGCCATCTGCCAGGTCGTGCGCGTGTTCGACGACCCGGACGTCGTGCACGTCGACGGTCGGATCGACCCCGCCGGCGACATCGAGACGATCTCCACCGAGCTGGTCCTGGCCGACCTGCAGACGCTGGACAAGGCGGTGCCGCGGCTGCAGAAGGAGGCGCGGATGCAGAAGGACCGCCGCCCGGTGCTGGCGGCCGCGGAGGCCGCCGTCGAGATCCTCGACCGCGGGCGCACCCTGTTCGCCGCGGGCGTGGACCCGGTGCCGCTGCGCGAGCTGTCCCTGCTCACGACCAAGCCGTTCCTCTACGTCTTCAACGCCGACGAGGGCGTGCTCACCGACGACGCCCGCCGCAAGGAGCTCACCGAGCTGGTGGCGCCCGCGCAGGCGGTGTTCCTCGACGCGAAGGTCGAGGCCGAGCTGCTGGAGCTGGACGAGGAGTCGGCCCGCGAGCTGCTGGAGTCCATCGGGCAGGACGAGCCGGGGCTGTACTCGCTGGCCCGCGCCGGGTTCGCCACTCTGGGCCTGCAGACCTACCTCACCGCCGGGCCGAAGGAGGCCCGCGCCTGGACGATCCGCCGCGGCGCCACCGCCCCCCAGGCCGCCGGAGTGATCCACACGGACTTCGAGCGCGGCTTCATCAAGGCCGAGATCGTCTCCTACGAGGACCTGGTCGAGGCGGGGTCGATGGCCGCGGCGAAGGCGGCGGGGAAGGTGCGGATGGAGGGCAAGGACTACGTCATGGCCGACGGCGACGTGGTCGAGTTCCGGTTCAACGTCTGATCCCTCGACCGTTCCGCAGACGGCGGCGTCGCCGGCCATCGTGTGCACCACGGCCCGACCGGGCGCCGGTCGATCGCGGAACGCGGAGTTCGCACGCGCGGAAGGGCGCACTCGCGTCACGGCGTCCTCGGTGCCGGGAGCACCGGTCGCCGGGTCGGGTGGTCCGGTTGCGCTCGGCGTATCCGCAGGTGCTCTCGCTCGTTCGAGAGGGCATCGACTCCCCCGACGAGGCGGTGGAATGCAGATGGTCCTACCGCGTGTGATCCTGCTCCACCGAACGACGGGTGCCTGACGCTCGCCCGAGCGCTCGGCCGGCGCGGTGTGGAGGTGCACGCCCTCACGACCCCGGACTACGACTTCGTGCTGGCCAGCCGGCACGTGACCGGTCGCGTCATGCCGGGCATCCGCACGGCGCCGCAGGTCTGGCTGGAGGAGCTGCGGGAGCTGGGCGGCGGCGGCGGAGTCCTGCTCACCGGCTCGGACGCCGCCTGCGAGTGGCTCACGACGTACCGCGCCGACGTGCCGGCGTCGCTGCTGAGCTTCGAGACGGTCGGCGGCGCGCACGTCGCGCTGATGGACAAGTACCGGCTGCACCGCATCGCGACGGCCGCCGGCGTGCGGACGCCGTGGACGTTCGAGGTGACCGGCCGCGCCCGGCTGGCGGGCCTGCTGGACCGTCTCGCCTATCCCTGCGTGCTCAAGCCGACGCTCGGGCACCTGGCCAAGGAGCTGGTGGGCGCCGGCACGGTGCGTATCGGCTCGCCGGCCGAGCTCGTCGGGCACGGCGGGCGGCTGCTGGACCACGGCCTGGAGTTCGTGGTCACCGAGCTGGTGCCCGGCGCCGAGACCGCGCTCGAGGGCGCCGTCGTCGTCCGCGACCGCAACGGCGACTACCCGCTCGAGTACGGCCGCCGCAAGGTGCGCCAGTTCCCGCTGGACTACGGGGTGGGCTCGCTGACCGAGGCCGCCGACGTCCCGGAGACGGTGAAGATCTGCCGCCGGTTGCTGGACTGGACGGGTTACGTCGGCGTCGCGGCGTGCGAGACCAAGCGGCACGCGGACACCGGCGAGCTGTACCTGATCGAGGTCAACGTGCGGCTGCCCGGCAGCTTCGGGATGGCGCAGGCGTGCGGGATCGACGGCGCGTGGCGGCTCTACGCGACGCTCGCCGGGCTGCCGTTGGGGCCCCAGCGCGAGCAGGTCGACGGCCGCAAGGTGCTGCTGCCGCAGAAGGAGGTCCGCGCCGCGTACCGGCGGATCCGGCGCGGCGACGCGAGCCTGCGGGAGATCCTGGCGAGCTGGCGCGGCACGCGTGACTTCGGCGCGATCGATCTCCGCGATCCCCGCCCGGCCCTCGCGTTGGCCGGCCGGCTCGCGGCCAAGGCCCTGGGGCGCACCGAGCGCGCCGGCGACGTGCCCGACGTCGTCGCCGACGCCCGGCCGAGCGGCACCGGGCGCCGCCGCGTGGCGACCCGACCGGGCCCCGTCGTTCCCGCGGCGCTCTGCGAGCCGGCCCCGGCCGGTGCCGCGGCCCGGAGGCGACCGATCGCGCCCTGCGTCCGGGAACGCGACGACCTGCCCCGCGAGCGGCGCGCCCGGCCGGATGCCGAGCGGCGGCGCACCGCGGCGTCCTCCTGACCGGCCGACCCGGCCGCCCCGCGCCGCCGGCCGGTTCGCCGCTCCGCCCGGTGCCGACGCGCCGCGTGCGGGCGTGCCCCGCAGGGGCCGCGCGGCGCGGCCGGGCGACGGCCTGGCACTGTCGGGAGCGTGCCGACCCCGCCGACGTCGCTCGCCGACCGCGCCGCCGCCGCCCTGGCCATCCCGCTGCAGGACGCCCTGGGCGCCCGGCCGATCGACCCCGCCGACCCGACCGCGGGCCTGACGTTCCCGGTGACCGGCCTCGCGATGAACCCGGGCGGGACGCTGCACGCCGGGGCACTGGGCGCGATCCTGGAGCTGTGCGGCCTGCTCGTCCTGCTACCCGAGCTCGCACCGGGTGAGCACGCGGTCACCCACCACATCTCCACGCAGATCCTCAGCCCGGGCCGCGAGGGCGAGGAGGTCCGGGTGACGGCGACGCTGGAGCGCCGGACGCGCCGGCTCGGGTTCGCCACGGCCACGGCCACGGTCGGGGAGCGGTTGATCGCCCGCGCGCAGATCACCAAGTCGGTGATCGAGATCCGGTGACCGCTCGAGGTGCGCGGCGGCGGGAACGCCGCCAAGATCGGAAGCGTTCGCTCGTTCGTTCGTCGGAGAGGACATGACCTTGCTCGCTGATCTGCCCACGCCGGCGCGCGCGGCGCTGGAGCGGTTGCTCGCCGGCAACCGCCGCTTCGTGGACGGCACCGCGCAGAACCCCCACCAGGACGTCGCCCGCCGCGCCGAGCTCGCCACCGGCCAGCGGCCGTTCGCGGTGATCTTCGGCTGCTCGGACTCCCGGGTCGCCGCGGAGATCGTCTTCGATCAGGGGCTCGGGGACCTGTTCGTCGTCCGCACCGCCGGACAGACCGTCGGGGCCGAGGTGCTGGGCAGCATCGAGTACGGCGTCGTCGTCCTCGGGGCCGCGCTGGTCGTCGTCCTCGGCCACGACGGCTGCGGTGCGGTCCGGGCGGCGGTCGAGGCACACGACACCGGCGATACCCCGCCGGGGTTCCTGCGCGACCTCGTCGAGCGGCTCGTTCCGGAGGTCCGGGCGGCGCACGCCCGCGGCGAGACCGACGTCGACGAGATCGGGCGCGCACACGTCCTCGGCACCGCCGACCGCCTGGTGCAGCGTTCGCGGCTGCTGGCGGAGCGGGTCGCGGCCGGCGAGGCGGCGGTCGTCGGCCTGCGGTACGCCCTGGCCGAGGGCCGCGCGGAGATCGTCGAGCCCGACCGGAGGGGGGAGCCGGTCCCGTCGGGCAGGCGCCCGTAGCGCTGCGCTCCTCCCCTACCCGCGGACGGACGGACCGGCTCGGCTGCGCGGCTCAGGCCGGGCGCCGCCTGCCCCGCAGCGCGGCTCCCGCGCCGAGGCCGAGCCCGAGCCCGCCGAGCAGCAGGCCGCTCCCGCCGAGCCAGCGGGCCGTGGTGTCGGTGCCGGCCGCGGCCGCATCCGCGGCGGGGGCGTCCGTGCCGGCGGTGCCCGTGCCGGCGGCGGTGACGTGGCCGTCGCCCTCCTCGGCGGGCAGCAGGTTCAGCACCGGGGCCGGGCGCTCCGGCTCGTCGGCGGCCGGTGGCTGGTCCCAGGCGACGACCCGGCCGTCGTCGTAGGTCTGCACCGCGGGCAGCAGGATCCGGTCGGTGTCGGTGGGCAGCGGGCCGAGCGAGAGCGGGAACTCGAGGAACTCGTCGGGGCCGATGCGGGTGCCCGGCGTGGCGGTCCAGGTCACGGTGCGCACGGTCTCGGTGATCGTGCGACCGTGCCGCTCGATCGGGGGGTCGAGCGGCGCGCGGGTCGTCGTGACCGTCCAGCCGGGAACCGGTGTGGTGCGGACGCCGGTGATCGGATGGTCGGCGGGCAGCGTCACCTCGAGCTCGATCGTGCCGGCGGTGTCGGACTCGTTGGGCACGCGCAGGTTCACCACGGTGTAGCCGCCCTGGCGGGCCTCGCCGGGCTGGGCGGTGACGTGGGCGAGGGCCGGCGCGGCGCCGGCCAGGACGAGCGCGGCGGACACCGCGAGCACCGCGGCCGGTCGGCGGAGGGGTCGGGACATGGGGTTTCTCCGATACGGGAAGCCACCGCGCCGGGAGTGCCGGGGCGGCGGGTGCTGAGGGGGACGGGAGGCTCAGCAGGGGATCGGAGGGCCACGGCGGGCGCGGGAGCGCACGAGGTGGCGGGTCGCGTGCGCGGGCACGTCGACCGCGGGGACGGCGAGCGCGAGGATCGGCGCGCCCACCGGGGGCGGGGCGAGCCGCCGCGGCAGCACCCGGCTCAGGGCGGCGGCGGCCCGGCCGAGGGCGTCGTCGGCGTGCCGTACCGCGACCGTCGAGACGAGCGTGGCGACGGCGTGGCCGGCCGGCATGCCGCTGCCGGGCGCCGGCGGGTCGCCGTGAGCGTGCGCGAGCACCAGCAGGAGCTCGTGCAGCAGCAACTGCCCGCCGCCGAGGGCGACGAGGGCCGCGACGGCGCCGCGGCACCGGTCGGCGAGCGCCACCAGCACCGCGGCGAGCATCGGGACGAGGACCAGCATCGGGGACAGGTCCGGCAGCGCTCCGCCGCCTGCGACGTGGCCGGTGGCGGTCAGCAGCGCCGCCAGCACGGCGAGCGCCGTCCCGCGCAGCCGCGCCGTGACCCGCCCGTCCACGAGCGGAGGGTAGCGCGCCGGCTCCCCCGCGTCACCGGTCCGACGCGGCGGAGCGGCGGCGGGCGGCCACCGCCGCGGCGAGCTCGTGGAGCAGTTCGGCCGTGGTCTCCCAGCCCATGCAGGCGTCGGTCACGCTCTGCCCGCGGGTCATCGCCGGCCCCAGCTCCTGGCGCCCGCCGACCAGGAAGCTCTCCATCATCAGCCCGACCACGCCGCGCTCGCCGCCCGCGATGCGCGCCGCGAGCCCGCGCACCACCCCGGCCTGGCGGACGTGGTCCTTGCCGCTGTTGCCGTGGCTCGCGTCCACCATCACCCGCTCCGGCAGTCCCGCCGTGCGCAGCCGGCCCAGGGTCGCCGCCACGCCACCGGCGTCGTGGTTCGGCCCGCCCGCCCCGCCGCGCAGGATCACATGGCAGTCCGGGTTGCCCGACGTCGCCACCAGGGCCGCGAGCCCGTCGGCGTTGATGCCCATGAACACGTGGGACGCGGCCGCAGCGCCGACCCCGTCGACGGCGACCTGCACATCCCCGTCCGTGCCGTTCTTGATCCCCACCGGCATCGAGAGCCCGCTGCACAGCTGCCGGTGCACCTGGCTGGCCGCGGTGCGCGCGCCGATGGACCCCCAGGTGACGACGTCGGCGATGTACTGCGGCGTGATCGGGTCGAGGAACTCGCACCCGACCGGCAGGCCCAGCGCCGAGACGTCCAGCAGCAGCCGCCGCGCGGTGCGCAGCCCGGTGTTGACGTCGAAGCTGCCGTCCAGGTGCGGGTCGTTGATCAGGCCCTTCCAGCCGACGGTCGTGCGCGGCTTCTCGAAGTAGGTGCGCATGACGACGCGCAGCTCACCGACGTGCCGCTCGGCGCGGTCGGCGAGGCGCCCCGCGTAGTCGAGCGCGGCGTCGGGGTCGTGCACGGAGCAGGGGCCGACGACGACCAGCAGGCGGTCGTCGCGCCCGTCGAGGACGTCGAGCACCTCGGCCCGGGCGCGGGTGACGACCTCGGCGACGCGCTCGTCGACCGGCAGCTCGTGGCGCAGCAGCGCCGGGGAGAGCAGCGGGCTGATCCGGGTGGTGCGCCGGTCGTCGAGAGCCGGCGTGGTGGTGCTGGGAGGCATGCGGGCGGTCCTTGTCTGCGGGAGCCGCCCGGGGGTGATCCGCGAGCCGGCTCGTGTCCGGCTCGGGAGGGGAGGTCAGCGCGGCGGTCCGCCGGCCGACCCCGTCCGGGCCGGTCGCGTAAACCAGTACTGACGCTGCACGGGGGAGACCCTACAAGACATCCTGGAGCGCATGCGGATCGCGCTCGCCCAGATCGTGTCGACCCCCGACCCCGCGGCGAACCTCGCGCTGGTCGAGGAGGCCGCCCGCGACGCCGCGGCCGCCGGTGCCCGGATCGTCGTCCTGCCGGAGGCGACGATGTGCTGCTTCGGTGTGCCGCTCGGGCCGGTCGCCGAACCGCTCGACGGTCCGTGGGCACGGCGGGTGCGGGAGGTCGCCGGCGCCGCCGGGCTCACCGTCGTCGCCGGCATGTTCCGGCCCGCCGACGACGGCCGCGTGTTCAACACGCTGCTCGCCACCGGCGGCGGCGTCGAGGCGCACTACGACAAGGTGCACCTCTACGACGCGTTCGGGTTCGCGGAGTCGCGCACGGTGGCGGCGGGGGACGAGCCCGTGACGGTCGACGTCGACGGCGTGACGGTCGGCCTGGCGACCTGCTACGACCTGCGCTTCCCCGGCCTGTTCCAGGAGCTCGGCGCACGGGGGGCACAGCTGGTGCTGGTGCCGTCGTCGTGGGGCGCGGGGCCCGGCAAGCGGGCGCAGTGGGACCTGCTGGTACGGGCCAGGGCGCTGGACACCACCGCCTACGTCGCGGCGTGCGACCAGGCCGATCCGCGCACGGTCGGCCGCGATCCGGGCAGCGCGCCCACCGGCATCGGGGCGAGCCTGGTGGCCGGGCCGCTGGGCGAGGTGGTGGAGCAGCTGGGGGAGGCACCCGGCCTGCTCGTCGCCGGGATCGACCCGGGCGCCGTCGACGCCGCCCGCCGCGCGGTCCCGGTCCTGGAGAACCGCCGCTTCTGACCGGCGGACCCCATTCCCGCTCGCCGATTGTGATCCTCGCAGCCCCGCAGAGCGCTGCGAGGATCGCAATCCGCGAGCGGACGGGCGGGCCCTACCCGTCGAGCGAGGCGGCGTGGTCGGGCACCTCGTTGAACAGCTCGCGCGGCGGGCGCTCGTAGCCGCTGGACGGCGGCCGCTCGGGCAGGGTCAGCACCCGCGGCGGCTGCGGCCGCCACGGGACGGTATCGAGCAGGTGCGCGATCATGTTGATCCTCGCCCGGCGCTTGTCCTCGGCCTCGACGATCCACCACGGGGACCTGTCGGTGTCCGTCGCGGCGAGCATCGCGTCGCGCGCCTTCGAGTACTCCTCCCAGCGGCTGATCGACTCCAGGTCCATCGGGGAGAGCTTCCACCGCTTCATCGGGTTGTTCAGGCGGCCGGCGAACCGCCGCTGCTGCTCGGCGTCGCTGACCGAGAACCAGTACTTGCGCAGCAGGACCCCGTCGTCGAGGAGCAGGTTCTCGAAGACCGGGCACTGGCGCAGGAACAGCTCGTACTCGTCCGGCGTCGCGAACCCCATCACCCGCTCGACGCCGGCCCGGTTGTACCAGCTGCGGTCGAACAGGACGATCTCCCCGGCCGCGGGCAGGTGCTCGACGTAGCGCTGGAAGTACCACTGGGTCCGCTGCCGCTCCGACGGCGCCGGCAGCGCGACGATGCGGCAGACCCGAGGGTTGAGGTACTCGGCGACGCGCTGGATCGCCCCGCCCTTGCCGGCCGCGTCGCGCCCCTCGAACACGACCACCACCCGGGCGCCGGCGGCCCGCACCCACTCCTGCATCTCGACGAGCTCGCCCTGCAGGCGGAGCAGCTCGCGCTCGTAGACCTTCTTCGGCAGGCGGGTGGGTGCGCTCATCCGGGGAGTGTGACCACTCAGGGGTTGAGCTGCCACACGGCGAGGTTGACCGCGCAGGCGAAACCGATCCACAACAGGTACGGCACGAGCAACCCCGCGGCGAGGCGGCTGTGCCGGGCGAACAGCACCACGGTCGCGACGACGGCGACCAGCAGCACGCAGAGCTCGGCGAACGCGACCCCGTACCACCCCGCGCCGAAGAACAGCGGGGTCCACAGCGCGTTGAGCACGAGCTGGACGCCGTAGCCGGTGAGGGCCGTGCGGGCGCCGGTGACGCCGGCCCGGCGCCACACCAGCCAGCCGGAGACGGCGACCAGCGCGTAGAGCACCGTCCAGACCGGCCCGAACACCTCCGCGGGCGGGGCCCACGACGGCCGGGCGAGCGACGCGTACTGCTCCGCGGCCGACGCCGCCGCCAGCCCCCCGACGGCCGCGGCGACGGTGACCGCGAGCGCGAACGCCAGCAGGCCGAGGACGGCGTTCGGGACGGTCGGGCGGGGGTCGAGGACGGCGTCAGCCATTCCGCGACTCAACCACCCGCCGCCGCCACCTGCTCGTCGATCACCCGCGCCAGTGCCACGTCGAGGTCGGTGATCCCGCCCATCGAGTGCGTCGAGCAGCGGAAGGTGAGCGTCCGCCAGCGGATGTCGATGTCGGGGTGGTGGTCGCGGTCCTCCGCGATCTCGGCCACCCGGTCGACGACCCGGATCGCGGTGGAAAAGTCCGGGAGCTTCGCGGTGCGGACGAGCGCGTCGCCGGCGCGCTCCCAGCCGGGCAGGCCGTCGAGGGCGGACGCAACGGCGGCGTCGTCGAGCAGATCGGGCATCCCGCGATCCTGGCCCGTCACGCGTCGCGGCGCAGCATCCGCAGCACGGTGAACCCGCCGCCGATCGCGACGTAGCACAGCGCGCGCAGCGTGCTCTCCACGAGCCCGGCCAGCGGCAGCGGGTCGCGCAACACGTCGGTGCCGGCGGTCCAGCCGGTGGTGAGCAGGTACGGTGCCAGCCAGTCGAGCGCCGGGATCGCACCGAGCACCCCGAACACGACGAGCGCGGCGAGGACCGCGGCCAGCACCACCAGCGGGTGCTCGGTCAGCGCGGAGACGGCCAGCGCCACCGCTGCCACGGCGGCCAGCTGCCCGACCGTCCACGCCACCACGAGCGCGACGCGGGCCAGCGCCTCGCCGAGCCCGACCGTCGTCCCGGAGAGCGTGACGAGCTGCCCGTCCGGTGCACCGACCACGACCAGCCCCGCGAGCACCCCGACCACGGCGATCGCCGACGTCGCCAGCACGGCGACGACGAGCACGCCGAACGCCTTCATCCCCACCAGCCGCAGCCGCCCGACGGGGGCGAGCAGCAGCCCGCGCAGCGTGCCGTGCGCGGTCTCCCCGGCGATCGCGTCCGCCGCCGCCGTCCCGACGGCGAGCGGCAACAGCAGCGCGAGCGCCAACGTCATCGCGGCGACGGGCAGCACGAGCCCGTTGCCCGCGACGGCGGCGACGAGCCCGCGACCGGGCCGGTCCGACACCGCGATCCCGATCGCGATGAGCACCGGGATCAGCGCGAACACCCCGAACATCACCAGCGTGCGGGGGCGCCGCAGCACCCAGCGCACCTCGGCGGCGAGCAGCCGCACCATCGGCACGCGGCGGGGGCCGGTGACGTCCCGCCCACGCTCGACGTCAGCGATGCCGTCCCGCAGACGTCCGGGTGCGCTCACGGCGTCTGCTCCGTCAGCCGCGCGAACAGCTCCTCCAGCCGGGCCTGCCGCCGCCGTGCCTCGTGCACGGCCACCCCGGCGCGCACGAGCAGCGCCACCACCTCGGGTGCCGGCGGCCCGTCGGTGACCACCAGCCCGTCGCCCTCGGGATGGGCGGCGGCTCCGGCCGCGTGCAGCGTCTCGACCGCGAGCTCGACGTCCGGGGTGGCGACGGCGAGCCCGCCGGTACCCGCGGCCAGCAGTCCCGCCAGCTCCCCGGACGCGACGAGCGTGCCCGCCTGCAGCACCGCGACGTGCGTGCAGGTGGCCTCCACCTCCGCCAGCAGGTGCGAGGAGACGACGACGGTGACGCCGGCGGCGTGCAGCTCGGCGATCACCCGGCGGATCTCGCGGGTGCCGGCGGGGTCGAGGCCGTTGGTCGGCTCGTCGAGCACCACCAGCCGGCGCGGGACGAGCAGCGCCGCGGCGAGCCCGAGCCGCTGCTTCATGCCGAGCGAGTAGCCGCGGTAGCGGCGGTCGGCGGCGTCGGCGAGGTCCACCCGCTCCAGCGCGTCGGCCACCGCGCCGGCGATCGCGCCCCCGGTGAGGAGCGGTTCGGTGGCCGCCACGCGCCGCAGGTTCTCCCGCCCGCTGAGGAACGGGTGGAAGCCCGGCCCCTCCACGAGCGCACCGACGTGCGGGAGGGTCTCGGCCAGCGCGTCGGGGACGGGCCGGCCGAGCAGCTCGACCTCGCCCTCGTCCGGCCGGGTGAGCCCCAGCAACATCCGGATCAGCGTCGTCTTGCCCGAGCCGTTGGGGCCGAGCATGCCGAGCACCGCGCCGGCGGGGACGTCGAGATCGATCCGGTCGACCGCGACCGTCGACCCGAACGCCTTGCGCGCGCCCCGGACCCGGGCCGCGGTGGCCGCCGGGAAGTCGGTCGGGCCGCCCTGCGGACGTCCATCGTCGGCGGGGTGACGTCCGCCGGGGGCCCACCGGACCGCGGAGGGCGGCGTGCTCACCGTCCCAGGGCCTCGGTGAGCACCTGCTCGGGCACCGCGCCCGCGGCGACCCGGCCGTCGTCGGTGACGATCGCGCCGGCGACCGCCGTCGTGACCAGTCGCCCGCGGCCCCACTCGCCACTCACCGGGGTGCCGAGCGCGCCGAGCTCGGGTGCGACCTCTCCGCCGTCCGGCAGCGCGGCGACGACGACGGTGTCCCAACCGTCCCCGACCACTGTCGGCTCGTCGCCCGCGCCGTCCGGGCGTCCCGCGGGCGCGGTGTGCTGCTCGACCGTCGCGCCCGGCGGCGGGGTGAAGGTGAACAGCGCCGGGTCCTGCGGCACGAACTCGACGTCGGTGAACCCGGCCTGCAGCGCCGGCTCGGTGGCGCCGTTGCCGAGCACGGTGAGCCGCAGCGGCACCCGGCGCTCGGCGTCGACGGCGATGCGGACCTCGCGCAGCAGCGTGCGCTCGGTCGGTGCCGGGGCGAGGACGAGCTCGTAGGCGGGGCGGCCGGCCACCTCCGCGGTGCCGTCGACCGCGACGGTGCTCGTCGCGCGCAACCGCTCCACGAGTCCGGCGGCCAGGGCGGTGGGATCCGCCGCAGCGGCGGCGTCCCGGGAGCGGTCGGGGTGCGCCGACCGCGAGACGGTCCCACCGGCCGAGTCGTAGTGCCAGAGCGTCGTGCCGTCGTCGACGATCGTCTTCTCGGCGGAGTCGGTGGGCAGCTGCACCCGCCCGCGGCCCTCGCCGTCGGACCACACCCGGGCGGTGCTCGTGCCGTCGGCCACCTGCGGCAGGTCCGGCAGCGCGGGCAGCCCGAGGGCGCTGTCCACCTGGACGGCGCCCCCGAAGGGACCCGGCTCGGCCGTCAGCACCGAGGCCACCAGCTCCTCCGCCCCGACCGGGGGCAGTTCGGGGGCGGCACCCGCCCCACCGGGCGCCACGAGCAGACCGAGCCCGACCACCCCCGCCAGCACCGCGCCGATCGCCGCGCCGCGAGCCCTGTTCGTTCCCATGGCCCCAGCTTTCCGCATGTCTGCTGAGAGAGCTCTGAGGTGACACGGCCGCGGCGCCGGTAGCGTCCGCGAGGTGGCGCGGGTGCTGGTGGTGGACGACGAGCCGGGCGTGCGCACGGCGGTCGCGCGCGGCCTCACCGCCGAGGGGATGCAGGTCGTCGCCGTCGGCGACGGGCCGTCCGCGCTAAGCGCCGCGCTCACCGGCAGCTTCGACGCCGTCGTGCTCGACATCATCCTGCCCGGTCTGTCCGGCTACCGGGTGCTCGAGCGCCTGCGCGCGGCCGGTGTCGACACGCCGGTGCTGCTGGTGTCGGCCAAGGACGGCGAGATCGACCAGGCCGACGGCCTCGACCTCGGCGCCGACGGCTACCTCGTCAAGCCGTTCGCGTTCGTCGTGCTGGTGGCCCAGCTCAAGGCGTTGCTGCGACGCCGCGACGCCGCGCTCGGGCGCGTCGGGCAGCGCGTCCGGCTCGGCGCGCTGGTGGTCGACCCCGGCGCGAGATCGGTGACGTGGGAGGGCCGGCTGGTGGAGCTCTCGCCACGGGAGTTCGCGCTGCTGCACGCGCTGGCCAGCCGCCCCGACACCGCCGTCGCCAAGGACGAGCTGCTGCGCCTGGTGTGGGGTGACGAGGGCGCGGCGAGCCGCAACGTCGTCGAGGTCTACGTCGGGTACCTGCGACGCAAGCTCGACGCGGTCGGGGCGGTCGACGTGGTGCGTACCGTCCGCGGTTACGGCTACCTCGTCGGCGCGCCCCCGTGACCCCTGCCGGCGGGTCCGCCGAGCGGGCGCGGCGAGCCTGCGCAGGCCGCCGATGAGACCGCCCGCCCGGCTGCGCCGCCGGTGGGCGTCGCTGTCCCTGCGCTGGCGGATCACCCTCGCCGTCGGGGCCGTCGCCCTGGTGGCGCTGCTCGCGCTCAGCCGGCTCGGCGCCGGGCTGCTCTACGGCACCGTTCTCGGCGCCCTCGACGCCGAGCTCGCGGAGCGGGTGGAGCCGGCCGCGGCCCGGCTCGTCGCAGGCGCGCAGCCGACGGACCCGCAGGTGCGCGTCGTCGACGCCGCCGGGGCGCCGGTCGACGGCGGCCCTGACCTGCCGCTGCCCCCGGCGGGCCTGCGCCGCCTCGCCGCCGGCGACGCGTTCACCGACCGCGGCGCCGAACCCAGGCGCTGGCTCGCGGTGCCCGCCGTGTTGCCGGACGGCTCGATCCGGTTCGCGGTCGTCTCCGCCGACCTGGTCGGGATCGACGAGCTGCTCCGGCGCGCGGCGGCCGGGTTCGCCCTGGCCGCGCTGCTCACCGCCGGCGCCGTGGCGCTGGCGGCCTGGGTGGCCACCCGGGCCGCCCTGCGCCCGGTGGACCGCATGCGCAGTGCCGCCGCCGCGCTCCCGCCGGGCGACCGGTTGCCCGTGCCCGTGGCCCGCGACGAGCTGCGCGCCCTCGCGGAGGAGATCAACTCGTTGCTCGCCCGCCGGGACGAGGCCGCGGCGCGTCTGGAACGGTTCACCGGCGACGCCGCGCACGAGCTGCGCTCACCGGTCGCCGCGATCCGGGCGCAGGCCGAGGTCGCCGTCGCCCACCCCGATCCGGACCTCGCCGAGGAGACCCTGCGCGCGGTCGCCGTCGAGGCCGAGCGCCTCTCCGCTCTGCTGTCGGACCTGCTCGTGCTCGCACGGGCCGACGCCGGCCGCCGCCCCGACGCCCGCCCGGTGGACCTCGTCGCCGCGGCGCGCTCCGCCCTCGACCGGGCGGGCGCGGCCGCGAGCCCCGCGATCCGGCTCGTCGCGCCCGCGCAGCTGCGGGTGGCGGCGAGCCCCGGCGAGGTCGACCTGGTGCTCGACAACCTGCTCGCCAACGCCCGCCGGCACGCCCGGTCGGTCGTCGAGATCGGGGTACTGCCGGCCGGGCGCTGGGTCCGCCTGGTCGTCGACGACGACGGCCCCGGCATCCCGGCCGACGACCGCGAGCGCGTGTTCGACCGGTTCACCCGGCTCGTGCCCGAGGCCGGCGGGGGCGCCGGGCTGGGCCTCGCCCTCGTCGAGGCGCTCGTCCGCGGGCGCGGCGGGACGGTGGCCGCCGGCACCTCCGACGCCGGTGGCGCGCGGATCGAGGTGCGCTGGCCCGCGGCCTGAGCAGCGGTGCTCCGCCGACCCCGGTCGCGCCTCACCGCGCCCGGCCGGCCGCGGCCGAGACCGCGTGCACGAGGTCGGCCACCACCTCCGCCGCATGCTCCCGCACCCGCGGCCCGGCGACGCGCCGCACTGCCCAGCCCGCGCCCGCGAGCACCGCGTGGTGGCGCGCCACCTCGACGGCTCGCTCCGGGTCCGGCTCCCACC
>DATLGI010000165.1:0-8588 GCA_035540535.1 Pseudonocardia sp.
GATCGTCACCACCGCGGCCACCCGCGGATGGGCAGCGGCAGCGAGCAGTGCCGCGCCCCCGCCGATGCCGTGGCCGGCCAGCGCGGTGCGCCGGGCGTCGACGCTGATGTGCCCGTCGCCCAGCCGCACCCCGGCGCAGACGTCGAGGGTGGAGCGCAGGTCGGCGGAGAACTGGGCGGTGCTGGGCAGCGGGCCGCGGTGCGTGGCGGGCGCGGCGGCCACGAACCCCCACGAGGCGAGGTGGCGCAGCAGCCCGGTGTAGCGCTCGACGGGCTGGAGCCAGTCGTGCCCGAACGCCACGGCGGGCAGGCCCAGGCCCGCCTCGGGGGCGAACACCACGCCCGGCGTGCCGACCATGCCGAGGTCACCACGGAGCACCGGATGCGGACCGGGCCGGGACAGCTGGGCGACGGCCTCGCCGACCTTGCGCATCACCGGCGGACGAGCGGTGCCGGCATCGGCGGTCGCGGAGGCCATGGCGGAGCACCGTACTCCCGCCGATCACGGCCCGCCTACCGGGCCGATGGCCGGCTGCCCGGCCGCCTGCGCTCCTCGCTCGCCTGCGCTCGCTGCGATCCTCGCGGGCCCTCCGCCTAGTGTGGTCACCATGTGCGGCATCGTCGGTTACGTCGGCCATCGGCCCGCCCTGGACGTCGTCCTCGCCGGATTGCGGAGGCTGGAGTACCGGGGCTACGACTCGGCCGGCGTCGCGATCGTCGGTGGCGGGCCGAGACTCGCCGTCGAGCGCAAGGCGGGCCCCCTGGACCGTCTCGTCGAGCGGATCGAGCAGGTCGGGGTGGCGACGCTGGCCGGCACGACCGGGATGGGGCACACCCGCTGGGCGACCCACGGTGCGCCTACCGACCGCAACGCGCACCCGCACGTCGGTGACGGCGGCGCGGTCGCGGTGGTGCACAACGGCATCATCGAGAACCACACCCCGCTGCGCGCCGAGCTGGAGGCGGCCGGCGTCGAGCTCGCCAGCGACACCGACACCGAGGTGGCCGCGCACCTGGTGGCGCAGGCGTACGCCGGCGGGGACACCGCCGGCGACCTGGAGGGCAGCGTGCGGGCCGTCTGCCGGCGGCTCGAGGGGGCGTTCACCCTGCTCGTCACGCACGCCGCGGTGCCGGACCGGATCGTCGCCGCCCGCCGGTCCTCACCGCTGGTGCTCGGCCTCGGCGAGGGCGAGACCTTCCTCGCCTCGGACGTCGCGGCCTTCATCGAGTTCACCCGCGAGGCCGTGGAGCTGGGCCAGGACCAGGTCGTGACGATCACCCGGGACGGCTACACCGTCACCGACTTCGCCGGCGCGCCGGTGGCAGCCACGCCGTTCACCGTGACATGGGACCTCGCGGCGGCGGAGAAGGGCGGTCACGACTACTTCATGCTCAAGGAGATCGAGGAGCAGCCGGTCGCGATCGCCGACACGCTGCGCGGGCACCTCGTGGACCGCCGGATCGTCCTCGACGAGCAGCGGCTGTCCGACCAGGACCTGCGCGACGTCGACAAGGTGTTCGTCGTGGCCTGCGGCACCGCGTACCACTCGGGCCTGCTGGCGAAGTACGCGATCGAGCACTGGACGCGGCTGCCGGTGGAGGTCGAGCTGGCCAGCGAGTTCCGCTACCGGGACCCGGTGCTCGACCGCTCGACGCTGGTCGTGGCGATCTCGCAGTCCGGCGAGACCATGGACACCCTGGAGGCGCTGCGCCACGCCAAGGAGCAGAAGGCCCGGGTGCTCGCCATCTGCAACACCAACGGCGCGCAGATCCCCCGCGAGTCCGACGCGGTGCTCTACACCCACGCCGGCCCGGAGATCGGGGTGGCGGCGACCAAGACGTTCACCGCGCAGGTCGCCGCGACCTACCTGGTCGGGCTCGCCCTGGCACAGGCCCGCGGGACCAAGTACCCCGACGAGGTCGCCCGGGAGTACGCCGACCTGGAGGCCGCGCCGGACGCCGTCGCCGAGGTGCTCGGCCGCCTCGACGAGGCGCGGGCGCTGGGCCGCGACCTCGCGGACTCCCGGGCCGTGCTCTTCCTCGGCCGCCACGTCGGCTATCCCGTCGCGATGGAGGGCGCGCTCAAGCTCAAGGAGCTCGCCTACATGCACGCCGAGGCGTTCGCCGCCGGCGAGCTCAAGCACGGCCCGATCGCGCTGATCGAGGAGGGGCTGCCGGTCATCGTCATCATGCCCTCACCGAAGGGCCGCGCCGTGCTGCACCAGAAGCTGCTCAGCAACATCCAGGAGATCCGGGCGCGGGGCGCGCGCACCGTCGTCATCGCCGAGGCGGGCGACGACACGGTGCGCCCGTTCGCCTCCCACCTGTTCGAGGTGCCGGTCGTGCCGACGCTGCTGCAGCCGCTGGTGTCGACCGTCCCGCTGCAGGTGGTGGCCGCCGAGATCGCCCGCGCCCGCGGCTACGACGTGGACAAGCCGCGCAACCTGGCGAAGTCGGTCACCGTGGAGTAACACCCCTGGCGACAGTGGTGCCAGCACGACCGACGGCGCGCCGTCCGGGGCCTAGCGTCCTCCCCGAGCGCGGCCGGGTGGCCGCCCCGACCGTGAGGACGACCATGTACCCCAGGACCGTGCGTGCGCTCGGCGCCGCCCTCGCCGCCGCCGCACTGACCGTCGCCCTCAGCGGCTGCAGCACCGTGGCCGAGGAGGAGACCGTCGAGGATCAGATCCGCAACGCGTTCGGCGCCGAGTCCGTCGACTGCCCCTCCGACCTCGACGGCACCGTCGGCGCCACCCTCACCTGCAGCGCCACGACCGGTGGCGAGACCGCGGACGTCGTCGTCACCGTCACCTTCGTCGAGGGCGAGACGATCAACTTCGACATGGAGGTCGTCGGCGCCTAGCCACTAGCGTCCCGGGTCATGTGGGGGTTGTTCACCGCGGGACAGATCCGGGACGCGGAGGCCGAGCTGATCGCCCGGACGCCGCCCGGGGCGCTGATGCGCCGGGCGGCGTTCGGGCTCGCGGTGCACGCCCGGCGGATGTTGGGACTCAGGGCGCCGGGTCGGCACGTCGTGCTGCTGGTCGGTGCCGGGCACAACGGCGGCGACGCGTTGTGGGCGGGCTACGAGCTGCGGCGCCGCGGCGTCGGTGTCACCGCGGTGCTGCTGGTGCCGGACCGGGCCCACGCCGAGGGGCTCGCCGCGCTGCGCCGGGTCGGCGGGCGGGTCCTCACCGACGGCGCCGACGCCCGCGCCGCCGTCACGGGTGCGGACCTGGTGGTCGACGGCATCGTGGGGATCTCCGGGCGCGGGGGCCTGCGGCCCGCGGCGGCACAGCTCGTCGCCGTCGCGGCGCAGGCCCGGGTGCCGGTGCTCGCCGTCGACCTGCCCAGCGGCGTCGAGACCGACACCGGCGCCGTGGACGGGCCCGCGGTCGCCGCGAGCGAGACCTCGACGTTCGGCGCGCACAAGCCGGTGCACGCGCTGGCGGCCCCCCGCTGCGGGCCGGTGCGCCTGGTCGACTTCGGGCTGGGCCCGCACCTGCCGCAGCCGCACGCAGTCGTCCTCGACGGTGCCGACGTCGCGGCGCGGTGGCCGGTGCCGGGGCCGGCGGACGACAAGTACAGCCAGGGGGTCGTCGGGATCGCGGCGGGGTCGGCGACCTATCCGGGTGCCGCGGTGCTGGCCACCGGCGGTGCGGTGCTGGCGACGAGCGGCATGGTGCGCTTCGCCGGTACCGCCGCCGCCGGGGTGCGGGCGGCGTACCCGGAGGTCGTCGCGACGGACGGCATCGCCGACGCCGGCCGGGTGCAGGCGTGGACGGCCGGGCCGGGGATCGGCACCGACGAGGAGGGGCGCGCGGTGCTCGTCGCGGCCCTGGAGCGGGACGTGCCGCTGTGCCTGGACGCGGACGCGATCACGCTGCTCGCCGGGGATGCGGGCCTGCGGGCGGCGGTCCGCGGGCGACCCGTCGTGCTCACCCCGCACGCCGGGGAGTTCGCGCGGATAGCCGGGGAGGTGGGGCCGGACCGGATCGGCGCGGCCCGCCGGGCTGCCGCCGACCTGGGGGTGACCGTGCTGCTCAAGGGCAACGCGACGGTCGTCGCCGACCCGGACGGGCGGGCCGGGGTGCACCCCGCGACGACGTCCTGGGCGGCGACCGCGGGTTCCGGCGACGTGCTGTCCGGGATCCTCGGCGCGCTGCTCGCGGCCGGGCTGGAGCCGTGGTGGGCGGCGATGTGTGCCGCACACGTCCATGCGTCGGCGGCGGAGCGGGCGGCGGCGGGGGCGCCGGCTCCGGCGTCGGCGCTGCGGGACGCGGTCACGGCGACGATCCGTGATCTTCGTGCTGGACTTAGCTCTTAGCTAAGTTGTACGGTACGGACATGGCCGAGTACGGCGTGCACGAGGCGAAGACGCAGCTGTCCAAGCTGCTGGAGCGCGCGCTGGCGGGCGAGGAGGTGATCGTCACGCGCTCCGGCGAGCCGCTGGTGCAGCTCGTCCCGGTGCAGCGGAGGAAGAAGCCGAACCCCGGGTGGGCGGCAGGTACGGTGACGATCTCCGACGACTTCGACGAGCCGATGCCGGACTGGTTCATGGACCATTTCCGGTGAGGGTGCTGGTCGACACCAGCGCCGTGGTCATGTGGTCGATGGACCGCGCGTCGCTGCGGCCCGAGGTCGACGCGCTCCTGATGGCCGATTCCACCGCGCTGGTGCTGTCGGCGATCGTGCCATGGGAGGTCGCGATCAAGTGGCGGACCGGAAGGCTGCAGCTCACCGTGCATCCACGCGAATGGACCGCGCGCCTCGCGCGAGAGCTCGGTGTCGAGCACCTGCCGATCACGTCAGAGATCGTGATCGACGTCGCCGACCTTCCCGATCACCATCGCGATCCCTTCGATCGGTTGCTGATCGCCCAAGCCAGGGCGCAGCGGATGCCGATCGTCACCGCTGACCGGGTGTTCGGGCAGTACGACGTCGAGGTGATCACCGCGCGCTGACCGGCGGTCGGACCCGGATGCCAGAATGCGGGGCGTGGCCGTACCCGCTCCCGCCGTCGAGGCGATCGTGGACCTCGACGCCGTCCGGCACAACGTCGCGCTGCTCGCCGGGGCCGCGGCCCGCAGCGGGGCCGCGACGATGGCGGTGGTCAAGGCGGAGGGCTACGGCCACGGCGCCGTGCCCGTCGCGCGGGCGGCCCTGGAGGCCGGGGCGACCTGGCTCGGCGTCTGCACCCTGGACGAGGCGCTCGAGCTGCGCGCCGCCGGGATCGACGCGCCGGTGCTGTCCTGGCTGCACGTCCCCGACGAGGACTTCGCGCCCGCCGTCGCCGCCGGGGTGGACCTGTCGGTGGCCTCGGTCGCCCACCTCGCCGGCGTCGTCGACGGGGCGCGGCGGGCCGGGCGGCCCGTCCGGCTGCACCTCAAGGCGGACACCGGGTTGACCCGCAACGGCGCCCAGCCGGGGGTCTGGGACGACCTGCTCGACGCCGCGGAGAAGGCGGTGGCCGAGGGTGCCGCGGAGGTCGTCGCGGTCTGGTCGCACCTCGCGCACGCCGACGCGCCGCACCACCCGACGCTCGACCGGCAGGTCGAGCGGCTCGGCCGGGCGTGGCGGGCGGCCACGGAGCGCGGGTTCCGGCCGATCCGGCACCTGGCGAACTCGGCGGCCACGCTGACCCGCCCGGACCTGCACCTCGACCTCGTCCGGCCAGGGATCGCGGTGTACGGGCTGGACCCGCTGGGCCGCCCGGTGGCGGACACCCCGCTGCGGCCGGCGATGACGCTGCGCGCGCGGGTCGCCCTGGTCAAGCGGGTGCCGGCCGGCGAGGGCGTGTCCTACGGCCACGAGTGGACGACGCAGCGGGAGACCACGCTCGCCCTGCTGCCGCTCGGCTACGCCGACGGCGTCCCGCGACGGCTCAACCGCAACGGGCGGATGCGCGTGCACCTCGGCGGCAGGTCGCGCCCGGTGGTCGGCCGGGTCTGCATGGACCAGGTCGTCGTCGACTGCGGCGACGACGAGGTGCGCGAGGGCGATCCCGCCGTGCTGTTCGGCCCGGGCGAGGGAGGCTCCCCGACGGCGCAGGAGTGGGCCGACGAGCTCGGCACGATCCACTACGAGATCGTCACCGGCGTGCACGGGCGACGGGTGCGCCGCACGGTCGGCGGAGGCGGCGCGTGATGCGGCGGGTGTTGCAGATCGCCGGGGCCGCCGCCGGTGCGGCGGTCACCGGCGTGGCGGTCGGGGCGGCGGCGCGCACGCGGCGCCGGATCGCGGCGGAACGCCGGCGCCTCGGCATCCGGCTCGCCGGTGGCGCCGGACCCGAGACGCTGGCGGGCGAGCCCTCGTCGGTCACCGCCGACGACGGGATCCGGCTGTCGTGCGAGGAGATCCCGCCCGCCGGCGGGCGGCCGGCGGAGCTGACGGTGGTGCTCGTGCACGGCTTCGCGCTGGACCGCCGGACCTGGCAGCTCCAGCGTCGCGGGCTGGCCGGGCTCACGGATCCCGCGGTCCGGCAGGTGCTCTACGACCAGCGCAGCCACGGCCGGTCCGAGCGGGCGCCGCGGGAGAGCTGCACGCTGGAGCAGCTCGCGCACGACCTCGCCGCCGTCCTGCGCGCCCTGGCGCCCGAGGGTCCGCTGGTGCTCGTCGGTCACTCGATGGGCGGCATGACGATCATGGCGCTCGCCGAGGAGCAGCCGGAGCTGTTCACCGACCGGGTCGTGGGGGTGGCGCTGGTGTCCACCTCTGCCGGTGAGGTCGCCAGCAGCGGCCTGCCGGGCACGCTGCTCTCCCGGCACAACCCGTTGACCCGAGGGGTCGGTCTGCTCGCCCGGTGGCAGCCGGGGATGGTCGAGGGCGTGCGCAGGCTCGCCGGGGACGTGATCTGGTCGGTCACCCGCAGCTACGCCTACGGGGACCGCGCCGTCGACCCGGCGCTGGTCGACCTCGTCGACGACATGATCAGGGTCAACGCGGTGGACGCGCTGATCGACTTCGTCGACACGCTGAACAGCCACGACCGGGTCGCCGCCCTGCCCGCGCTGACCACCACGGAGGTGCTCGTCGCGTCCGGCGACGCCGACAAGGTGATCCCCTTCTCGAACAGCGAGGTGATCGCGGGCGAGCTGCCCGAGGCCGCGCTCCTGCGCTTCGACGGCGCCGGCCACCTGCCGATGCTCGAGCAGTCCGCGGCGATGGACGAGGCCCTGGGCCGGCTCGTCGCGCGCGCCTCGCGGCGGGTCGGCGACCCCGACGTGCTGCGCCGGATCGGTCGCCCGCGGCGGCGCGCGTGAGCGGGGTCGGCCCGGACGGGGCGATCGAGCTGCGCCGGCCCGAGGACACCGAGGCGCTCGGCGAGCGGCTCGCCGCGGGGTTGCGGGCCGGTGACCTGGTGGTGCTGTCCGGCCCGCTCGGTGCGGGCAAGACGGTGCTGGTGCGCGGGCTGGCCCGCGGGCTCGGGGTCGGAGGGGCGGTCACCTCGCCGACGTTCGTCATCGCGCGGGAACACCGCCCGATGCCCGGCGGTGCGGGCGTGCCGCTGGTGCACGTCGACGCGTACCGGCTCGGTCTGGGCGCCGCCGCGGACCCGGCCGCCGAGCTGGACGACCTCGACCTCGACACCGATCTCGCCGAGGCCGTCGTGGCCGTCGAGTGGGGCGAGGGGGTGGCCGAACGCCTCGCGGCGCGGCACCTGCTGGTCCGGCTGGAACGGCGGCCCGACGACGTGCGGATCGCGCACGTGCGGCAGGTGGAGGCCCCGGGATGACCTGCATCGACGCGGTGATCTTCGACTGGGGCGGCACGCTCACCCCGTGGCGGACGATGGACCTCCGGGCCGGCTGGCGGGCCTACTCCGAGGTCCTGCACGCCGAGGACCCGCAGCGGGCCCGCGCACTCGCCGAGGCCCTGGTGGCCGCGGACGGCGCCCGGTGGGCGGGCGTCCGCGACGAGCACCGGGCCTTCACCCTGGCCGAGGTCCTCGCCGACGCCGCCGCGGACGTCGACTCGGCCCGGCACGCCGCCGCGCTCGACGCCTACCGCGAGTTCTGGGTGGCGGCCACGCACACCGACCCCGAGGCCGCGCCGATGCTCGCCGTGTTGCGCGAGCGCGGGCTGCGGCTCGGCGTGCTGTCCTCCACCGCGTGGCCGGGCGCGTGGCACGAGGAGTGGCTGCGCCGCGACGGCGTGCTCGACCTGTTCGACGCCACCGTCTGGAGCAGCGAGCTGCCGTGGACCAAGCCGCACGCCGAGGCGTTCCGGGCGGTGATGGCGGCGGTGGGCGTCACGGATCCGGCGCGGTGCGTCCACGTCGGTGACCGGCCCTACGACGACATCAGCGGGGCCAAGGCGGTGGGGATGCGGGCCGTGCTGGTGCCGCACAGCGACATCCCGCCGAGCCAGCGGGTGCCGGTCGACGTCGAGCCGGACGCGGTCGTGCAGCGGCTGTCCGAGCTGCCGGACCTGCTCGCCCGGTGGTGCGAGGACCGCGCGGGTGCGGGGTAGGCGTCCGGCCGGTGGACCGGACGCCGAGAACGACGCGGTGCCCGGCCGGGGCGGGACGTAGGGACCGCCGCGTCGGCCACCCGTCCCGCCCCGGCCGGGCACCGCGTCGTTCTCGGC
>DATLGI010000166.1:0-5229 GCA_035540535.1 Pseudonocardia sp.
GCGCCACCCTCGTAGGCTCGCCGGTGTGCTCGTGCTGGCCCTGGACACCGCGACGCCGGCGGTGACCGCCGGGATCGTCGACCTCACCGCCGCCGGGCCGGTCACCCGGGCCGAGCGGGTCACCCGTGACGCGCGCAAGCACGCCGAGCTGCTCGTGCCGGGCGTCCTCGCCGCCGGCGCCCAGGCCGGGTGCGCGTTGAGCGAGGTGGAGGCGATCGTCGTCGGCACCGGTCCGGGGCCGTTCACCGGGCTGCGGGTCGGCATGGTCACCGCCGCGGCGCTCGGTGACGCGCTCGACGTGCCGGTGCACGGCGTCTGCTCGCTCGACGCCGTCGCCGCCGACAGCGCCGTCGTGGACGGCACGCTCGTCGTGGTCACCGACGCCCGGCGGCGGGAGGTGTACTGGGCGGCCTACGACCCCGACGGGCGCCGGCTCAGCGGCCCGCACGTCGACGCGCCGGCCCGGCTGGCCGAGCGGCTGCCGGAGCTGGGCGCCGTGGCCGTCGCCGGTGGCGCGGGTGCGGAGCTGGGGCTGCCCGTCCGGGGCCCGGACGCGCCGTCGCCCGTGGGCCTGGTCACGGTGGCCGCGCCCGCGCTGCGGGCCGGCATCGCGCCGGGCCCGCTGGAACCGCTGTACCTGCGTCGGCCCGACGCGCAGGAGCCCGGTGCCCGCAAGCGGGTGACGGCGTCGTGACCGGCGGCGGCGCGCGGGCGGCCGACCGCCCCACGGGCGGGGACGTCGTGCTCGACGCGCTGCGCCCGGCGGACGCACCGCGCTGCGCCGAGCTGGAACGGATCCTGTTCCCCGGTGACGACCCGTGGCCCGAGCGCGCGTTCGTCGAGGCGGCGGGGGCGGGACGCGGGTACCTCGCGGCGCGCGACGGTGACCTGCTCGTCGGGTACGCCGGGCTCGGTTTCGTCGCCGGGCCACCGCAGGCCGAGGCGGAGGTCCACACGATCGGCGTGGATCCGGCGTACCGCCGGCGCGGGATCGGTCGCGCGCTGCTGCGCCGCCTGCTCGCCGTCGCCGACGAGGTCGCCGCGACCGTGTTCCTGGAGGTGCGCACGGACAACGACGCCGCGCTGGCGCTGTACGCCGCCGAGGGCTTCACCCGTGTCGGGCTGCGGCGGGACTACTACCGCCCGAGCAGAGCCGACGCCTACACGATGCGACGGGAGGCCCGCGGATGAACGCCGGGATCGTGCTCGGCATCGAGACCTCGTGCGACGAGACCGGCGTCGGGATCGTGCGGGCCGGCGCCGGTGGGGTCGAGCTGCTCGCGAACGAGCTCGCGTCCAGCGTCGAGGAACACGCCCGGTTCGGCGGGGTGGTGCCCGAGGTCGCCTCGCGGGCACACCTGCAGGCGATGGTCCCCGCCGTGCACCGGGCGCTCGCGACGGCCGGGCTGCGCGGCCGTGACGTCGACGCCGTCGCCGTCACCGCCGGGCCGGGGCTGACCGGGGCGCTGCTCGTCGGGGTGGCGGCGGCGAAGGCCTACGCCGCGGCGTGGGACGTGCCGCTCTACGGGGTGAACCACCTCGCCGCGCACGTCGCCGTCGACACCGTGGCGCACGGGCCGCTGCCGCCGTGCCTGGCGCTGCTCGTCTCCGGGGGGCACTCCAGCCTGCTCGACGTACCCGACGTGGTGGGTCCGATCACCCCGCTCGGCGCCACGATCGACGACGCCGCCGGCGAGGCCTTCGACAAGGTGGCCCGGTTGCTGGGGCTGCCGTTCCCCGGCGGCCCGCACGTCGACCGGGCCGCCCGCGACGGCGACCCGGCCGCGATCGCCTTCCCGCGCGGCCTCACCGGCCCGCGCGACGCCGCCCACGACTTCTCCTTCTCCGGGCTGAAGACCGCCGTGGCCCGGCACGTCGAGGCGCTGGAGGCGGCGGGCGTCCCCGTACCCGTCGCGGACGTGGCGGCGAGCTTCCAGGAGGCCGTCGTCGACGTGCTGACCGCCAAGACCGTCCGCGCGGCGCGCGAGCGTGGGGCGGACACCGTGCTGCTCGGCGGCGGGGTGGCCGCGAACTCGCGGCTGCGGGCCGTCGCGGAGCAGCGCTGCGCGGCGGCCGGGCTGAGGCTGCGGGTGCCGCGGCCGGGCCTGTGCACCGACAACGGCGCGATGGTCGCCGCGCTCGGGGCGCACCTGCTCGTCGCGGGCGCGGCCCCGTCGGCGCCGGACCTCCCCGCGGACTCCGCGCTGCCCGTGACCCGCGTGTACGTGGGCGGATGAGCCGGGAACCGGAGGGCCGTTGAGTGGTTGGCACTCTCATGGGTAGAGTGCCAAGCGCACGTCCGGTCCGGACCCCGGCACCCGCGACGACGGGAGACCGGGTCGGCGTCGTACCCAGCAGAGAACACCACGTGAGAGCCCCAGGAAGGGGAGGTCATCCGGTGGCGAACATCAAGCCGCTCGAGGACAGGATCGTCGTGCAGGCCAGCGAGGCCGAGACCACGACCGCGTCCGGAATCGTCATCCCCGACACCGCCAAGGAGAAGCCGCAGGAGGGCAAGGTCCTCGCGATCGGGCCGGGCCGCATCGACGACAAGGGCAACCGCGTCCCGCTGGACATCTCCGTCGGCGACGTCGTCATCTACTCGAAGTACGGCGGCACCGAGGTCAAGCACAACGGCGAGGAGTACCTCATCCTCTCCGCGCGCGACGTGCTCGCCGTCGTCAACTGACGCGAGTCGCGCCGTAGTCGCCGCCCCGGGGCCCGTCGAGAGCGGACCGCCGGGGCGGCGTCCTTTCACCCGAGCTCATCCCAGGAAGGCAGGACATGCCGAAGCAGATCAGCTTCGACGAGAAGGCGCGCCGCGCGCTGGAGCGCGGGGTGAACCAGCTGGCCGACGCGGTCAAGGTGACCCTCGGCCCACGCGGGCGCCACGTCGTGCTGGACAAGAAGTTCGGCGGGCCGACGGTGACCAACGACGGTGTCACCATCGCCCGCGAGATCGACCTCCCGGACCCGTTCGAGAACCTCGGTGCCCAGCTGGCCAAGACGGTCGCCACCAAGACCAACGACGTCGCGGGTGACGGGACGACCACCGCCACCGTCCTCGCCCAGGCCATGGTGGCCGCCGGGCTGCGCAACGTCGCCGCGGGGGCCAACCCGACGGCGCTGGGCACCGGCATCGCCGCGGCCGCCGAGCGGGTCGCCGAGCTCCTGCGGAAGAAGGCCACCCCGGTGGACGGGAAGGCGCACATCGCCCAGGTCGGTACGATCGCCTCCCGCGAGCAGGAGATCGGCGACCTGATCAGCGAGGCCCTCGACGCCGTCGGCACCGACGGCGTCGTCACGGTGGAGGAGGGTTCCACGCTCGCCACCGAACTGGAGATCACCGAGGGCCTGCAGTTCGACAAGGGCTACCTGTCGCCGTACTTCGTCACGGACGCGGAGTCGATGGAGGCCGTCCTCGAGGACACCTACATCCTGCTGCACCGCGAGAAGATCGGCGCGATCGCCGACCTGTTGCCGCTGCTGGAGAAGGTGCTCGCCGACGGCAAGCCGCTGCTCATCGTCGCCGAGGACCTCGAGGGCGAGGCCCTGTCGACACTGGTCGTCAACTCGATCCGCAAGACGATCAAGGTCGCGGCGATCAAGTCGCCGTTCTTCGGCGACCGGCGCAAGGCCTTCATGGACGACCTCGCGATCGCCACCGGCGGCCAGGTCATCAACCCGGAGATCGGGCTCAAGCTGTCCGAGGCCGGGCTGGACCTGCTCGGCCGGGCCCGACGGGTGGTGGTCACCAAGGACACGACCACGATCGTCGAGGGCGCCGGCAGCAAGGAGGCGGTCGACGGCCGCGTCGCGCAGCTCAAGGCCGAGATCGAGGCCGCCGACTCCGACTGGGACCGCGAGAAGCTGCAGGAGCGCCTCGCGAAGCTCTCCGGCGGCGTCGCGGTGATCAAGGTCGGTGCCGCCACCGAGACCGCGCTCAAGGAGCGCAAGCACCGCATCGAGGACGCGGTGTCGGCCACCAAGGCGGCCGTCGAGGAGGGCATCGTGCCCGGCGGCGGTGCCGCGCTCGTGCACGTTGCCGCGCAGCTGGAGGGCGGACTCGGGTTGACCGGGGACGCCGCGACCGGTGTCGACATCGTGCGCCGGGCGCTGTCCGCGCCGCTGTTCTGGATCGCCGCGAACGGTGGCCTCGAGGGCGCGGTCGTGATCGGCAAGGTCGCCGAGCAGCAGTGGGGGCACGGCTTCAACGCCGCGACCCTGACCTACGGCGACCTGCTCGCCGACGGCGTCGTCGACCCGGTCAAGGTCACGCGATCGGCCGTGGTGAACGCCGCGTCGATCGCGCGGATGGTGCTCACCACCGAGAGCGCGGTCGTGGACAAGCCCGAGCCCCCCGCACCGGCCCAGGCCGGCGGCGGCCACGGCCACGGGCACGGGCACTGAGCGCCCCCGCCCCGTGACGGACGGCACCTTCGGCGGTACCTATCCGACGAAGGTGCCGTTCGTCGTTCTCAAGGTGCGCCGGCCGGTGCGCACCAGCTCCGCGCGCTCGGCCTCGGACAGCCCGCCCCACACCCCGTAGGGCTCCTGGACGCTCAGCGCGTGCTGCCGGCACTCCTGGATCACCGGGCAGCTGCGGCAGACCTCCTTCGCGCGCCGCTCGCGGCTCGCGCGGGCGGGACCCCGCTCGTTCTCCGGGTGGAAGAAGAAGGCGCTGTCCATGCCGCGGCACGCACCCCGCATCTGCCACTCCCAGATGTCCGTCACGGGGACCGGGAGCCTCCGGATGTCCGCCATGGTGATCACCGCCCGTCTCGCAGCCAGCCCGACACCGGCGTGATGCCCAATCTAGAACCGTTTCAAACCCTATTCAACGGATTGTGGGTTGCCGGACCGTGTGACGCCGCCGACCATGGCGCCATGCCCCCGCAACCCGCGCCGAACGCACCCGCCGGGGGCCCGCCCGACCCGCCACGGCTGAGTGTCGCGTCGGTCGCGCGGCGGCTGGGCGTCGCGCCGGCGACGCTGCGCACCTGGGACCGCCGGTACGGCATCGGCCCCTCCGGTCACGTGCCCGGTCGTCACCGCCGGTATTCGGCCGACGACGTCGCGCGGCTCGAGCTGATGCAGCACGCCCTGGTCCGCGGGGCCTCCCCGGCCGAGGCGAGCGCGTCCCCCGGCAGGTTCGCGCCGGCGGTGGTGGTGCTGTGGTCGCAGATGCCCGGTGGCGCCGACCCCGGCCTGCTGCGCGGGCTGCCCCGC
>DATLGI010000167.1:0-7051 GCA_035540535.1 Pseudonocardia sp.
GGCGAAGGCGCGGCCGTACGGCGTCCGCTGGCTGACGCAGGGCCGGGAGCACTCCGAGTGGTTCGTGACGAAGGCGCTCGCCAACAGCCGACGGTCGCAGCTCATGCAGGCGGCGCGGGCGGGGGACGCATTCGACGTTCAGTCGGGGCTGCCCGTCTCGGAGCTGCGGCGGCAGAACGCGGTGACGCTCGTCGCGCTCGCCCGGGAGTACGTGGCGATGAAGTGGCCGGCGCAGGCGGCGAACACGCGGCGCAGCACGATCGAGGCGCTGGCCACGGCCGGTGCGGCGTTCGTGGTCGACCGGCCCGAAAGACCGTCGATCGCAGTGCTCCGCCGGGTGCTGACCGTGCACCTGCTCCCGCCGGAGGATCGCCGCGACGTCCCGACCGCGGACGAGCTCCGGGCCGCAGAGTGGTTGGCCGCGGCGTCCCGGCCGGTGGCCGATCTCGTCGAGCTCGCGGCGGCCCGCGAACTGCTCGACGGCCTGACGCGCAACCTCGACGGGTCGGTCTCGGCCGCGACGGTGATCGGTCGCAAGCGGGCCGTCGTGCACAACTTCCTGTCGTACGCGGTGGAGCGGGAGATCCTGGCCGTCAACCCGCTGGCGCGGGTGAGCTGGAAGCGGCCGAAGCGGGTCGAGCAGGTGGACCCGCGGGTGGTGATCAACCCGGTGCAGGCGCGCGAGCTGTTCACGGCGCTCACCTACGTCGGGCGGCGCAACGCCGACCGCGGCCCGCACCTCGTCGGCTTCTTCGCGACGATCTACTACTCGGCCGCCCGGCCGGCGGAGGCGGTCAACCTGCGGGACACCGACTGCAAGCTCCCGGAGCGCGGTTGGGGTGAGCTGACGCTGTGGGAGTCGCGGCCGGCGGCCGGCTCGCGCTGGACCGACTCCCGGGAGGTGCACGACCGGCGCGGGTTGAAGCACCGGGCCGACCGGGACACGCGCATCGTCCCGATCCCGCCCGCGCTCGTGGCGATCCTGCGCGAGCACATCGAGCGCTTCGGCGTCGCGCCGGACGGCCGGCTGTTCCGCTCGACGAACGCCGGCGTCGTCGGCTCGGCTTCCTACGCGCGGGTGTGGGACGGGGCGCGCAGGATCGCGTTCACACCCCGGCAGGTCACGTCGCCGCTGGCCGCGCGGCCGTACGATCTGCGGCACGCCGCGGTGTCGACGTGGCTCAACGCGGGGGTGCCTGCAGCGGAGGTCGCGGCCCGCGCAGGACACTCGGTGGACGTGCTGAACAAGGTCTACGCGAAGTGCATCGACGGGCAGCGGGACGAGATCAACGAGCGCATCGCGGCCGTGCTCGGGGAGCGCTTCTGATGATCTCCGTCCGGTCCGTGACCGCCCCGTGGACGGGTACCGACGGCTCGCCCGTCCCGCGGACGCTGACCGACGGCCGGATGCCGCCGGATCGGGCGTACCGGCTGGTCAGGGTGCGGATAGCAGCGCCGGCCAGCCGGATCGCGGTCGTGCGTAAGACGGCCGGGGACCATTAGGAAACCGATGCTCTATCCCCTGAGCTACGAGGGCCGGCGCGCCGATCCTAGCTGCGTGGCGGGGACGTGGTCCTCCGGCCCAGGGTGACGACCTGGCCGCTCGCGCCTCCTGCGCGGCGTCGACGTGGCCGACGCTCCCGAGCGGTTCGCTCGGCGATCGTCACGGCCTGGTCGCCCGGATGATCCAGGCCGCGGACGCGAAGAGCACACCGTCGGGGGTCTCGTGGGCGGCCATCGCGGCGTGGAGCGCGTCGACGGCTCGGGTGCGGCCGGGGCCGTCGAGGCCGTCGAGCATCCAGCCCGACAGGCCGAGCGCGAAACGGTGGGCGTCGTCGGCGTCGTTGCCGAACCACATGCCCGCGCTCGTCCCCTCGAGCTCGACATCGCCGAATCCGGCGCTGGTGAGCAGAGCGCGAACGCGGTCCGGGTCGGACAGCGCGAAGGGGCCGGGAGCGTCGGGCGGCGGGACCGGCAGTTCTCGTCCCGCGGCCATCGCTCCGGAGATCTCGCGAATCCACTCATTGCCGGGCAGCGGCTGCCAGGTCACGAGCGCCAGGCGCCCACCCGAGCGCAGGGCACGGCCGATGTTGCGGAACGCGGCGCCGTGGTCGCCGAAGAACATCGCCCCGGTGCGGCTGATCGCCACGTCGTAGGCGCCCGGCTCGAAGGCGTGGATCTGCGCGTCGGCCTGCACGAACCTGACGTTGGTCACGCCCTTGTCGGTGGAGCGGCGGCGGGCGTAGGCGAGCATCCGTGACGAAAGGTCGACCCCGAGCGCGGAGCCCGTCGACGCGGCGCGGGCCGCGTCCCGAGTGGTCTGACCGGTGCCGCAGCCGACATCGAGCACGTGATCACGCTCGCTGATCGTGGCCACCTCGAGCAGCCGCCGGTGGTACGCGGCGACCGCCCGGTCGAAGTACTCGGCATGGTCGGCCCAGTACTCGCCCTGGTCGCCATCCCAGGCGCGGAGCTGCTCGATGTTCGCGGAGTCGACGGGCAGTGCGTTGGTCGTGGTCATGTCCACCACCTGCTAATCTCCCTTTGGGAGAGTTAATATGTCCCAAAGGGAGAGTCATGTCAAGTGCTCCGGCGATGACCACGACGTCCTACGCCGTCCTCGGGCTGCTGGCCGTCAGGCCGTGGACGACCCACGAGCTCGTGCAGCAGGTCGACCGCAGCCTGCGCCGGATGTGGCCGCGAGCCCGGAGCAAACTGTACGAGGAGCCCAAGAAGCTGGTCACCCACGGCCTCGCCCGGGCGAGCGACGACTCCGTCGGCCGGCGGCGCCGGACGCGCTACACGATCACCGCCGAGGGTCGGCGGGCGCTCGCCGCCTGGTTGCAGGAGCCGGGCGCCGGCCCGGTCCTCGAGTTCGAGCAGCTGCTCAAGATCAGCTTTGCCGACAGCGGCAGCAAGGCCGACATCGTCGCGAACCTGGCGGCCACCCGCGCATGGGTGATCGACGAGAACGAGGAGAACCTGGCGACCGCACGCGCGTACCTCGAAGGCCGCAGCGCGTTTCCCGAGCGCGCCGCGCTCAACCAGTTGGGGGGCCGCTTCCTCACCGACTACTACGTGATGGTGGCGCACTGGGTCGACTGGGCGTCACAGCTCGTCGATGCCTGGCCCGACGATGTCCGCGACGCTCCCTTCGACGCGGCGGCCGCCGAGGAGGGTGTCCGACTGGCCGAGAGCGTGACGAAGATCCTCAGGTAGCGCCCGCGGCTCACGCGGGCGTCGCTGCTGCGGAGGTCGGGGCCCGTGCTCCTGGTCGCGGGAGCGGTCAACCGCCCCGCCGGACCGGGCGCCGATGACCACGGTCGCGTCCACCTCGGCACAGCTCGTCACCCGTGCCGTCAATCCGCCGCCGGCGACGGCGGCGACGGTCCGCGACGCCTGGTCCGCGCTCGTCTCCACCAGCAGGTGCCCGCCGGGAGCCAGCCAGGCCGGCGCCGCCGCGGCTACCCGGCGCTGCACGTCGAGCCCGTCCGCGCCGCCGTCCAGCGCGACCGGCGGCTCGTGCAGGCGGGCCTCGGCCGGCAGGAGACCGATCGCCGCGGTGGGGACGTAGGGCGGGTTGACGACCAGGACGTCGACGCGGCCGCGCAGGGCCGCCGGCAGCGGCGCGTAGAGGTCGCCCTCGTACACCCGGGCGCCGGCGGCGGCGAGGTTGCGCCGGGCGCACCGCACCGCGGCGGGGTCCACGTCCGCGGCGTGCACCTCGACACCCGGCCGGGCCAGCGCGGCCCCGACCGCGCCCGACCCGCAGCACAGGTCGACGACGACGGCCCCCGGCCCGACGAGCGCGGCGGCCTGCCGGACGAGGAACTCCGTCCGCCGGCGCGGCACGAAGACCCCCGGGTCGAGGGCGACCTGCAGCCCGCAGAACTCCGCGCGGCCCAGCACGTGCTCCAGCGGCTCCCCGCCGACCCGGCGGTCCACCAGCACGGCCAGCTCGGCCGGCGTGCGCGCCGTGGCGGTGAGCAACCGCGCCTCGTCCTCGGCGAAGACGCAGCCGGCGGCCCGCAGCGTGGCGACGACGAAGCGGGGTGGAGATGACGGCATGGGAGCTTCGACGGTAGCCGCCACCCGCGGGATCCGGCATCGCGTGGTGTCGCGTGCGAGGGCGCCGAACGGTCGCGTGACCCTGCCGGGACCGGCCCCGACGAGACCCGGCGTCCGCGACCGCCGTTCCGGCCGGGGAGCGCGCCGCCGTTCTCACCGACGGGCTTATCGTGTCCCGATGGCGACGGAACGGTCCGAGTTCCTGCTGAACCAGCAGCTGTGCTTCGCGCTCCACGACGCCTCGCGCGCGATGACCGGTGCGTACCGGCCGCTGCTCGAGGAGATCGGGCTCACCTACAGCCAGTACGCGGTGATGCTGGTGCTGTGGGAGCACGGCAGCGTGTCGCTCGGTTTCCTGTGCGAGCAGCTGCACCTCGACAGTGGGACCCTGTCCCCGCTGCTCAAGCGGCTGGAGGCACAGGGTGCGCTCACCCGCAAGCGCCGGGTGGAGGACGAGCGCACCATCCAGCTCACCCTCACGTCCTTGGGTTGGGAGCTGCGGGCGCGGGCGCGGGGGGCCCAGGCCAGGGTGGAGGTGGCGACGGCGCTCAACCTGCGCGAGCTCACCGCGTTGCGCGACGAGCTGCACGCGCTGGCGGCGCGGCTGCGGGCCGCCGAGCTCCAGCCGGGCGCCGCGTCCTGACGCGGGCGCCGGCCCGGGAGCCCACCTACACGACGGCTCCGGTGCCGCGGTTCTCCGGCTTGACCTTCTTCTTGGGCGGGGGTGCCGGCCAGCGCGCCTCCAGCTCGATCGCGAGCGGTGCGGCGACGGCGATGGTCGAGAGCACACCCGCGACGATGCCGATGATCAGTGCGAGGGCGAAGTCCGCCAGCGTCGCCCCGCCGAGGAACAGCAGGACGAACAGGATGACCAGCGTCGACAGGCCGGTGTTCACGGTGCGTGGCAGCGTCGAGAGCACCGCGCGGCCGACGATGCGGTGGAACGGCATACGCCGCCGGCCCGGCGGCTGGGCGCCGATCGCCTCCCGGATGCGGTCGAACACGACGACGGCGTCGTTGACGGTGTACCCGATCACGGTGAGCAGCGCGGCGAGGAAGACGCCGTCGAGTGGCCGGCCGAGCCAGGCGAACGAGCCGATGACGACGACGACGTTGGCGGCCAGCGCCGTCACCGCACCGGCGCTGAACGTCCAGCGGAACCGGAACGCGAGGTAGGCCAACTGTGCGGCCAGCGCGACGGCGAGCGCGATGAGGGCGTTGCGGCGCAGCTCGTCGCCCAGGCTGGGACCGATGAGCTCGTCGCGCAGCACGTCGACCCCGCCGGTGGCCGCGGCCAGCGCCTCGCGGATCTCCGCCGCCTCGGCGTCGGTCAGCTCGCCCGATCGCACCGCCAGATCGCCGTCGCCGGACTCCTGCACGACGACGTTCGGGTAGCCGGCCTCGGTCAGCACCCCGCGCGCGGCCTCGGGGTCGATCGGCCGCTCGGTGTTGTACTCGATCAGCCGTCCGCCGGTGAACTCGACGCCGAACTCCAGCCCGCGCGCCAGCATCCCGCCGAGGGCGACCACCACCACGGCCGCGGCGGCGGCGAGCCAGCGGCGGCGGGCGGCCAGCACGTCCGGGTCGGCGTTCTCCAGGCTGCGCCGGACCGGCCCGATCGACGAGATGCCCGACCAGCGCGGTCGCCGTGACACCGCGCGCGAGCGCACGAGCAGCTCCGTGACGGCCCGGGACAGCACCAGCGCGGAGAACAGCGACACCAGCACACCGATGGTCAGCGTCACCCCGAATCCGCGCACCGGCCCCGACGCGAGGAAGAACAGCAGGCCCGCGGCGAGCAGCGTCGTCACGCCGGAGTCGAGGATCGCGGGCAGCGCGGCGGTGAAGCCCTTGCCGGCGGAGCGCTCGAGGTTGCCGGGTTTCTGGTTGTACTCCTCGCGGGCGCGCTCGGCGACGAGCACGTTCGCGTCCACGGCCATGCCGATCGCGAGCACGAACCCGGCCAGGCCGGGCAGGGTCAGGGTCGCGCCCAGCCCGGTGAGGGCCGCGTACGCGACGAGGGCGTAGCCGGCCAGGCCGATCACAGCGGCGAGCCCGACCAGCCGGTACACGGCGAGCAGGAAGACCGCGGTGAGCACGATGCCGATCACCGCGGCCTCGGCGCTGGCCCTGATCGCGTCGGCCCCGAGGGTCGGGCCGACGGTGCGCTGCTCGATGATCTCCACCGGCAGCGGCAGCGCGCCGCCCTCGATGAGCACGGCCAGCTCCTGGGCGGACTCCTGGGTGAAGTCGCCGGTGATCGACGTCCGCCCGCCGACGATGCCGACGCCGCACTGGACCGAATCGACCGGCGCGGGGGAGGAGATGACCCGGCCGTCGAGCACGATCGCGGTGCGCCGGGTGGGATCGCCCGGCGGGGAGCAGGCCGCCTGCGCCGTCAGCTGCTGCCAGGCCTGGCCCGCGCCCCCGGCGAAGTCGATCGCGACGACCCAGGAGAACTGGTCCTGGGGCCGCTCGGCGCGGGCGGCCTCGATGTCGGTGCCCGTGATCGCGGCCGGGCCCAGCCGCAGCGCAACGCCCTCCTCGTCCGGGATGATCTGCTCGCCGGGTGCGGGCTGCGCACCGGCCTCGGCGATGCCGAGCACCGGATGGATGGTCAGCTGCGCGGTGCGCCCGAGCACCTCGGCCGCCTCTGCCGGATCCTGCAGACCGGGCAACTCGACGATGATGCGGTTCTCGCCGGAGCGCGCCAACGTCGGCTCGGCGACGCCGAGCGCGTCGACCCGGCCCCGCAGGACCTCAAGCACCCGGTCGGTGCCCTCGGCGTCGGCGGCGACCTCCGGGGTGTCCTGCGTCTCCAGCACGATCTGCGTGCCGCCGCGCAGATCCAGGCCCAGCGTCGGGGTCTGCGAGAAGGCGATCCAGCCGGAGAGCAGGAGCAGGGCGAGCGCCAGCAGGGCGCGCGCCACGGGGGCGCGGGTCACGAGCGTCCTCGGTGGTCGGCCGCCGTGGGGGCGGCGGG
>DATLGI010000168.1:0-2280 GCA_035540535.1 Pseudonocardia sp.
CGGTGGCCCGGTTCCGGCTGGTGCGTCGTCTCGGGGCCGGCGGGTTCGGCCGGGTCTGGCTGGCCCACGACGCCCGGCTCGGGCACGCCGTCGCGCTGAAGGCCGCCCACGCGCCCGACGCGGAGACCGAGGAGCGGATCCGCCGGGAGGCCCGGGCCCTGGGCGCGGTGCGCCACCCGCACTGCATCCGGATCCTCGACCTGGTCCATGCCTGCGCCGACCCGGGCTTGCGGGAGCTCGGCGGCCTGGTGATCGTCATGGAGTACCTGGAGGGTGCCACGCTGGGTGAGCTGGTGCGGTCCCGCGGGCCGCTCGACGACCTCGCCGCGGCCCGCGTCTGGTCGAGCGTCGCCGGCGCCCTGGACGCCGCGCACCGCCAGGACGTGCTGCACCGGGACGTGAAGCCCGGCAACGTGGTGGTCGACCCGCACGGCTCGGCGCACCTGATCGACTTCGGCATCGCCCGCCGCAGCGGCGACGCGACCCTGACGATGGCCGGTTTCGTGCTCGGCACCCCGGACTTCCTGGCCCCCGAGGTGGCGGCGGGGGAGCGCGCCACGCCGGCGTCGGACACCTGGCAGCTGGCCGCCACCGTCTCGTTCGCCCTCACCGGGCAGCCACCGCGCGGCGAGCGCCCCGACGCGGTGTCCGGCCTGCGTGCGGCGGCCGCCGGTGCGCCGCTCACGCACCTTCCCCGCCACAGCGCGCACCTGGCGCTGCTGCGCGCGTCGATGGACACCGACCCGGCCCGCCGCCCGCCGCTCGCCGTTGCGCAGCAGGCCCTGGACCGGTGGCTGCACCGCGCCGGTGCACGCCCCGACGGGCCGGTGCGCCCGGCCGGGCTGCCCACGCGGTGACCGAACCCGCCGACCGGTCCGGCCTCCGCCACGCCCGCATCACCGGCGTCGACGCGGCCAGGGCCGTCGCGCTGGTCGGGATGTTCGCGGTGCACCTGCTGCCGCTGCGCGACGACGCCGGCGCCGAGACGTTCACCGGAGCGCTCGCCTCCGGGCGCGCCTCGGCGCTGTTCGCCGTGCTGGCGGGCGTCGGCGTCGCGCTGGCGACCGGTGCCGCCACGCCCCCGGACGGCCGACGCGCCCATTGCGCCCACGGCGCGGCACTGCTCGTGCGCGGGCTGCTGGTCGGCCTGGTCGGGCTGGTGCTCGTCGAGTTCGGCCCGCCGGTCGCGGTGATCCTCGCCTACTACGGGCTGCTGTTCGCCGTCGCGATCCCGTTCCTGCGGCTGCGGGCGGGCCCGCTCGCGGCGCTGGCGGTCGTGTGCGGCCTGCTCACCCCGGTGCTCAGCCACCTGCTGCGCGCGGACCTCCCGGGCGGGCCCGGCGAGCAACCGGGCCTCGACGCCATCGCCGACCCGGCCGGGTTGCTCACGACGCTGACCCTGACCGGTTACTACCCGGTGCTGACCTGGACGACCTACCTGTTCGCCGGGATGGCGGTCGGCCGGCTCGACCTGCGCCGCACCCGCACCGCGGCCCTGCTCCTCGCCGGTGGTGCGGCGCTGGCGGCGGGCGCATCGGCGGTGTCGGCGGCCCTCCTCGGCGCCGGCGGTGCCGCGGCGCTGGGCTCCGAGCTGGGGGATCGGCGGGCGGGCACGGTCCCCACCGAGTCCTGGTGGTGGCTGGCCGTCCAGGCACCCCACACCGGCACCACCCCGGACCTGGCCCACACCACCGGCACCGCCCTGGCCGTCCTCGGCGCGGCGCTGCTGGTCGCGCGGTTCGTCCCGGCCCTGGCCCGGCCCGCGGCCACGGTCGGCGCGGTCCCGCTGACGCTGTACAGCGGGCACGCCGTGGTGCTGGCGCTGCTCGCCCCGATCCCCGCTGCCGACCGGGCCGCGACGATGATCGTGCTCGTCGCCGTCTCCGTGGCGGTCGGGGTCGCGCTGCACCTGGCCGGGCGACGCGGGCCGCTGGAGGCGGTCGTGGCTGCGGCGGGGCGGGCGGCCCAGCGAGCGGTCAGTCCCGCCGCCGCGCGGACCGCCGGGTCAGCACCACCGCCACCGTGACGAGGACCAGGCCCACTCCGAGCAGGCCCAGCAGCGGCCCGAGCTCGGTGTCGAACAGCTCCGCGACGGCCACCGGCACCGCGACGAACAGCCCGCCGGTGCCCAGGGCGACCACCCAGGGCCGGCCGATCCGCACCCCGGCGAGGACCAGCGCCGCCGCGCCCAGCACGCCGACCACGACCCAGCCCGCCCGGCCCACGTCGGCGAACAGCGGCCCGCGTCGCCCGGCCAGGTGCAGCGCGACCCCGACCGCC
>DATLGI010000169.1:0-14459 GCA_035540535.1 Pseudonocardia sp.
GCCGGATCCACCACTGCATGCGCCTGATCGGGATGGCCGAGCGGGCGGCCGAAGGCGACGCGCGAGCGTGCCCGCCGGACCATGAGGTCGATCGCCCGCTCGGCCATCCCGATCAGGCGCATGCAGTGGTGGATCCGGCCGGGGCCGAGGCGGGCCTGGGCGATCGCGAAGCCGCCGCCCTCCTCGCCGAGCAGGTTGGACACCGGCACCCGGACGTCGTGGAACTCCATCTCCGAGTGACCGTGCTGGTCCTGGTAGCCGAACGTCGGCAGGTGCCGGACGATCTCGACGCCCGGGGTGTCGCGCGGCACGAGCACCATCGACTGCTGCCGGTGCGTCGCGGCCTCCGGGTCGGTCTTGCCCATCACGATGAAGACCTTGCAGCGCTCGTCCGCGGTGCCGGAGATCCACCACTTCTTGCCCGAGATGACGTACTCGTCGCCCTCGCGGCGGATCGTGGTCTGCACGTTCGTCGCGTCGGACGACGCCACGTCCGGCTCCGTCATCGCGAACGCCGAGCGGATCTCGCCCTCGAGCAGCGGGGTGAGCCACTGCTCCTTCTGCTCGGGCGTGGCGAACAGGTGCAGCGTCTCCATGTTGCCGGTGTCGGGCGCCTGGCAGTTGATCGCCTCCGGCGCGAGGACGGGAGACCACCCCGACGCCTCCGCCACGGGGGCGTACTCCAGGTTCGACAGTCCGGAGACGCTGGGCAGGAACAGGTTCCACAGCCCGCGCGAGCGGGCCTTCGCCTTGAGCTCCTCGACGACGGGCGGCAGGTCCCACTCCTGGGGGGTGCCGCGGCGCTCGGCGCGCCAGGCGTCGTACACCGGTTCGGCCGCCAGCACCTCCTCGTGCAGGAAGGCGCGCATCCGCGCGGTGTGGTCGGCGGCGGCCGCGCTGGGTTCGAAGTCCACGACCGCAGCCAACCACACGGTCAGGGTCGCCGGCAGCACGCGCACCCGCGGAGTTATCGTCGGTCTCGTGCCACAGTTCAGGATTGCCGAGGCAGCGCGCCTGCTCGGGGTCAGCGATGACACCGTCCGCCGCCTGGTGGAGGCGGGCACCCTGCCCGCCCGACCGGACGCCGCCAACCGCAAGGTCGTCGACGGTGCCGCGCTCGCCGCGTTCGCCCGCGAGCACGCCACCGCCGCGCCCGACCCGTCGGGCGTGCAGCGCTCGGCCCGCAACCGCTTCGTCGGCCTCGTCACCCGGGTCGTCACCGACACGGTGATGGCCCAGGTCGAGCTGCAGTGCGGTCCGCACCGGGTCGTGTCCCTGATGAGCTCCGAGGCCGTGCGCGAGCTGGGCCTGGAGCCCGGGTCGCTGGCGGTCGCCGTCGTGAAGTCGACGAACGTCGTGATCGAGACCCCGGGCGGCACCCCGTGAGGACGGCGGCGCTCCTGCTCGCGGCGGTCCTCGCGCTCGCCGGCTGCGGCGCCGACCCCGCCGACGGGACGCGCACGCTCACCGTCTCCGCGGCGGCGTCGCTCACCGACGTGTTCGGCGAGCTGGAACGCCGGTTCCAGGCCGCGCACCCGGGCGTCGACGTCGTGCTGAACCTCGGGTCGTCCTCCGAGCTGGCGAGCCAGATCGCGAACGGCGCCCCGGCCGACGTCTTCGCCTCCGCGAGCACCGTGCAGATGGACGAGCTCGTCGCGTCCGGTCTCGTGGACGGGGCGCCGGAGGTCTTCGCGACGAACGTGCTGCAGATCGCCGTCGCGCCGGGGAACCCGGCCGGCGTCCAGGGGTTCGCGGACCTGGCCCGGCCCGGCCTCGCCGTCGTCGTCTGCGCCGCGCAGGTGCCCTGCGGGGCGGCGGCGCAGCGGCTCCAGGCCGTCACCGGGGTCACGCTCGCGCCCGTCAGCGAGGAGCCCGACGTCCGGTCGGTGCTGGCCAAGGTGACCTCCGGCAACGCGGATGCCGGCCTCGTCTACGTCACCGACGCGCGCTCGGCCGGCGACCGCGCGGACGGCGTCGACATCGCCGAGGCCGGGGCCGCCACCACCACCTACCCGATCGCGACGCTGGCCGGCGCGGCCCATCCGGAGCTCGCGCGGGAGTTCGTCGAGCTGGTCGGCGGGCCGCAGGGGCGGGCGGTGCTGGCGGCCGCGGGGTTCGGCAGCCCGTGACCGCCCCGCCGCCGGCACCACCGGGCGCGGGACGTCCCGCTCGTCGCGCAGCCGCCCGCCGCCGGGGGCGGTCGCTCGCCCCGCCCCGGCGCGGCCCCGATCGGCACGTCGTCGCGGTCGGCCTGCCGCCGTGGCTGTGGCTCCCCGCGGGCGCCGGGTTCGCCCTGATCGCGCTGCCGGTGCTCGGGCTCGTGGCGCGGGCCGATCTCGCCCGCCTCCCGGAGCTGGTGACGAGCGATGCGGCGCTGGCGGCGCTGGGGCTGTCGCTGCGCACCGCCGCCGTCTCGACGCTGCTGTGCCTGCTCCTCGGCGGCCCGCTGGCGGCCGTGCTCGCCCGCTCGACCTCCCCGGCGGTGCGGCTGGTGCGGCCGGTGGTGCTGCTGCCGCTGGTGCTGCCGCCGGTGGTCGGCGGCCTGGCGCTGCTCTACACGCTCGGGCGCACCGGCTTCGGGGGGCGCGTGCTGGAGCTGTGGTTCGGCGTCACCGTGCCGTTCACGACGGCCGCGGTCGTGCTCGCGCAGACGTTCGTCGCGATGCCGTTCCTCGTGGTGGCGCTGGAGGGGGCGCTGCGCACGGCGGGGCAGCGGTACGAGGCGGTGGCGGCCACCCTGGGCGCGTCGCCGGGCACGGTGTTCCGGCGGGTGACGCTGCCGCTGGTGCTGCCGGGGCTGGGGTCCGGGCTGGTGCTGGCGTTCGCCCGCGCGCTCGGAGAGTTCGGCGCGACCATCGCCTTCGCCGGCAGCCTGCAGGGGACGACGCGGACGCTGCCGCTGCTCGTCTACCAGGTGCGCGAGGTCGACGTCGACGGGGCGGTCGCGCTCTCGCTGGTGCTCGTGGTCGTCGCGGTGGTGGTGATCGCGGTGGCCCGGCCGCGAGCGGCGGAGGGGCTGCGGTGACGGCGGGCCTGTCCGCGTCGATCGTGCTGCGCCGCCCGTCGTTCGTCCTCGACGCGGCCCTCGCCGTCGAGGCCGGGCAGGTGCTGGCGATCCTCGGCCCGAACGGCGCGGGCAAGTCCACGGTGCTCGGCGTGCTGGCCGGTCTGCTGCGGCCCGAGCGGGGCCGGGTGGAGCTCGGCGGGCGGGTGCTCACCGACACCGCGACCGGCACCGAGGTCCCGACCCACCGGCGCCGGGTGGGCCTGCTCGCCCAGCAGCCGCTGCTGTTCCCGCACCTGACGGCGGCGGCGAACGTCGCGTTCGGCCCGCGGTGTGCCGGCGTGGACCGCCGCACGGCGGACCGGACCGCGCGGCGCTGGCTCGCGGAGGTCGACGCCGGCGAGCTCGCCGACCGGCGGCCGGCGCAGCTGTCCGGCGGCCAGGCCCAGCGGGTGGCACTGGCCCGGGCGCTCGCCGGGGAGCCGGAGCTGCTGCTGCTCGACGAGCCGCTCGCGGCGCTCGACGTCGACTCCGCCCCCGCGATGCGGGCCCTGCTGCGCCGGGTCGTCCGTGACGCCGGCCGCACCACCGTGCTCGTCACCCACCACGTGCTCGACGCGCTGGTGCTCGCCGACCACGTCCTCGTCCTGACCGGCGGCGCCGCGGTGGAGCAGGGCCCGGCCCGGGACGTGCTGGCCCGCCCGCGCAGCGGGTTCGCCGCGCGGGTGGCCGGGCTGAACCTGGTGAGGGGCACCGCGGCCGCCGGGGGGCTGCGCACCGCGGACGGCACCCTCGTCGCGGGACTGTGCAGCGAGCCGCTCGTCGAGGGGGCCGCGGCGGTGGCGGTGTTCCCGCCGTCGGCCGTGGCGGTGTTCCCCGCCCGCCCCGGCGGCAGCCCGCGCAACGTGGCGGAGGTGCGACTGGCGGCGCTGGAGCCGCGCGGCGATGTCGTCCGGCTCCGCGCCGCGGCCCCCTCGCACGCTCCCGGCTGGGTCGACGGCCTGGCCGCCGACGTCACGCCGGCGGCCGTCGCCGATCTCGGGGCAGACGTGGGCGCGCGGCTCTGGTTCGCGGTCAAGGCGACGGAGGTGTCGGTGCACCCGGGCGCCCGCTGATCGCGCTGCGTGAGGGTGGAGGCGACAGCTTGCTACTCTGCGTTGCACCATCCGCCACAGCGGCCACTGTGGACCCCATCGGGGCACTGCCGCCCCGTCGCGGAGCCCGTAACGTCGCGGACCGTGACCCGCTCCCCGCTCCGCGTCGCACCGTTCGTGGTGGTCCTGCAGGTGCTCGCCGTCCTCACCGGGGCGCCCGCGCTCGCCGGCGAGACGCAGGCGGCCGACTACGTGGTGCACACCCGCAGCGTCACCGAGTCCGCGGCGGCGGTGGCCGAGCTGGACCTCGTCCCGACCGCGGAGTTCCGCGCGGCCGTTGCCGGGTTCGCGGCGCGCCTGACCCGGGCGGACGTCCGGCGCCTGCAGGAACGGCCGGGCGTCCTCGCCGTCGAGCGGGACCGCGAGTTCCGTCCCGTGCCGCCGCACCCGCTGCCCCCGGCCCGGGCCGCCGAGGACACCCAGATCGACCCGCCCAACCGCGGCCTGGACCGGATCGACCAGCGCCGGCTCCCGCTCGACGGCACGTACACGACCGAGGCCACCGGCGCCGGCGTCACCGTCTACGTCCTCGACACCGGGGTCGACACCACCCACCCGCAGTTCGAGGGCCGCGCCCAGGAGGCCGTCAACACCATCGACCTCGGCACCGGCGACTGCGACGGCCACGGCACCGTCGTCGCCGGGATCGCGGCGTCGCGCGATCACGGCGTGGCCAAGCAGGCACAGATCCGCTCGGTCAAGGTGCTCGACTGCCGCGGTTCGGGAACGCTGTCCTCGCTGCTCGCGGGCATCGACTGGGTCGCGGCCAACGCGACCGGCCCGTCGGTGGCGGTGATGTCGTGGAGCTACGGACCCTCCGACGTGCTGCTCGCCGCGATCACGCGGCTGCTCGACGACGGCGTGTTCGTCGCGTCCTCGGCCGGCAACACCGGTGGCGACGACTGCGGGTCGGCCCCGCGGTCGGTGCCCGGCGTGCTGGTGGTCGCGAACTCGACGATCGACGACGAGCGCGCGCGCAGCTCCAGCACCGGCCGCTGCGTCGACGTGTACGCGCCGGGCACCCGGATCGTCTCCACCGCGCCGGGCCGGGGCACGGCGTCCTACAGCGGGACGTCGATGGCCGCGCCGCACGCCGCGGGCGTCGCGGCGCTCTACAAGCAGCGGTTCGGCGACGCGCCGAGCGCCACGGTGGCGGAGTGGATCGTCACCAACGCCACCCCGGACGTGATCCGCGGCGGCGGGACCGGCGCCACCCCGAACCGGCTGCTGTTCACCGGCGGTCTCTAGGGCTCGAGGACGTCGAAGCCGGTGTAGGGGACCAGCGCCGCGGGGATCCGCACCGAGCCGTCGGCCTGCTGGCCCTGCTCCAGGATCGCGACGAGGGTGCGCCCGATCGGCATCCCGGAGCTGTTGAGCGTGGCGGCGAAGCCGCGGGTGCCGTCCCTGGCCTTCGTCCGGATCCCCGCGCGGCGCGCCTGGAACGTCCCGAAGTCCGACGCCGACGCGATCTCGCGGTAGGCGCCCTGCCCGGGCAGCCACACCTCGACGTCGTAGGTCATGCACGCGGAGAAGCCGATGTCGCCCGCCGCCAGCTTCACCACCCGGTAGGCGAGGCCGAGCTCCTGCAGCACGGCCTCCGCGTGGCCGAGCAGGATCTCCAGCTCCTCGCGCGCCCGCTGCTCGGGCACGATCCGCACCAGCTCGACCTTGGAGAACTCGTGCATCCGGATGAGCCCGCGGGTGTCGCGCCCGTACGAGCCCGCCTCCGAGCGGAAGCACGGGGTGTGCGCGGTGTAGGCGAGCGGCAGGTCCTCGACGGCGAGGGTCTCGCGGGCGTGCAGGTTGGTCAGCGGCACCTCGGCGGTGGGGATGAGGAAGAGCTCGCGGTCCGCGACCCCGGTGCGGAACAGGTCCGCCTCGAACTTCGGCAGCTGCCCGGTGCCGGTCATCGTCTCGCGGTTCACCAGCGTCGGCACCGAGAACTCGGTGTAGCCGTGCCGGTCGACGGCCAGGTCCAGGAAGAACCGCGCCAGCGCCCGCTCCAGCGCCGCGCCCCGCCCGCGCAGCACCGCGAACCGCGGGCCGGCGAGCTTCGTGGCCCGGGGCAGGTCGAGGATGCCGAGGCGCTCGCCGAGGTCGACGTGGTCGAGCGCGGGGAACCCGGGCACGACCGGCTCGCCCCACGTGCGGACCAGCTCGGCGTCGGCGTCCGAGGTGCCGTCGGGCAGCTCGTCGGCGGGCAGGTTGGGGATGCCGAGCAGGAGCTCGGTCAGCTCGGCGTCGGCCGCGCGCTGCTCCTCCTCCGCGGCGGCGACGACGCCCTTGAGCTCGCGTGCCCGCTCGACCAGCGCCGGGCGCTCCTCCGCCGAGGCCTCCCGAACCGCGCCGGCGACCCGCTTGCTCTCCGCGCGGGCCTCGTCGCCGCGGTGGATGGCGCCGTTGCGCGCGGCGAGCAGCTTCTCCAGCGACGTGACGTCCAGGGCGTACCCGCGCCGGGCCAGCTTGCGGGCGGCGTCGGTGGCGGGATCGAGCAGGACACGCGGGTCATGCATCGGCCGAGCCTATCGGGACGGTCGCCGCCCCCTACCCCGCATTCCGTCCACCGTCGACAACGACGTTGCTGCTGTTCTCGGGGCCGGAAAACCGCGACAACGTCGTTGTCGAGGGTCGACCCCCCGGACGGAGGTGGCGCGCTCCCCGCGGGCCGTCGCAGGATGGGCCCCTCCCACGACCACGAGGAGTTCGACCAGCCGTGTCCGCCGCAGCCACCCCCGCCGTCCCGTCCTACGCCTCCGGCACCTCCGACGAGCCGCTGCTGGGCGACACGATCGGCGACAACCTGGACCGGACGGTCGGCGCCCGGCCCGACGGCGAGGCCCTGGTGGAGGTGCAGACCGGGCGGCGCTGGACCTACGCCGAGTTCCGCGAGGTCGTCGACGTCCTGGCGCTGGGGCTGCTCGACGCCGGCCTGGCCAAGGGCGACCGGGTGGGCATCTGGTCGCCGAACACCGCCGAGTGGACCTTCGTCCAGTACGCGACGGCCAAGCTGGGCGTCGTCCTGGTCAACATCAATCCGGCATACCGCACGCACGAGCTGGCGTACGTGCTCAAGCAGGCCGGGGTCGCGATGCTCGTGGCCGCTCGCAGCTTCAAGACCTCCGACTACGCCGCGATGATCTCCGAGGTCCGCGGCGACTGCCCGGACCTGCGCCGGGTGGTGCTGCTCGACTCGCCCGAGTGGGACGCCCTGCTCGACGCCGGCCGCGGGGGCGACCGCGCCGAGCTCGCCCGCCTGCAGGCCGGGCTGAGCCCGGACGACCCGATCAACATCCAGTACACGTCGGGCACCACGGGCTTCCCCAAGGGCGCGACGCTCTCGCACCACAACATCCTCAACAACGGGTACTTCGTCGGCCAGCTCTGCGGCTACACCCCCGAGGACCGGGTGTGCATCCCGGTGCCCTTCTACCACTGCTTCGGCATGGTGATGGGCAACCTCGCGTGCACCAGCAGCGGCGCGACCATGGTCGTCCCCGCGCCCGGGTTCGACCCCAAGGAGACGCTGAAGGCCGTCGCGCAGGAGCGGTGCACCTCGCTCTACGGCGTGCCGACGATGTTCATCGCCGAGCTCAACGATCCCGACTTCGAGACCTTCGACCTGACCTCGCTGCGGACGGGCATCATGGCCGGTTCGCCGTGCCCGGTGGAGGTGATGAAGCAGGTCGTCGACCGGATGGGCATGACCGAGGTGACGATCTGCTACGGCATGACCGAGACCTCGCCGGTGTCCACGCAGACCCGCGCCGACGACTCCCTGGACCGGCGGGTGTCCACGGTCGGCCGGGTGCACCCGCACGTCGAGATCAAGATCATCGACCCGGAGACGGGGCTGACGGTGCCGCGCGGCGAGCCCGGCGAGTTCTGCACGCGCGGCTACTCCGTGATGCTCGGGTACTGGGACGAGCCGGAGAAGACGGCCGAGGCGATCGACCGCGCCCGCTGGATGCACACCGGCGATCTGGCGATCATGGACTCCGACGGCTACGTCAACATCACCGGACGGATCAAGGACATGGTGATCCGCGGCGGGGAGAACGTCTACCCCCGCGAGATCGAGGAGTTCCTGTACACGCACCCGGACGTCGTCGACGCGCAGGTCGTCGGCGTTCCGGATGTGAAGTACGGCGAGGAGCTGTGCGCCTGGGTGAAGCTGCGGGAGGGTGCGGCCGAGCTCACCGCGGAGGCGGTGCGGGAGTTCGCCACCGGCCGGCTCGCGCACTACAAGATCCCGCGCTACGTGCTCGTCGTGGACGAGTTCCCGATGACGGTCACCGGCAAGGTGCGCAAGGTGGAGATGCGGGAGAAGTCGGTGGGCCTGCTCGGCCTCGAGGACGCGGCGAGGGTCCGCAACGCCTGAGCGCGGGCGCGGGCTCGGCGGCTGCGCGCCGGACCCGGACGCGACTAGGCTGGCACCGCGCGTCCCGGTCGCCAGGACAGGCACCAGGGCGCGTTCGTCGTGTCGGTGGGGCACCGGCGCGGGGCGGACGATGAGGAACGGGTGAGTAGCGGTGCCGACCGGCAGGGTCAAGTGGTACGACGCCGAGAAGGGTTTCGGTTTCCTGTCCCAGGACGGCGGCGAGGACGTCTACGTCCGCAAGACCGCGCTGCCGGCGGGGGTCCAGGGGCTCAAGCCGGGCCAGCGGGTGGAGTTCGGGATGGCCGAGGGGCGCCGCGGCCCGCAGGCGCTGTCGGTGCGGCTGGTGGACGCGCCGCCGTCGGTCGTCGAGGCCACCCGACGGCCCGCGGAGGAGCTGCACGGGCTCATCGAGGACATGATCCGGGTGCTGGAGTCCCGGGTGCAGCCGGACCTGCGCCGGGGGCGCTACCCGGACCGCAAGACCTGCAAGCTCGCGGCCGAGGTCGTGCGCGCCGTGGCCCGAGACCTCGACGGGTAGGCCGGCCTACGCGCCGCCCGGCACGAGCACCCAGCTGCCGCGGATCGGGAAGAGGATCTCGCCGGTGCCCGGGTCCGCCTCGGGCGGCGGGCCGTACTGCTGCACCTGCGCGGTGATCAGCCGGGCCTGCGCGGGCAGCTCGAGCAGGTGCTCGGTGACCTCACCGGGCGGGAACACCCGGGTCCGGTCGGAGAGCTGCTCGCCGGCGCCGTCGCGGTAGGCGAACACCACCTGCCAGGGCGAGCGGGCGATCTCCGCACCCACCTCGATGCGGATCGTCGCCCCCGACGGGACGGGCAGCTCCACCGGCGCGCTCTGGTCGGCGCGGCAGTCGGTGAAGGCGTCGTCGCAGTACTGGGCGGGCCGCGCCGTCGCCGTCGCGTCGCCGACGGTGAACCGCACCTCGGGGCCGCCGCCCGACGCGCACGCCGTCGCGGACGCGAGCAGGGCGGCGAGCAGGACGGACAGGCGGCGCGGCACGCCCACCACCCTACGGACGGCTGGTCAACCGACCGTGCGGGCCGGCTGCGGAGCCGGTGCTGCGGGCCGCCTGCGGGGCAGCAGGCTGCGGCCCCGCCCGATCAGCGCGGCCTGCACCCCGCCGAGCGCGACGAGCGCGGCGGTGACGCTGAACCCGATCCAGTACGTCGAGTGCGGCAGCAGCACCCCCAGCGCCCCGCCGAGCACCCACGCGAGCTGCAGCACCGTCTCCGAGCGACCGAACGCCGACGCCCGCGACTCCTCGGGCAGGTCGCGCTGGATCAGCGCGTCGAGGGTCACCTTGGCCAGCGCGCTGCACGTCGACGCGACGAGCGCGACGACGGCGGCCGTGGCGATCCCGGGCACCAACGCGGCCGTGGCCGCGGCCGCCGTGGCGATGCCGACGCAGGTGAGCACCACACTGTCGTCGCGGCCGAAGCGCTTGCGCGACCCGAGCGCGTTCCCGGCGAACGACCCCAGTCCGCCGGCCGCGCCGACGATGCCGATGAGCAGCAGCTGCCGGGCCGGGTCCTGCTCGGTCTGGGCCTTCACCGCGAACGCCACGAAAAGGGTCAGGAACCCGGTGAGCACCCGGATCGAGCCGGCCCCCCACATCGCGACGATCACCGCTCGGCCCATCGGCCGGCGGCGCCCGCGCGCGGTGGTGCGCAGGGCGGCGGGCACCTCGCCGGCGGTCGACTCGACCCGCCGCGGGATCCGCAGGCACAGCACGAACCCGCCGGTGGCGCACAGCGCCGTGAACACCAGCGCGCCCGACGAGCCGAACAGCGCGGCGGCGCCGGCGGCCATCGCGCCGAACACCGTCCCGGACGCCAGCCCGAACGCGGTGAGCCGGGAGTTCGTCGTCGGCAGTGTGATCGACGGTGGCAGCACGCGGGGCGTCACCGCCGACCGCAGGACGTGGTAGGACTTGCTGAGCACCAGGAACGCCAGAGCCGCGGGGTAGAGCGCCCAGGTGTCGTACTGGTAGACGAGCACGACGGCGAGCGCGGCCCGGCCGGCGAACGTGACGGCGAGCGCCGCCCGGCGGCCCCGCTGGATGCGGTCCAGCAGCGGGCCGACCACGGGGGCCACCAGGGCGAACGGCGCCACGGTGATCGCGAGGTACAGCGCGACGTTCGTCTTGCTCTCCGCGGTGGCGGCGGCGAAGAACAGGGTGTTGGCCAGCGCGACGGCGATCGCGGCGTCCACCGCGTAGGTCATCATCGTCGGATAGGTGAGGGCGGTGAGCCCGGAGCGTTCGGCGCCGTCGGCGGTGGCGGCGCGGCGGAACGCGCGGATGCCGTTGCCGGTGATCTGCCGGCTGCGCAGCGCCGCGACCCGGGTGACGGTGAGCTTGCGCGGCATCCGGGGCGGCGGGCGGTCCGCGACGGTCGGCGGCTCGACCGGCGGCGGGCCCGCGTCCGTCCAGGGCACGTCGTCGAGCGCCGGCGGGGTGCGGCGGTAGGCGGTGGGGTCGTAGTCCGGGTCGTCCTGCCACGGGTAGCGCCGCGGCGCGGGCTCCGCAGGCGGCGGGTCGGGGTGGTCCTCGGGTGCCGGTGGGGCGGCGCCGGGCCGCGACGCCGGGGTGCCGTCGACGGTCACCCACGTCCGCCTCCGACGGCGGCGACGGGGTGGACCGGAGCGCGTCACAGCGTCATTCTGAACCATCGGAACGGCGTGCGGGCGGCGCCGGGGCTCACGGCGCGGGGACGAGGCGCACCCGGAACATCGCCGGCCAGTACTTGCCGGTCAGCAGGTACCGGCGCTCGCCGGCACCCGGCAGCGCGGCGATGCCGTTGAGCACGTCGGTGCCCTCCCGCCGGCGGGCGTCGAGCAGCCCCGCGGCGTCGACCTCGGCGGTGACCCGGCCGTCCGCGGGGTCGATCCGCACGATGCGGTCGGTGCGCCAGACGTTGGCCCACACCTGGCCGTCGACGCATTCGAGCTCGTTCAGCGCGGCCAGCGGCGCCCCGTCCAGGGTGACGGCGACCGAGCCGGTCTGGGCGAACGTCGACGGGTCGTGGAAGCGCAGCGTGGCGGTGCCGTCGCTGCGGACGAGCCGGGCGCCGTCGAAGCACAGTCCCCAGCCCTCGCCCGCCATCGGCACCTGTCGCAGCAGCCGCAGCCGGGCGCGATCCCACTCGAGGGCGACGCCGTCGCGCCAGGTCAGCTGCCAGATGCGGTCGCCGACGACGGTGATGCCCTCGCCGAACAGCTCCCCGGGCAGGGGGACGGCGCGGCGCACGGCGCCGGTGGCGGGATCGAGTTCGCGCAGCTGGGACTCGCCCGCGAGCCCGGTGCCCTCGTACAGGACACCGCCTGCCAGCTCGAGGCCCTGGGTGAACGCCGTGGTGTCGTGCGGGATCTCGGCGACGACGTCGACGCGCAGCCGCTCGACCGGTGCCGCGGCGGGCGTCGCCGCCGGTGCGGCGGCCGCGCAGCCCGCGGCCACGACCAGGATCGCCGCGAGGATCCCGTCGGTGAGCACGCGCCGGACGGCCATGGGCGCACAGGGTGGCACAATCGCCACCGTGACCGCCGCAGCGACCGTCGAGACACCGGCCCGGCTCGCGGACGCAGTGGCCGAGGCCCGCGCCGCCGCCGTCGACGAGGCCGCCGTCGAGCTGGGTGCCGGGGCGGGCGAGGAGGCCGTCGGCGAGCACCTCGACGTGGTCCCCGAGCCCGGGGGCGCCGTGACTCACCTGTTCGCCGCGCGCCAGGGCGGCTACCGCGGCTGGCGCTGGTCGGTCACGCTCGCCTGCGCCGGCGGCGAGGAGCCGGTGACCGTCAGCGAGGTGGCGCTTCTCCCGGGCCCCGACGCCGTGGTGGCGCCGGCCTGGGTGCCCTGGCAGGAGCGCGTGCGCCCCGGCGACCTCGGGGTCGGCGACCTGCTGCCCGCCGCGCCCGACGATCCGCGCCTCGTGTCCGCGCACGTCGCGGTCGAGGAGGAGGACCCGGAGGTCGCCACCGTCGCGCGCGAGGTCGAGCTCGGCCGCCCGCGCGTGCTGGGGCCGGTCGGGCGGGCCGAGGCCGCCGGTCGCTGGCACTCCGGCCCGCACGGGCCCGCGTCCGACATGGCCCGCGGGGCGCCCGCGCCGTGCGGGACGTGCGGGTTCCTCCTGCCGGTCGCCGGCTCGCTGCGCGCCGCCTTCGGCGTCTGCGGCAACGAGTTCTCCCCGGCCGACGGTGCCGTCGTCGCCGTCGACTTCGGGTGCGGCGCGCACTCCGACGTCGCCGCGGAGCCGGTCTCGCCGGTCACGGTGGCCGAGCTCGTCTACGACGACGGCGTCGACCTGGAGCCGCAGGAATCCTGACGGTGGCGAGCCCTCCGGCGCCGCCCGACCCGTTCGGCACCGCCGCACTGCGGGCCTCCGTGCTCGAGGCGTGGGCCGCGTCGCCGACCCGGTTCCGGGAGGACGCCAATGCCGAGGAGGACCTGCGCCTCGGCGGCTACGCGCAGACCTGGTTCGTCGAGCTCGCGCAGAACGCCGCCGACGCCGCCCGCGCCGCCGGCGTCCCCGGCCGGCTGCGCCTCACGTCGGACGCATCGCCTGCCGCTGCGCGCGCCGGCGGCCCTGTCGAGCTGCGGGTCGCCAACACCGGCGCGCCGCTCGACGCCGGCGGCGTGGCCGCGCTCGCCTCGCTGCGGGCCTCGGCGAAGCGCGACGACGCCGCGGTGGGCCGGTTCGGCGTCGGGTTCGCCGCGGTGCTGGCCCTGACCGACGCGCCACGGGTGGTGTCCGCGACCGGCGGCGTGCGGTTCTCCGCGACCGACACGGCCGCCGCCGTCGCGGCGCTGCCCGGCCCCGCGGCCGAGCTGGCGCGCCGGGACGGGCAGCTGCCGGTGCTGCGGCTCGTGTGGCCGGTCGCGCGCGCGGAGCCGCCGGTTCCCGACGGCTTCGCGACCGAGGTCCGGCTGCCGCTGCGCCGGGGCGCCGACGTCGAGGCGCTCCTGGCCGCGGCGCGCGCCACCGCCCCCGACCTGCTGCTCGCCCTGCCCGACCTCGCCGAGGTCGCGGTGGACGGGCGGGTGGTGCGGCGCACCCCGGAGAGCGTGTCCCTGCCCGGTGACGGCGCCGTCGCGGAGCTGGTGACCGTCGACGGTGCGCCGGACGGGCCCCGGCGGTGGCTGCTCGCCCGCCGCGGCGGCCGGCTCGACGGGCCCTCGGGTGCGGTGGAGGAGCGGCGCGACTGGGCGGTCGCGTGGGCGCTGCCGCTGGACGCGGCCGGTCGGCCCGCGCCGCTCGCCGCGGACGTGCTGCACGCGCCGACGCCCGCGGCGGAGCGGCTGTCGCTGCCCGCCCGGCTGCTCGCCACGTTCCCGCTGGACCCGGACCGCCGGCACGTGCGCGCCGGCCCGGTCACCGACCGGCTCGTCGACGAGGCCGCCCGCGCCTACCTCGACCTCCTGCGCGCCCTGCCGCCGGACGACCGGGTCGCGGCCGTCCCGGAGCCCGGGTTCCCGCTCTCCGAGCTGGGCGGCCGGCTGCGCGACGCGCTGGCCGCGGCGCTGCGTACCGCGGAGTGGCTGCCCGGTGCCGCCGGCGCGGAGCTCGCGCCCGCCCGGGCCGAGCGGCTCGACGTCCCCGGCGCCGGCGGGCTGCCCGCCCTGCTCGCCGGGGCCGACCCGGCGTTCGCCCGCCTGCTCGCCCCGCCGTCGGGGCCGCTCTCGGGATCCGGGGCGGCGGCCCTCGCCGGCCTCGGGGTGCGCGCGGTCGGTGCCGCCGAGCTGGCCGAGCGGCTGCTCGGCCTCGACCGCCCCGCCGCCTGGTGGCGGGCGGTGTACGCGGAGCTGGTCGGCCCCGCCGACGCGGTCCCCGGCCTGCTCGACGAGCTGCGCGCGCTGCCGGTGCGGCTGCTCGACGGGCGCACCGTCCCCGGCCCCGCGACGGTCCTGCTGCC